>NZ_CP085840.1:3728848-4039585 GCF_020715685.1 Dermatobacter hominis
CGCCCGCCGACCAGCTCGCCGACGGCGAGCTCCACCTCGAGGTCCACGGCGAGAAGCTCCGGGGGCACTTCATGCTCGTCCGGACCAAGCCGGACCGCGGGCGCGAGCAGTGGCTGATGTTCCACAAGCGGGACGACGACGCCGTCGACGGTTGGGACCCCGAGGACCACCCGCGGTCGGTCCTCTCGGGCCGCACGAACGACGAGGTCGAGGCCGATCCCGACGCCACGTGGGACTCGACGGCGGCACCGGAGCGGGCGGAGCGCCCGCTGCGGGCGCTGCGCGACGACGACCCGCAGCTGCGGGCGCTGGACCAGCTCGGCAGGAACGGCGCGTGGGAGTACGCCGGTCGCGAGCTGCGCGTGACCAACCTGGACAAGGTCCTCTTCCCCGGCCGCGACGGCGGCGAGCCGATCACCAAGCGCGAGTTCATCGCGCACTGGGCCCGGGTCGCGCCGCTGCTCGTCCCGCTCCTCGAGGACCGGCCGGTCAACCTGCACCGCTACCCGAACGGCGTGACCGAGCCCGGGTTCTGGCACAAGGCCGTGCCCTCCCACGCGCCGGACTGGATCGAGCGATGGGACAACCCGGCCGCCGATCCGGGGGAGACCCAGACCTACGTGGTGGCGGCCGAGGCGGCGACGATCCCGTGGCTCGCCAACTTCGGCGCCATCGAGCTGCACCCCTGGACGTCGACGACGGCGCACCCGGACCAGCCGTCCTGGGCCTTGTTCGACCTCGACCCGGGCACCGCGACGACGTGGGACCAGGTGCTCGAGCTGGCGCGCCTGCACCGCACTGCGCTCGACCACCTCGGCGTGTTCGGGCTCCCGAAGGTCACCGGCAGCCGCGGGATCCAGATCTGGGTCCCGATCGTGGACGGCGCCACCTTCGACGAGACGCGGGCCTGGGTCGAGACCGTGTCGCGGACCGTGGGCCGAATCGTCCCGGAGCTGGTCAGCTGGCAGTGGACCGTCAGGGACCGCAAGGGCCTGGCCCGCCTCGACTACACCCAGAACGCGGGGAACAAGACGCTGGTCGCGCCCTACAGCACCCGGCCGGCGCCGGGCGCGCCCGTGTCGGTGCCGATCACGTGGGACGAGCTCGACGACCCGGCGCTCCGGCCCGACCGGTGGACCATCCGCGACCTCCCCGCCCGCCTCGACGAGGTCGGCGACCTCTTCCGCGACGCGCGGGCCCACGCCCAGCGCCTCCCCCGGATCACGTGATCGCCCGGGTCGCGTGATCCCCGGCGTGCGTGCCGGCGCAGGGGCGGCGTCCGATCCGTCAGCGACGGACCCCCGACCTCAGCCGCCCAGGCGATGCGCCTCGAACCAGTCGAGGGCGATCGCGGTCGCGTCGATCGTGCGGGTCGTGCCGGGACGGTCGATCGGTGAGCCCGGCCAGGTGTGGCCGCCGCCACGGACCGAGTAGAGCTCCACGTCCATGCCCTCGGGGCAGCCGCGGGAGGTCCAGTGCTCGACGTCGGGCCCGATGGCCTCGACGTCGCGCGCCGCGGCGCAGCCGCCGTTCTCGGCCCACGCCGGCATGTTCACCTCGACGCCTGGGAGGCCGGCGTTCGGCCCCGTCACCACGATGCCGGGATCGGCGCCGGCGCCGTACGGCACGACCCGGTCGGCGGTGCCGTGGAAGGCGACGACCGGCTTGGCGCAGCCGTCGGGCGCGACCTCCTCGGCCACGAGCGCCAGCGACGCGAACCGCTCGGGGTGCGAGCACGCCGTGATCGTGGCCTTCCAGCTGCCGAGGGAGATGCCCGTGGCGTGCACGCGGTCGAGGTCGACGCAGTAGTGCTCGCCGATGTGGTCGAGCAGGGCGATCAGGAACCGGTCGTCCTCGCCCTCGGCCGCGATCTCCCAGTTCGAGCCGATGGCGTCGGGCGACACGACGATGAAGCCGCGCTCGGCGCCGCGGGCCGGCACCTGCGAGTACACGCTCTGCTGCGCGGCGTTCGACAGTGCGCCGTGCAGGTCGAGGATGACCGGGGTCGGCCGGTCCGGTTCGTACGACCGGGGCACCGCGAGCCGGTACGACCGCTCCTGTCCGTCGGACTCGAACGCCGCGACGACGTCGCCGGTCGGGTCGTCGGTGGCCAGGATCGGCGGCTCGGTCCCGCAGCCGGCGCTCGACCGGGCCGGCGGCTCCGCAGGCGTGGTCGTCGTCGGCGCCTCGGTCGTCGACGCCGCCTCCGGACCGTCGTCGCCGGAGCAGCCGCTCGTCGCGAGGGCGAGCACGAGCACCGCCACGGCCACGAGCGGCGCCGGGGCGTCCCGGCCCGTCCTCATCCGAGGTCCACCTGGCCCGCGACGACCACGTGGGTGCGTCCGCCGACCCAGATGCCGTCGGCGTCCTCATCGACGTGGATCCGCCCCGACCGCCCGAGCGCGGCGCCCTGCGACATGACGTAGGGCGCCGTCGCCCGTCCCGATGACAGGAGCCACTGCGCAGCCGCCGCGTTCAGGCTGCCGGTCACCGGGTCCTCGCGCGGCGGCGCGACGCCGTCGGTGAAGAAGGCGCGCAGCTCGAACGCCACCTCCGAGCCCTCCGGGGCCGGGGCCACCACGCCGATGTCCCACTGTCCGGTCCGTCCGGCGAGGTCGGGCACGAGCGAGCGCAGCGTCTCGGTCCCGTCGAGGAGGACGCCGACCCACCCGGGCCCGTTGTCGAGCCACTCGGCGTCGACCACGGCGGCGGCGTCGACCCCGAGCACCGCCAGGACCTCGGCGAGCAGGGCGCCGTCGACGGGCCCGCTGCGGAGCCGGGGCGGCGCCGAGAAGCTCAGCGCGTCCTCGCCGACGCGGATCGGCACCAGCCCGATGCCGCACTCCTGGACCACCGTGCCCGGATCGGCGGGCCGGCCGCCGGCATCGAGCCAGGCCGCCGCGGTGCCGAGCGTCGGGTGACCTGCGAAGGGCAGCTCGGTGCGGAGGCTGAAGATGCGCACCCGGTAGTCCGCGCCGGCCGCCGTCGGCGGCAGCACGAACGTGCACTCGGAGAGGTTCGTCCACGCCGACGTCCGGCGCATGTCCTCGGTGGTGAGGTCGTCGGCGTCGAGCACGACGGCGACCGGGTTGCCGGTGCAGGGATCGACGCCGAACACGTCGACCTGGCGGAACGGTCGCCCCATCGAGCCCATCTTGGTCGAGCGGGGGACGTCGGCGCGACCCGCCGGGCCGCACTGCGTGGCCCGCCATATGGTGCGGCGATGCGCCTGGTGCTCGTCCGACACGGAGAGGCCCACGCCGGCTTCCACGGTGTGATCGCCGGCCCGACCGGTTGCAGCGGCCTCACCGCGCACGGCCGGCATCAGGCCGAGGCGCTCCGCGACGACCTCCTCCGCACCGGGGCGATCAACGCCGACGTCCTCGTGGCGAGCATGATCCCCCGGGCCATCGAGACCGCGCAGATCATCGCCCCGGGCCTCGGGTTCGAGGAGTTCCAGAGGGACTGCGACCTCTGCGAGGTCCACACGGGCGAGGCCGACGGCCTGCCGTGGTCCGAGTACCCCGAGCGCTACGGCGCGCTCGACATGACGACCGAGCCCGACCGCGAGTTCGCGCCCGGCGGGGAGAGCTGGAACAGCTTCCACGAGCGGGTCGAGCGGACGATGCGACGGCTCGCCGCCGAGCACAGCGGGCTGACCGTGGTCGCCGTCTGCCACGCCGGCGTGATCATGGCGTCGATGCGGACCCTGCTCGGCATGGAGCACCCCGGGACGGGCGCCCGCCTGCAGCCGTCGAACACGGGTCTCACGGTGTGGGAGCACGAGGAGGACGGCGACCGCTGGACGCTGCACACGTTCAACCAGGCGACGCACCTCGTCGGGCTCGTGCGGGAGACCTGAGCCACTGGTCGGTCTGGGTCGGGGGCGGCGTGGGCAAGGACGGTCCATGGGGCAGCGGGACTTCACGGCGGAGGGTCTGCGGCGGGCGGCCGCCGACGATCGGATCGAGGACTGGCTGAGGGAGTTCCTGCGCAGCCCGGGCAGCGACAACGCGCCGCTGGCCGACCAGCTGCTGGAGCGGAACTCGCTGTGGGTCGGGCCGGTGGAGCTGCCGATCGACGAGCTGCACCGCCTCGCCGGGCCCGAGGGCGAGCCCGTGCTGGTCGAGGTCGACGACGACGAGTGGTCCGATCGCGTGGTCGACATGGAGCAGAAGATCCGCGGCGGCTGGGAGCCGGCGCCGCTGGTGGTCACGTTCCGCGACGACCAGCTCGTGCTCGAGGACGGCAACCACCGGGCGGAGGCGATCCGGCGGGCCGGTCGGGGGACGGCGGCCGCGGTCGTCGGCTTCGAGGACGCCGACGCCCGTCAGCGGTTCGCCCTGCAGCGGCTGACGAAGAGCTGAGCGCTCACGTGACCGCACCGAAGGAGCTGTCCGCCGGCGACCGGGTGAGCTGGGACACGTCCCAGGGTCGGACGACGGGCGTGGTCGTCCGTCTGCTGACGTCGCCGACCGACATCAAGGGCCACCACGTCGCCGCCGACCCGTCGGCCCCGCAGTACCTCGTCCGGTCCGAGCGCTCGGGCGAGGAGGCCGCGCACCACCGGAGCGCGCTGCGCAAGCTGGCGTCGAGGCGCTGACGTCGAACGACGCCGCACCCGGGGTGCCTCAGCCGGGTGGCTCAGCCGGGGTCGATCGCGTCGCCGAGGCGGCGGAGCGAGCCGGCGACGGTCCGCACGCATCCTGCGGCCAGGCGGCGGGCGCCGTCCGCGACGGCGCGGGCGACCAGCGCCGGCGAGGCCGCAGCGGCCTCGGGGTCGGCGGCCCACTCGGCGGGCGGTGCGTCGGCGTCGGGCTCGGTCCCGCCCTCGGCGCGGTGGGCGACCTCCCTGGCGCGGGCGAGGAACACCTCGGGATCGGGCTGGTCCTGCTCGACGTCGGGGTGGTGGCCGGGCCGGTTGTCCTCGGGGACGGCGTCGTGCTCGCCGCCGGTCCCCACCCGGCTCCCCTTGGCGGTGGCGGCCGCCTCGGGTTCGAGGGCGGGGTTCTTCCCGTTTCGGCGGAGCTCGTTGCTCTGCGGCCGGGCCACGGTCACGCGCCTCCGGGGACCGGGGACGTGTGGCGCTGCTCCCAGCGGCGCACGGCGGCTCGGGCGACGGCGGCGGCGACGATCGGGACGATCGCGAACGCCGCCTTCTTGACGACCCAGGTCATGATACCTCCTGGCGGTGGAACAGGTTGCGGACCTTCGGCGGCGGCGGCTCGGGGAGGGGCGACTCGGTGCCGGGTGGGTTCGGTACCGGCTCCGGCACCGGCCGGGGCTCGGAGGGCGCACCGCCGGCGCGTGCCGCGGACGGCCGTCGCCTGGAGCGGGTGACGCGGGTGGGGAGGGTGTCGGTCAGCACGAAGGACCCCTACCCGGTGCGCGCCGACCCAGAGGGTGCTTGTCCCCACACCCGAGGGCCGCCTGCCACCCGGCGGTGGCCCGGCGATCCCGTCGGTGCCGGAGGTCCCGACCCGGCGATCGCGGGTACGGGACCCACCAGCCGGCGGCGGCGCCCGTCCGCACGCCGGTCCGGGAGGCCTCGTGTCCGTCCAGAGCACACCCGGTCCGCGCTCATCCGATCGGCGCACACCCCGTCTGCGCGCACCCGGTCGGCACGCATCGGCCGCAGGACGAACGCCGGCGTTCGTCGAGCGGGCGCTCGAGCGCCTCGAGTCCGACGAGCGCCTCGACGCGATCGGCGCTGCGGTACAGCGACCCGCCCGCTCGATCGTCGGGGGCCCGCTCGGGCCGCTCCTCGGGGGTGCCTGGCTCGGTCACACCCTCCACCCGCTCATGACCGACATCCCGATCGGGTGCTGGACGTGTGCAGCGATGCTCGACGCCGTGGGCGGCCGGGTGTCGCGCCCGGCGTCGCAGCGCCTGGTCGGCCTCGGGACCCTGACCGCGCTCCCGACGGCGCTGACCGGGCTGGCCGAGCTCGGCACCGTCGACGACCACGACGACGCCAGCCGGCGGGTCGCCACCGCCCACGCCGCGCTCAACCTGGCGGCGGTCGGGGCCTACGCGGTGTCGTGGCAGCGCCGTCGCCGGGACCGGTTCGCCAGCGGCGTGGCGTGGGGCGCGGTGGGCGCGGTGGTCGCCTCGGCGTCGGGGCACCTCGGTGGCCACCTGGCCTTCGTCCGGCGCGTCGGCGACGGCGCACGGGGCTCGGCGCCGGAGGCAGAGGAGGGCCGGACCTCGGGGAGCGACGCGCTCACGTGAGGTGCTGGTGGCGGAGGTCGACGATCCGGCCGTCCGCCACCTCGAGCACCCCGTAGGTGCGCGTCGGGGCCCGGCGACGCTGCGTGGGGCTGCCCGGGTTGAAGAGCCGGGCGCCGTCGTCGGTGGTGGTGTCCTCGGGCACGTGCGAGTGGCCGAACACGATGAGGTCGGCCGAGGGGAACCACCGTCGCAGCCGGGCCGGTCGGCCGGCCCTGGCGCCGCTGTCGTGGACGACGGCGACCGACACGCCGGCGAGATCGAGCTCCAGGCGCTCGGGCAGGTCGTCCACGAGGTCGACGTCGTTGTTGCCGAGCACGGCCCGCACCGGCGCGAGCTCTCCGAGCCGGTCGAGCAGCGCCGCGCCGGTGACGTCGCCGGCGTGCAGCACGAGGTCCGACCCGGCCGCGGCGCGCAGCACCCGGTCGTCGAGCGGCCGGCCGCCGTCGCGGACGTGGGTGTCGGCGAGCACGAGGACGCGCATCGACCCAGTGTGGCGCGGGCCGGTCGGTGGCCGGCCGCCGCACGGCTCCGGCCGGCCGGGCAGCCGGACAGGTCGGCCGGACAGGTCAGCGGGAGAGGTCGTCGGCCGTGAAGCGGAGGGTCTCGCCCCGATCGAGGTAGTGCACCTGCGTGCCCACGTCGTCGGCGGCGTCGATCGCCCGGCGGAAGTCCTCGAGCGGCGAGCGGAACACGGTGTAGTCGTCGAAGTGGATCGGGACGGCGTGGCGCGGCCGGACGATCCGCAGCGCCTCGACGCCCTGGGCGGCGTCCATCGTGAGCATCACGCCGAGCACCTTCGTCCCGCCCAGGTGCAGGAGCGCGAGGTGGAGGTCGGGGTAGCGGCGGGGGATGTCGTGCAGCCGGTCGTGCACGAGCGTGTCGCCGGTGGTGTAGATGCGGAGATCGGTGTCGCGGCTGTCGCCGAACTCGAGCACGCTGCCCATCACCGGCGGCATCACGGCGTTGAGCGGGCCCGGCGCGTGGCGGGCCGGGGTGGCCGTGATGCGCAGGGCCCGGTCGCCGCGCCGCAGGTCCTGGTGCTCCCACGTGAGCAGCGGCCGGGCATCGGTGAACCCCTGTCGGGCCAGCTTCCGGGCCGCGTGCGGTGTCGTCACGATCGGGACGTCCTTCGGCAGGCCGTCGGCCGCCCGCTGGTCGAAGTGGTCGCCGTGGTGGTGCGACAGGACGACCACGTCGAGCGGCGGGAGCTCGCTCACGTCCATCGCGGGCTCGGTCAGACGCCGGCTCCGGAGCCCGCCTCCGAGCGGCGCGTGCTCGCCCTGGTGGAGGAAGTTCGGGTCGGTCAGCACGGTGAAGCCCCCGAAGCGCAGGAGCACGGTCGCGGTCCCGATGAAGAGGAGCTCACCCGACGCCGCATCGCCGGGATCGGCCCGCTGCGGGTCGGCGGCCAGGTCGGGGAGCTCGATCGGGGCGGGCATGGCCGCGCGCTACCCGGGCGACCCCGGGCCAGACCGGCGCCAGGCGCCGAGCGGGTGGTGATCACCCCGTCGAGCGGGAAGGTGTGTCCACGTGGTGGACGAGGCGGACGGACGGGCCGCGGCGCAGTCGGATCGGCTCGCATCGATCATCGAGGCGCTGGACCAGCCGATGGTCGTGGTGACGACGGCCTCGGGCGACGAGCGCGCCGGCTGCCTCGTGGGGTTCCACTGCCAGTCGAGCATCGACCCCGGGCGCTACGTCGTGTGGTTGTCGAAGGCGAACCACACGGGCCGGGTCGGGCTCCGGGCCTCGCACCTGGGGGTGCACTTCCTCGACCGCTCCCAGCACGGGCTGGCCGAGCGGTTCGGGACCCGCACCGGCGACGACGGCGACAAGTTCGGCGGGCTCGACCTGGCGGACGGGCCGGTGCCGCTGCTCGAGGACTGCCCGAACCGCCTGCTCGGTCGCCGCGCGGCGGCGCTCGACGAGGGCGGCGACCACGTCTGCGTCGTGCTGGAGGTCGAGGAGGTGTGGAGCGGCGACGACCTCGACCCGCTCCGCCTGTCCGACGTCTCGGACCTGGAGCCGGGGCACCCGGCCGAGGAGCGTCCGCGACCGGCGACGCACCGGGCGCGCTGAGGCGCGCCGGGCCGCCGATCAGCCGCCGGCCCCGCCGACCGCGCGGGCGACGACGTCGGCCTCGGTCGACCACCACGCCTCGATCGCGGCGGACGGGTCGTCGACCTGCTCGCCCCACACGTACAGGCCGGCGGACGGGACCCGGGCGCCGATCTCGACGAGCACGGGTCGCAGGTGGACCTCGACGGCGAGCGCGTGGGTCGGGCCGCCCCCGGTCATGAGCGGCACGACCGCGGGGACCGAGCGGAGCTCGCCGTGCTCGAACTGGTCGAGGAAGAGCTTGAGGAGCCCGGTGTACGCAGCCTTGTAGGTGGGCGACGCCACGACCACGACCGTCGCGGCCCGCACGGCGGCCTTGGCCTCGGCGACCGTGGGGTCGCCCCACTGGAGCAGCGCGGGACCGAGCACCGCCAGGTCGATCACGTGCGCGTCGCCGGCGTCGACGAGGTCGGCCAGCCGCTGGCCGAGCCGGCCCGCCACCGTGGCGGTCCGCGACGCGGCCTGGGGGTTGCCGACGACCACCACGACCGAGCGGTCCGACGAGTTCGCCATGGCGCAGGCCTACCGGCGCGAGCGGGCTCCGGTCAACGGCACCGACCGGGGTGCGGCCGGCGACCTCGCCGCCGTCATCGGCGGAGGCGGCTCGGGTAGGGCGGCGGCCGTGCCGCTCCAGGACGCCCGTCCCCTGCCCGTCACGCTGCTGGTGCCGATCCGCCACGAGCGCGTGGACGAGGGCCTGGTCGCCCACCTCGGCGAGGTCCGTCACGCGGTCGACGAGGTGCTCGTCGTCGACGGGTCCGAGGCCGCCGTCGCGGGCGCGTACCGGCGATCGCTCGACCCGACCGTCGGGCACCTCCCCGTCGACCCGGACCTGCGCCCCCTGCGGAACGGCAAGGTGGCGGGTGTGCTGACCGGGTTGCGCCTCGCCGGGTCGGACGTCGTGGTGATCGCCGATGACGACGTCCGCCACACCCGCGCCACGCTCGCCGAGCTGCTCGGACGCATCGACGGAGCGGACGCCGTCCGACCGCAGAACCACTTCGTCGCCCGGCCCGGAGCCCGGCTCCCGTGGCACGCCCGATGGGACACCGGGCGCACGCTGCTCAACCGCGCGCTCGGCGGCGACTGGCCGGGCACGTTCGCCGTCCGCAGCGCGGCACTGCACCGGACCGGCGGCTACGACGGCGACGTGCTGTTCGAGAACCTCGAGCTGCTGCGCACGGTCCGCGCCGGCGGCGGGCGCGTCGTCGACGCGCCGGACGTGTTCGTGCCGCGGCTGGCGCCGTCCGCCGCGGTGTTCCGGCGCCAGCGGGTGCGCCAGGCCTATGACTCCTTCGCCCAGCCGGCGCGCCTCGGGGCGGAGCTCGCGCTCCTGCCGCTCGCGCTGCTCCGGCCCCGATGGGTCCCTGCGGTGCTGGCGGGCGCCGTGGTCGCCGCCGAGGTGGGTCGCCGTCGCCACGACGGTCGGTCGGCGTTCGATGCCACCGCCGCGCTGTGGGCCGCGCCGTGGCTGGTCGAGCGGTCGGTGTGCTCGTGGCTCGCCGTGCTGGCGCGGGCCCGCGGCGGCGTGCGCTACTCGGGGTCCACCATCGTCGTCGCGGCCCACGGCGAGCGGGAGCTCGAGGCCCGCTGTCGTCGGGGGGAGCTCGATGCTCCACGCCTACGATGCCCGGATGCGGCACGGCCCAGGGTCTCGTGAGGAGCGGGCCGCCGCCGAAGGGCCGGTGCCGGGCAGCGCAGGGTGGTGGGCGGCGCTCGAGGACCGTTCGGCGCGACGCCGGCCGCGCGCCGACAGCCTGACGCTCGAGCGGATCGTGGCGGCGGCGATCGCGCTGGTCGATGCCGAGGGCCTCACCGCCCTCACCGTCCGCCGGCTCGCCGAGGAGCTCGGCACGGGCAGCGCCTCGCTCTACCGGCACGTCGCCAGCCGCGAGGAGCTGCTCGTGCTGATGGTCGACCACGTGATCGGCGAGGTGGACCTCCCGGCCGAGGGCGTGCCGGGTCGGGAGGGGGTGGAGCAGCTCGCGCACGAGCTGCGTCGCGTGCTGCTGGACCACGCCCAGCTCCTGCCCGCGCTGACGGCCGCGCCGCTGCTCGGCCCGAACGCGGTCCACGGCGTCGAGGTCGGGCTCCGGTGCATGCTCGACGCCGGGCACGCCGACGACCTGGCGGTCCCGGCGGTGCTGGCGCTGATCGACTTCGTCCTCGGCACCGTGTACTTCGACACGAGCAGCGCCGGGCGCAGCTTCGCCGCCGGCGAGGACGTGCGCTCCGGCGTGGCCCCCGGCGCCGACGAGGTGTTCGAGTTCGGCCTGCGCACCTTCCTCGCCGGCCTCGCCCCGGCGTGACACGGGCCGGCGCGACGCGACCGGCGCTCCGTGACCGGATGGCGAGCGCGCCGGCAGGAAATGCGATCAGCGATCGCCTATCGTGACGGGACCGCAACCGCACGTGGAGGTCCTCGACGATGACGCAGCGACTGGAGCTCGGCGACCCGCTCTTCTGGCGGCGCTCGCTCGACGAGCGCATGGCCGACTTCGCCGTCCTTCGCGAGGAGGGGCCCTTCACGAGGGCCGAGTCGGACAACCCCCTCACGGGTGTGCCCGACGAGTGGTTCGCGGTGACGCGGTACGCCGAGGTCGTCGAGGTCAGCCGTCACCCGCAGGACTACTGCTCCGGCCAGGGGTCGATCTCGATCGCCGACATGCCGACCGACGCGATGGAGTTCTTCGGGTCGTTCATCACGATGGACGATCCGCGCCACGCCCGGCAGCGGGGGATCGTCGCCCGCTCGTTCACGCCGAGGGCGTTGCAGGGGGTGCTGGACTCGGTCGAGACGATCTGCACCGAGGTCATCGACGGCATGTGCGAGAAGGGCGAGGTCGACCTCGTCGAGGCGATCTCCCAGCCGTTCCCGCTGCTCGTCATCTGCGACATGATGGGCATCCCCCGCAGCGAGTTCGGCACCGTCCTCGACGCCACGAACGTGATCCTGGGCGCCGGTGACCCCGAGATGCTCGGTGGCAAGGACGACATCATCAGCGCGCTGTTCGAGGCCGGCATCACGCTCACGACCCTGATGGGCGAGCTGGCCGAGCAGCGGCGCAAGGACCCGCAGGACGACCTCACGTCGGCCCTCGTGCACAACGACCTGGGGGAGGACATGCTCGCCCCGGAGGAGATCGCCCCGTTCTTCATCCTCCTGGCCGTGGCGGGCAACGACACCACCCGCACGGCGACGAGCATCGGCATGCACCTGCTGGGCCAGCACCCCGACCAGCGCCGGGTCTGGCAGGACGACCTCGACGCCGTCACGCCGACGGCGGTCGAGGAGATCGTCCGGATGGCGTCACCGGTGACCTTCATGCGGCGGACGGTCACGCACCCGCTCACCCTGTCGGGCCAGGACTTCGACGAGGGCGACAAGCTCGTCCTCTTCTACGGCGCCGCCAACCGCGACCCGCGGGTCTTCGACGAGCCGGAGCGATTCGACGTCCTGCGGGATCCCAACCCCCACGTCGGCTTCGGTGGGCCGGGCCCGCACTTCTGCCTGGGGGCGCACCTCGCCCGCCGGGAGCTGTCGGTCGTGTTCCGCCAGCTGCTCACGCGCCTGCCCGACATCGAGGTCGCCGGCGAGCCGACCTACCTCGAGGCGGCCGGCGTGCCGCTCGTCGGCGGCATCAAGCGGCTGCCGGTGCGCTTCACGCCCACCGCGCCGGTCGGCGTGGGCTGACCGCCGAGCGGCACCGTCACCGCTCGTAGCGGGCCAGGGCCTCGTCGATCGGGGTGGTGCCCGCGTTGAACGCGATCGTGGACCTCGCCGTGCGGGGCCGTTCCAGCACGGCGGCGATCACACGCGCGACGTCGGCGCGCGGGACGCTGCTGCCCGTCACGTCGTCGCCGACCTCGATCAGCCCCGTGCCGGGCTCCGACGTCAGGGTGCTGGGACCGAGGATCGTCCAGTCGAGGCCGGTGCGCCGGAGGTGCTCGTCGGCCGCCGCCTTCGCCTCGGCGTACGGGTGGAAGCTCGACCCGGGCGGGACGCCGTGCTCGGGGCCGGCGCCGAAGTACGACACCATCACGTAGCGCTCCACGCCGACCGCGGCGGCGGCGTCCATCGAGCGGATCGCGGCGTCGCGGTCGACCGCCCGCGTCCGCTCCGGGTCGCCGCCGCCCGCACCGGCCGACCACACGATCGCGTCGTGGCCCGCGAGCAGCGCGCCGATCCGCTCCCGGTCGAAGGCCTCGAGGTCCGCGACGACCGGGGTGGCCCCGGTGGCGGCCACGTCGTCGACGTGCGACGGGTTCCGCACGACGGCGGTCACCTCGTGCCCGGCGTCGACGAGGAGCGGGCAGAGCAGCAGGGCCACCCTGCCGTGGCCGCCGATGATCACGATCCGCACCGGGCACCTCCTCCGGGGTGCCGACGCGGGAGGCGGCACGCCCAGGAGCCTGCCCGGACGCGGGTCGCGCCGCAAACGTCGCGGCGACCCGAGGTCCGTCACCCCGCCCCTCGCCCTCGGCGCGATCCGGCGGTCCACCGGCCGATCTGCACGGCAGGTGATTGGACGGTGACCTGGCCGGGTAGGGGCCGGACATCCCCGACAGCGACGGTGCTGTCGATCCAGGAGAAGGTGATCCCATGACCATCGGTGCTGCTCTGCTCGTCATCGTCGTCGGCGTCCTCATCGCCGCGTTCGCCAACGCCACCATCGGCGGCATCGTGGCGGTGATCGGCGTCATCGGCCTCGTGATCGCCGTCCTCACCGGCGCCCGCGGCCGGGCCCGCGTCTGACGGTCCGGGCCGGCGGCCGGACCCCGCGCCACGCGGGGTCCGGCGGCCGCCCGGATCGCAACGGCTCTCCGCCCGTCGCCGGTACCGTGACCGAGGGGCTCCACTGACGTGAGCCCGTTCGAGGATGACGGCAGACGAGGCGTTCGAGACGCTGCTCACGGCGGTGCAGAGAGGTGACGAGGCGGCCGCGGCCGCGCTCTACCGCCGGGTGCAGCCGCGCCTGGTGCGGTACCTCCGCTTCGAGGAGCCGCAGGCCGCCGACGACATCGCCGCCGATGTGTGGGTGGCGATCGCGGCCAAGATCGGCGACTTCGAGGGCGGTGAGGACGGGTTCCGGGCGTGGGCCTTCACGATCGCCCGTCGCCGCGTCATCGACCACCGCCGACGGGGCATGCGGCGCCGCACGTCCAGCGCGTCACCCGAGTCGTTCGTCGACCGGGCCGACCACACCGACGGCTCCGACCCGTCGAGCTCGTTGGACTCCCAGGACGCGGTCGACCGGATCGTGGCGCTGCTCCCGCCTGTCCAGGCCGAGGTCGTGCTGCTCCGGGTCGTCGCCGACCTCGACGCCGAGACCGTCGCGAGGATGCTCGGGCGCTCCGCCAACTGGGTCCGCGTCACCCAGCACCGAGCGCTCAAGAAGCTCGCAGAGCAACTCCGCCGCCCGACGGACGTAACGCCATGAGCGGCTGGGACGATCCGGACGACGTGCTGCGGACGTCCGAACTGCCCGACGAGGTCGTCGAGGGTCTCCTCGACGGCACCCTCGCGCCCGAGGAGGCGCCGGTCGGCTACGCCGACGTGGCGGCGCTCCTGCAGTCGGCGCGCCACCTCCCGGGCACGGACGAGCTCCCCGGTGCCGAGGCGGCGATCGCCGCGCTCGTGGCCGACGGCACCGCCGCCAGCGGCACGCTGGTCCAGCCGGTCGACGAGGTCGCCGACCGCCGGCGACGCCGGGTGCTCGGACGCCCGGCCAAGGCGGTGATCGCCGGCGTCGTCGTCGCCACCACGCTGGGCGGCGTGGCGGCCGCCGCGACCGGTCACCTGCCGATCCCCGGGATCACGAGCGACCCCACGACCACGACCGTCCCGTCGACCACGGTGGGCGACGGCGGCGATGGCGCCACGGACGACGCCGACCGCCCGGACCGCGGCTCGGACGGGGGCTCGACCTCCACGACCGGCTGGATCGTCCCCGCACCGCCCGAGGTCGTCCCCGGCTCCGGCCCCGACACCGTCCCCGGTCCCCCCGGCGCGCCGGGCGTGACGTCCGCCGACGAGGCGGCGCCGGGTCGGTCGGGCGACGCGAACCCGGGCGCCGGCCAGAGCGGCACGGGCGCCGCCGCCTCCGAGGCCAAGGGCGCGAACGGCGGCGGGAGCACGAACGGCGCAGCCAACGGCGGCGGCGCGAACGGGCAGTCCAAGGGTGGCGGCAGCACGAACGGCGCTGCCAACGGCGGCGGCGCGAACGGCAACGGCGGCACCTCGTCGAACGCCGGCGGGACCACGCCGACCGCCCCACCCGCGGCCGGGGGCAGCGGCCAGGGCGCCGTCAACGGCCAGGGCAGCGGTGCCGTGAACGGCACCGGCCGGGCCGGCCGCACGGGCTGATCGCGACCGGCTGCGACGGCCCTTCGCCACGGCGAAGGGCCTCCGCCACTGCGCGCGCTGGCCCTCTGCGGTCGAGCGGTCCAGTGCACCGGGACGTCAGCGCTCGAGGCCGCGGGACGTCGGTGCGCGAGGCGCCAGGGACGTCGGTCGGCGCCGGGGCGTCAGTGCACCAGGCGGACGATGGGTCGAGCGGTCTGGTAGCCGAACTGCAGGTCGGCGATGCCCGAGGGCGTCTGGATCAGCGCCGGCTCGAACACCCAGGCGTCGATCGCGTCCAACTTCGTGTTCCCGTTGTTCGGGTACAGCCGGTACATGTAGATCGACCAGAAGCGCACGAGCTGCATGGCCGTGCTGCCACCGCTGCCGAAGTTCTTGACCACCGGGATCATGCCGAACCGGGGGTCGGTCACCATCCCGTTGTTGAACATCGGCCAGAACGTCGCAGCATCGGTCAGGCTCGCGAGCTTGGCGTCCACGGTCGTGGCGTCCAGGCCGCACGTGGTCGTGAGGTAGGTCTTCGCCTGAGCGAGGGTGAACTCGGTCCCGACGCCGGTCGAGGGGTCGATCGGCTTGGTCGGGTCGATGAAGAACTCGGTCTGGGCGGCGTGGCCCTGGCTGTACGAGCCGCCGTAGTCGAACCGGTAGGTCTTCATGAAGCAGGCGAGCTTGGCGTCGCCGGTCGCCCAGGTCGAGCTCGTCGACGGCGTCGACGAGCTGGCGCCGGGGAAGAAGAGGGTCTGGTACGCCGGCTTCATCCAGGTGTAGGCGTGCCGGCCGTTGATCTTGTCGCCCAGCACGGTGATCGACGGCCCCGGCCCGGGCGAGTCGGCCCAGTGCGTGCAGCCCTCCGGATCGGTCTGCGTGAGGTTCTCGTCGGTGAGGTCGGGGCGCTTGAGGCGACCGCAGAAGAGGAGGTCGCCGTCGTCGGTGCTGATGGTCGCGTTGTCGATCACGCCGTCGGTCAGCGGCGGCACGTTGTTGCCCGTGAACGGGACGAGGTGGTTGGCCTCGAGCGTCGACGACACGTTGGTCGTCGTGCACGGCGACTGCAGGTTGACGTCGCACACCTTCGGCGTGCCGGTGCCGTAGATCGCCAGGGCGTGGTCGATGCCCATCGAGTAGTTGATCCGCAGCGAGTCCTGCTGGGCGTTCGACGTGGGCTTGAACAGGCTGACGCGCCGGGCGTCGAACGACCCGAAGTTGCCGCTCGTGCGCGAGGCGCAGCCGACGTTGTTGCCGCCGTTCTCGATGCAGAGGTTGCCGCTGCCCGAGGCCGCGGCCACGGTCGCCGGGATGATGCGGTCGTCGCGCTTGAGCTTGGCCTCGGCGATGGCATCCGCCGCCACGGCGACGGAGTCGACGCCGATGACGCCGGCGAAGTACGTCTTGACCGCCTTGTCGGGCACCACCACTCTCACGCGGGAGAACGCCTCGTCGATCGAGATGCACTGGTTCGAGTTGGAGAGGTCCGCCATGTTGGCGAGGTGCTCCGGGTCCTTGCAGCCGATCCAGGCGGAGCCCGGCACGTCGAAGTTCTGCAGCGCGTAGGCCTTGGCGGTGGCCACGACCTTGACCGGGTCGGGCAGGTCCTGGGCCGCCGCCAGCGCGGCGGCGTCGGCCGTCGCCTGGGCCTGGCGCTTCTGCTGACGTGCGTTGGCGAGGTCGACCGCGATCGCCGTCACGGTGAGCATCGCCACGAGGAGCAGCGCGGCGATGATGAGGAAGGCGCCGCGCTCGTCCCGGGTGCGCCCGAGCGTGCGGCGCCGGAGCGCCCGTGCTGCGCTCAGCACCATGACCAGCTCTGCCCGGCCGGCGGGGCGTCCTGGTAGGCGGTGATCGGCTCGGCGTCGTCGATCTGCTCGATCCGCATCGACAGCTTCGACTTGGCCATCGACCCGTTGAGGATCGCCGAGAAGAGGCCGGTCAGCGACCGGAACGGGTACATCGCGCACACCTTGACCTGGTCGCCCGGCGCGTAGTTCGCCGGGAGGACGATCTTGACCTTGGTGTCGGAGGTGTTGAGGCCGATGCGGGCCCGCGTCACGCACGCCGCCCTCGCGGACGACGAGCCGGTGGTGCAGCCGTCGGTGCCCCAGTCCGCCACCACGATCTGACGGGCGCCCTCCCGCACCCCCTGCCGGACCGAGTTGTAGTCGTTGAAGGCCATCCCGAAGTCGATGATCCCCATGACGAGGAGGACGAAGATCGGGACGACGAGCGCGAACTCGACCAGCGCCGCGCCGCGCTCCCGTCGTCTCCCTCCGTGTACCTGGCGATGCGACCGTCGTCCCACCGGCTGTCCTCCTCGTGCGGGTCAGCTGGGGGATCGATCGCACCCCGGGGGTCGTTACGCGACCCGGCGTGAATGATCCGTTCGACCTAGCCCGGTGGTGGGACCCGCACCTCGAGGGGCGACCGGTGTAACGGTGCGGCCGTCCGCAGCGATCCACCCGACACATGTGGCGACCGGCCGCCGGCCGGTCCTGAGCTGGGGAGCCGTACATGCGCGTACGTCGGATGTCGACCAGGACCGCCGTTGGGGCCGCCGCCGCGGTGCTCGGGCTGACCGGGGTGGCGGCTGCGGCCGGATCACTGCCGGTCGGCTCCGAGGGCCGCGCCGTCGTCGCCGCCGAGGCCGACGAGTCGACGACCAGCACGGCGCCCGACGACACCACCACCACGACCGAGGCCACGACGACGACCGAGTCGACCACGACGACGGAGTCGACGACCACGACCACCGAGGCGCCCACCACCACGGCGCCACCGGCGACCGAGGGTGGGCAGGGTCCCGACGCGACCGGCCCCGCCAAGCACGGGTTGTGCACCGCGTTCGGCGACCGGGCCGAGCTGCCCGAGGGCTCGGTGGCCGCCCGCAACCTCGCGGCCGCCGCGAGCGAGGCCGGCCAGAGCATCGCGGAGTTCTGCGCGGACGTGACCAAGCCCGGCCGATCCGCCTCCGCGCCCGGTCACGCCGGGAGCACCGGCAGCGCCGCCGGCGCTCCCGGCGCGGGCTCGTCGGGCTCGAAGTCCGCGAAGGCCGACCCGCCCGCGGGCCCGCCCGCCGGCAAGGGCCGACCGGCCGATCCGGGCGCCGCGGGCAAGGGGCGCGCCGCCGGCTGAGCCCGAGGGGGACGCGGGGCGTCCGAGCGCCGCTAACGTCCCTCGACCATGGGCGATGCCGCCGAGGGTGCCCCGGCTCCGGCGATCGAGCTCCGCGACGTCACCAAGGTGTACGCGGGATCGACCGATCCGGCCGTCGACGGTCTGACACTCGACGTGCCCGCCGGGGAGCTCGTGGTGCTCGTCGGCCCGTCGGGGTGCGGCAAGACCACGACCCTGCGCATGCTCAACCGGCTCGAGGAGCCGACGTCGGGGGAGATCCGGATCCTCGGCGAGGACGTGCGGTCCCGCCCGGTGCACGAGCTGCGGCGCCAGATCGGCTACGTGATCCAGGGCGTGGGGCTCTTCCCGCACCTGACCATCGCGGAGAACATCGCCACCGTGCCCCGGCTGCTCGGCTGGCCCCGCGACCGGCGGACGGCGCGCATCGACGAGCTCGCCGACCTGGTCGATCTCGACCGGTCGATGCTGTCGCGGTACCCGGCGGAGCTCTCGGGCGGGCAGCAGCAGCGGGTGGGCGTCGCCCGGGCGCTCGCCGCCGACCCGCCGGTGCTGCTGATGGACGAGCCGTACAGCGCGGTCGATCCGATCGTCCGCGCCCGGCTGCAGGACGAGCTCGTGGAGCTCCACCAGCGGCTGGGGACCACGATCGTCCTGGTCACCCACGACATCGACGAGGCGATCAAGGTCGGTGACCGGATCGCGGTGCTGGCCGTCGGCGGGCGGCTGGCCCAGTACGCCACCCCGGTGGACCTGCTCGGCGCGCCGGCGTCGGACTTCGTCGCCTCGTTCCTCGGCGGGGAGCGGAGCCTGCGCCGCCTGGCGCTCGTCCCGCTCGGCGATCTCGAGCTGGACCCGCTCGACGGGCCGGTCGACTCCGCCCCGACCATGGACGTCAGGGGCACCGCGAGGGAGGCGCTCGACGTGCTGCTGCGCAGCGGCGCGGCGTCGGTCGTCGTGACCCGCGACGGCACCGCCCTCGGCAGCGTGGGCCTGGCGACGCTGAGCGCCACCGTGCGCGACGGCGCCGACGGCGCCGACGGCGACGGCGCCGATGGCAACGGGTCGCCGGCGTGATCGTCGCCCAGGCCGACGAGCCGCTGATCCGCTGGGACTGGCTGGCGGACCACACCGACGACCTGTGGGAGCGCACCGCCCAGCACCTCACGCTGACCGTCGTGTCGATGTTCCTCGGCCTGGTGCTCGCCGCCGGCCTCGCCTTCGTGATCCGGCGGTGGCGCTGGACGAACGGTCCGATCACCGCGCTCAACACGCTGCTCTACGCGATCCCGAGCGTCGCGCTGTTCGCCGCCCTCATCCCGTGGCTCGGCACCGGCATCGCGGTGCCGATCGTGGCGCTCACGACCTACAGCCTCGTCGTGCTCACGCCCTACCTGGTCGCGTCGTTCGACGGGGTGCCCCCCGCGAGCGTCGACGCGGCCGACGGCATGGGCTACACCGCCCGCCAGCGGTTCTGGAGGGTCGAGCTGCCGCTGGCGATGCCGACGATCATCGGCGGGGTGCGGATCGCGACGGTCACGATCATCGGACTCGTGACCGTCGGCGGCCTGTTCGACCTCGGCGGGTTCGGCAACCTGATCGACAACGGCCTGACGCGCGACTTCCCGACGCTGATCGTCGTCGGGGTCGTGCTGTCGGTCGTGCTCGCGACGATCGCCGACCTCGTGCTGGTGGTCGCCGGCCGGCTGCTCAGCCCGTGGCGCTACCGGGGGTCGGACCGGTGAACGGCCTCTGGGTGTTCTTCACCTCGTCCGAGAGCTGGCGGGGCGACAACGGCATCTGGGCCCGCCTGCTGGCGCACGTGTGGGTGTGCGTCCTGGCGCTGGCCGCGGCCGGGGTGCTCGCGATCCCGGGCGGCCTGGCGCTCGGCCGTCGGCGCCGCGGGCAGGTCGTCGCCTCGGCGGTCGCCAACATCGGTCGGGCCATCCCGTCGCTGGCGGTCCTCGCCTTCGTCGTCGCCGCCGGCGGCGGGATCGGGTTCCTGCCGACGTTCGTCGCGATGTTCGCCCTGGCGGTGCCGCCCATGTTCGTGTCGACCGCGACCGCGATCGCCGAGCTGGACCGCGACGTGATCGACGCCGGGCGCGGGCTCGGCATGACGCCCCTCGGGCTCCTGCGCCGGGTCGAGCTGCCGCTCGCGTCGCCGCTCATCCTGTCGGGCGTGCGGATCGCCACCGGCCAGGTCATCGCGACGGCGACGCTCGGCGCGTTCGTCGGGTACAACACGCTCGGCCGCTTCATCACGCTCGGCCGCGCCAACCGAGACGACGGCATGCTCTACGGCGGCGTGGTCCTGGTGGTCGGACTGGCGCTGATCGCGGACGTCGGGATCCGTGCGGTGGCCCGGGCGGCCACGCCGTGGGAGGCCCGCGGTCGTACTGCGAAGGGCCCGTCCGCGCCGGCGGCGGGTGCCGAGCTGCAATAGCCGACTAGGTTGGTCGGAAATTCGCCCGGTTCGCCGGGTGGGCACCCAACGGAGGGGACCATGCGTGTGAACCGCAAGCTCGCAGCCGTCGTCG
The DNA here is from genome assembly GCF_020715685.1 of Dermatobacter hominis. Taxonomy (GTDB): domain Bacteria; phylum Actinomycetota; class Acidimicrobiia; order Acidimicrobiales; family Microtrichaceae; genus Dermatobacter; species Dermatobacter hominis. The sequence goes on from NZ_CP085840.1 coordinate 3,749,228, forward strand.
CGCTCATCGCCGCAGTGGCGGTGATCGCTGTCGGATGTGGCGACGACAAGGACGACTCGTCGTCGTCGGGCTCGGAGTCGTCATCGAAGCCAGAGATCAAGATCGGGACCCAGGCCTTCGGCGAGTCGGAGATCCTCGGCCAGATCTACGGGCAGGTCCTCGAGTCGCAGGGCTACAAGGTCACGTACCAGAGCTTCAAGGACCGGGCCGCGATCTACGCCGCCGTCGACTCGGGCGACATCAACTTCGTGCCCGAGTACGCGGCCAGCGCCGTCGAGTTCCTGAACGGCAACGCCGGCGAGGCGTCCCCCGACGTCGACGCCACGGTGAAGGCGCTGCAGGCGCAGCTGGCCAAGCAGGGCCTCGTCGCGCTCGAGCCGTCCGAGGCCGTCGACAGCAACTCCCTGGTCGTGACGAAGGAGACGTCGACCTCGGAGAACGTGACGAAGATCTCCGACCTGAAGGAGGGCATCAAGCTCGGCGGCCCGCAGGACTGCCCGTCCAACGCCGGCTGCCTCCCCGCCCTCAAATCGACGTACGGGATCGACCTGTCCTCCACGTTCGTGCCGCTCGACGCGTCGGGCCCGCTGACCAAGTCCGCGCTGAAGGAGGGCGACGTCCAGGTCGCGGTGATCTTCTCGACCGACAGCGCGATCGCCGAGAACGGCTGGGTCGTGCTCGAGGACGACAAGGGCATCTTCAACGCCGACAACATCATCCCGGTCGTCACCCAGGCGCTGGCCGACGACGCCGACCTGGTGAAGCTGGTGAACGACACGTCGGCCGCCATCACGACGGCGAACCTGACCGCCCTGAACAAGCAGTACGACGTCGACAAGGAGGACGCCGACGCCATCGCCGAGGCCTTCATCGCCGACAACGACCTCGGCTGACCTCGCACCGACCGAGCTCGAGCGACGCCCGCGACCCCCGGGTCGCGGGCGTCGCCGCGTCCGGACGCCCTACCCCGTGAGCCGGTCGAGCCGTTGGAGCAGGTCGTGCGCCGCGAGCTCGACCGCCTTGTGGCGCCACTCCGCCGCCCGGTACACGCAGGCGATCAGGGCCGTGCGGTGGACCCGCCGGAAGTCGCCGTAGACGAAGGCGTACCTCGCCTTCGTGCCGTCGGTCGCCCCCTCGGTCAGGCCCAGGTGCCACTCGGCGTACTCGTCCCAGCCGTGGCGCTCGAGGAAGGCGTTCTGCTCGGCCGCGCCCGGCTGCGCGGCACCCCAGTCGCTGTCGAGCACGTACTGGCGGGCGTCGATGAGCGCCTCGGCGCGGGCGACGGCCGCGGGGTTGACCTCGTACCGGCTCACCGGCGCCCCTCCTGTCCGACGAGCCCGATCCGGACGGGCCCGCGCAGCGGCTCGGCGGGATCGAGGGCGCGGCCGCGGGCGAGGATCCGGACCTCGCCGTCGGCGGCGAGCTCGACCGCCGCGGCCCGCGCCGCGTCCATGCGGTCCCGCCAGCGCTCGGCACCGACCACCCTCGCGGCGTCGCTCGGGCAGATCGACCGGTCGGCTCCCCGGTGGCGGCAGAGCGCCAGGATCGTGGCGCGCAGCCGCTCGTCGGTCGCCTCGGGCGTCGGCTCCTCCCACCAGGCGCGGCCGCGCTCGCCGAGCGCCACCTTGGCGTCCTGCACGCGGCGCCGGGCCGCGTGCTCGGCCGCCTCGTCGTGGCCCCGCCGTGCGGCGCCGACCGCTCGGCGCGCCGCCATCAGCTCGTCGACGAGCTCGGCGCGCAGGCGGTCGGGGATGGCCGGGTCGGTGGCCCGCCAGGACCGTCCGTCGATCCGCACGTGGTGCTCGGCCGTGGCCCGTGGCCCCACGGTCACGGGATCGGGGCCGGCGACATGGTCGTCCATGGGACGTCCGTACCCGTTCCGGGCCCGGTCGCGCCCCACCGGTCCCGGGTCACCCGGGCTCGCACCGGACGCGCGAGACCACCAGCTCCGGCGTGGGCACGTCGCCGTCGGTGGCCTTGGCGGGGAAGTCGAACACGCCGATCATCAGCTGCACCGGGTAGTCGGGCGCCTCGTCGACCCGGCGGACGACCTCGCCGTCGACGTCGAAGGTCAGCGCATCGGGTCGCCAGTCGACGCCGTAGGTGTGGGGCTCGGCGACGTCGAGCGGCAGCGGGACCGCCCGGAAGTCCTCGTGCAGCGCCGGATCCCGGAACGCCTTGACGCCGATGCCCACCTCGGCGGACCCGGGGCTCACCGCGTCGCCGAAGATCTCCGCCACGCAGATCTCGCCGGAGCGCTCGGGCCGGTCCTCGATGCCCGACATCCAGAACGCCACCATCGACCGGGGCGAGATCGTGGCCCGCATCGTGACCTCGACGCGGCCGCCGAGCGGCGTGCACCCCCACCACGTGGGCTGCTCCTCCCGCACCTCGAGGCCGCGGCGGAACGGCTGGGGTCCGTCGGTGCTGCCGACGGGCCCCGACCGGTTGCCGCTCTGGATGCACGACACGCGCAGCGGCTCCTCGTGCGTGTCGGCGCACCACCGGCCCTGCTCCGGCGGGATCGTGAGGTGCAGGCCGTCGTCGCCGACGCGCCAGGTCGCTGCCGCTGCGGCCCGCGAGCTCCAGTGCGGCAGGTAGCTGGCGAGCCAGCGCCGCTCGTCGAGCCGGTCGAAGCGGTCGTCCAGGACGGGATCCATGGCGACATCCTCGCCCGGGCGGACCGCTGCGGGCCGGTCCGAGCGGGCGCCGCGCCGGGCGGTCCTCAGCTCACCCGGATGCCGGCGAGCTGCGTCGACTGCGCGACCAGGCGGCCCAGCCGGTCCCAGACGTGGCAGCTCTCGTCGACGAGGTCGCCCGAGATCATGTGGGCGCGGTGCAGCACGCGCACCGGCCCCGGCGCCGGCAGGGCGCGGACGTACGCCGTGAGCTCGAGCGTCGGCACCCAGCCCGACGGCGCCACGTCGAAGGTGGCGGGCGGGAAGGCGTCGACCGCGAACAGGAGGGAGCACGGGTCGAACGCCGCCCCGCCCGGGAGCGACAGCCAGCCGCGCAGCTCGCCCCGGCCGGTCGGCCGGCCGGCGGCGAACTCGAGCGACGAGGGGTCGAGCCGGAGATCGACCTGGCGCAGCAGCGGGACGTCCATGCCGGTCGGCGTGGGGCCCAGGATCCGCACGGCGTCGTCGTGGTCGGTCGTCCCGGGGTCGGGGACACCGCCCGACCACTGCGGCTCGGCGCCCTCGTCGAGGTGCCCCACCGTGAGGACCGCCTCGACGCAGACGTCGCCGGCCTGGTCCAGGCGGCACCGCACCTGGTCCACCGAGCGGCCCGAGCGGAGGAGCTCGGTCGAGATGCTCGCCGGGCCGACCTCGGGCGAGCGCACGAAGTGGGCGCTGGCGGCGAGCACGTGGTCCTGACCTCCCACGACCGTGGCGGCCCGCCCCAGCATCGCCAGGAGCGACCCGCCGTTCGGCCGGTCGGCGATGCCCCAGTCCGCGTCGAGCTCGACGGCGAACCCGCCGTGGTCGAGCGGTTCGAGCGCGGTCACCCGGTCGAAGGACCGGGGCTCGGCCGTCCCCGGCGCGTCCGCGGTCGCCGTCGGCGCCGACCCGTCGGCCGTCACGGGGCGCACCCCCGTCGCCGCGGGTCGGTCGGTGGAGCGGCGCATCAGCGGGCCAGCTCGTAGAGCGTGGCGTTGGCGAGGCCGCCGGCCTCGCACATCACCTGGAGGCCGAAGCGGGCGTCGCGCTGCTCCATGGCGTTCACCAGGGTCGTCGCGAGGCGGGTGCCCGAGGCGCCGAGCGGGTGGCCGAGGGCGATGGCGCCGCCGTGCACGTTGACCCGGTCGAGGTCGGCACCGAGCTCGTCGGCCCAGGCCAGCACCACCGGGGCGAAGGCCTCGTTCACCTCGAACAGGTCGATGTCGTCGATGCCCAGGCCGGCCCGGTCGAGGAGCTTGCGCGTGGCGGGGATGACGCCGGTGAGCATGAAGAGCGGGTCGTCGCCCTCGACGACCGTCGAGCGGACCACGGCGCGGACCGGCAGCCCGAGGGCGTCGGCCCGCTCCCGGCTGGCGACCAGGACGGCGGCGGCACCGTCGGTGAGCTGGGAGGAGGTGCCGGCGGTGACGGACCAGCGGATCTGCGGGAACCGCTCCGACCAGTACGGGTGCTCGAAGGCGGGACGCAGCGCGCCCAGGCGGTCGAGCGACGTCTCACGGATGCCCTCGTCGGAGGAGACGACGGTCAGGCCGCCGTCGCCGTCGGCGACCTTGATCGGCGCGATCTCGCCGTCGAAGCGGCCCTCGGCGCGGGCCGCGGCCGCGAGCTCCTGCGAGCGGAGCCCGAACTCGTCGAGCCGTCGGCGGTCCAGGTCCCACCTCGCCGCGATCAGCTCGGCGGCGACGCCCTGCGGCACGAAGCCGTCCGGGTAGCGCGCCGACAGCCGCTCGCCGTCGAGGTCGTCGGTGCCGGCCGCGGAGGAGCCCATCGGGACCCGGCTCATGGACTCGACGCCGCCGGCGACCACCAGGTCGTACGCCCCGGCGAGCACCCCCTGCGCCGCGAAGCTGATCGCCTGCTGCGAGGACCCGCACTGCCGGTCGACCGTCGTGGCCGGCACCCGCTCGGGGTAGCCGGCGGCGAGCGCGCCCCGGCGGGCGACGTTGACGCCCTGCTCGCCGACCTGGCTCACGGCGCCGACGATCACGTCGTCCACCACGGCGCCGTCGAGGTCGTTTCGCTCGAGCAGCGCGGCCAGCGGGTGGGCGAGCAGGTCCACCGCGTGGACGCCGGCGAGGGCGCCACCGGGCTTGCCCTTGCCGAGCGGCGTGCGGACGGCGTCGACGATCACTGCCTCGGTCATGTCAGCTCCTCTGCTCGTGGGTGCGGCCTGCACTCCATTGCATGATGCAAGGGACAATAGGACCAGTCGACAGCAGCGACAACGGGTTGCGCCGGACGTCACAGCGCACCGGTCCGTGCGCACCCGGCACGGCGATCGACGGCAGACTCGTGGGATGCGTGTCGGGATCGCGCACCACCTCGGCTGGGCCGTCGTCGTCACCGCGACCGACGACCACGTGGTGGTGGACCGCCGACGCATCGAGCTGGTCGGACCCGGTCTCCCGCCCGCCCCGGTGCACCACGAGGGCGGGCCGCACGAGATGCACCGGACCGGCGACCTGCTCGACGACGACGAGCTCGCAGCGCTCGTGGCCGAGGTCCGCTCGTCGGTGGCGGCCTGCGCCGCGGGCGCGCTGGCGGCGCTCGAGGCGGACGTCGGACCAGTCTCGTCCGTGTCGGTCCGCGCCTGGCCGGACGACTTCCCGACCGACGTGGCGACGCAGCGCCGGGTGCCCCACGAGAGCCGCGCCGACTCGGTGATGTACTGCCAGGTGCTCGCCTCGGCCGCGGCCGACCGGGGCTGGGCCGTCCACCGCTACGACGCCGGGCGGGTGGAGGCGGAGGCCGCGGCGCAACTCGGTGACCGGGCCGAGGAGGTCCTCCGTGGGCCGCGCGCCCGCCTCGGGCCGCCGTGGGCGAAGGACCACCGGACGGCGCTCGCCGCCACCGTCGTCGCACCGAGCTGACCGGGGTCCGGACCGTCGTCGGCGTGTGGCACCATCGGTCGATGGCCGGGCCCCACCTCGACGACCAGCGCATGGTCGACCTCGTGCTGCTCCGCGGCGTCCGCGACCGGATCGACCGGGACTACGCCGAGCCGCTCGACGTGGAGGCGCTGGCCCGGGGGGCGCACATGTCGGCCGGCCACCTCAGCCGGCAGTTCCGGCAGGCGTTCGGCGAGTCGCCCTACAGCTACCTGATGACACGCCGGATCGAGCGGGCGATGGCCCTGCTCCGCCTCGGCGAGATGAGCGTCACCGACGTGTGCTTCGCCGTCGGCTTCTCGTCGCTCGGCACCTTCAGCACCAGGTTCAGCGAGCTCGTGGGCATGCCGCCGAGCGAGTACCGGCGGAAGGCGGCCCGCTCGACCGAGGGCATCCCGCCCTGCGTCGCCAAGCAGGTCACCAGACCGATCAGGAATCGAGAAGCTCCGTCCCGACCGCGCCCTTAGCGTCGACGGCATGGAACTCACGATCAACTCCAGCTTCCTCCCGCACCTCGATCCCGACGCCTCCCTGGCCTTCTACCGGGACGTGCTCGGCTTCGACGTCCGGCTCGACGTCGGCTACGAGGACATGCGGTGGATCACGGTCGGTCCCCCCGGGCAGGAGGACACCGCGATCGTGCTGCACCCCCCGGCCGCGACCCCGGGGCTGACCGACGAGGAGCGGACGACGCTGCTCGAGGTCATCGCCAAGGGCAGCTACTTCGGCGTCAACCTCGCGACGCCCGACCTCGACGACACGTTCGCCCGGCTCGAGTCGAGCGGCGCCGACATCGTCCAGGAGCCGATCCAGCAGGACTACGGCGTGCGGGACTGCGCGGTCCGGGACCCAGCGGGCAACATGATCCGCATCCAGGAGAAGGCCTGACCGAGCGGCCGGGCGGAGCGGCCCGTCGCCGCTCCGCCGGCCCCGTCCCGCGAGGAGATCACCGACCATGGCCACGAAGTCGCGCGCCCGGACGCCGCGGACCGCCGACAGCCACGACCTGATCCGCGTGCAGGGCGCCCGGGTCAACAACCTGAAGGACGTCAGCATCGAGCTCCCCAAGCGCCGGCTGACGGTGTTCACCGGGGTCTCCGGATCGGGCAAGAGCTCGCTCGTCTTCGGCACGATCGCCGCCGAGTCGCAGCGCCTGATCAACGAGACCTACAGCGCGTTCATCCAGGGCTTCATGCCGACGGTCGCCCGGCCCGAGGTCGACGTCCTCGAGGGCCTGACGACCGCGATCATCGTCGACCAGCAGCGGATGGGCGCCGATCCGCGCTCGACCGTCGGCACCGCCACCGATGCCAACGCCATGCTGCGGATCCTCTTCAGCCGGCTCGGCCAGCCCCAGATCGGCTCGCCCCAGGCGTTCTCGTTCAACGTCGCCTCCATGTCGGGCTCGGGAGCCGTCACGGTGGAGAAGGCGGGCGCCACGCAGCGGGAGCGGCGGAGCTTCAGCATCACCGGCGGCATGTGCCCACGGTGCGAGGGGAGGGGCGCCGTCAACGACATCGACCTCACCCAGCTCTACGACGACTCGAAGTCGCTCAACGAGGGCGCGCTCACGATCCCCGGCTACTCGATGGACGGCTGGTACGGCCGCATCTTCCGCGGGTGCGGGTACTTCGATCCCGACAAGCCGATCCGGAAGTACACCAAGAAGGAGATGCAGGACCTTCTCCACCGGGAGCCGACCAAGATCAAGGTCGAGGGCATCAACCTCACCTACGCGGGGCTCATCCCGACCATGCAGAAGTCGTTCCTCTCCAAGGACGTCGACGCGCTGCAGCCCCACATCCGGGCCTTCGTGGAGCGGGCGGTCACGTTCACCACGTGCCCGGACTGCGACGGCACCCGGCTGAGCGAGCTGGCCCGGTCGTCGAAGGTGGAGAGCCGCAACATCGCCGACCTCTGCGCGATGCAGATCAGCGACCTGGCCGAGTGGGTGCGCGACCTCGACGAGCCGTCGGTCGCGCCCCTGCTCGAGGCGCTGCGCGACACGCTCGACTCGTTCGTGGAGATCGGCCTGGGGTACCTGTCGCTCGAGCGGCCGGCCGGGACGCTCTCGGGCGGCGAGGCCCAGCGGGTCAAGATGATCCGCCACCTCGGCTCGTCGCTCACCGACGTCACGTACGTCTTCGACGAGCCGAGCGTGGGCCTCCACCCGCACGACATCCAGCGGATGAACGAGCTGCTCGTGCAGCTGCGCGACAAGGGCAACACCGTCCTCGTCGTCGAGCACAAGCCCGAGATGATCGAGATCGCCGACCACGTCGTCGACCTCGGCCCGGGCGCGGGCGCCGCCGGCGGCGAGATCGTCTACGAGGGCACGCTCGCCGGGCTCCGGCGCAGCGGCAGCCTGACCGGACGGCACCTCGACGACCGTGCGTCGCTCAAGGACGAGGTGCGCACCCCGACCGGCGCCCTCGAGGTCCGGGGTGCGAGCACCCACAACCTCCACGACGTCGACGTCGACGTCCCGCTCGGCGTGCTCGTCGTCGTGACCGGCGTCGCCGGGTCCGGCAAGAGCTCGCTCATCGGCGGTTCGGTCGCCGACCTCGAGGACGTGGTCGTGGTCGATCAGTCGCCGATCGGCGGCTCGCGGCGCAGCAACCCGGCGACCTACACCAAGCTGCTCGACCCGATCCGGAAGGCCTTCGCCAAGGCCAACAGCGTGAAGCCGGCGCTGTTCAGCGCCAACTCCGAGGGCGCCTGCCCCAACTGCAACGGCGCCGGCGTCGTCTACATGGACCTCGGGATGATGGCGGGGACCGCCACGCTGTGCGAGGTGTGCGAGGGCCGGCGCTTCGACGCCTCGGTGCTCGAGTACACCTTCGGGGGCAAGGACATCAGCGAGGTGCTGGCGATGTCGGTCGACGCGGCGCTCGCGTTCTTCGCCGAGGGCGACGCGGCCACGCCCGCCGCGCACCGGATCCTCGACCGGCTCCACGACGTCGGGCTCGGCTACCTGACGATCGGCCAGCCGCTCACCACGCTGTCGGGCGGTGAGCGCCAGCGGCTGAAGCTGGCGACCCAGATGGCGGGCGAGGGCGGCACCTACGTGCTCGACGAACCGACGACGGGCCTGCACCTGGCGGATGTCGAGCAGCTGCTCGGGCTGCTCGACCGCCTCGTGGACTCGGGCAAGTCGGTGATCGTGATCGAGCACCACCAGGCGGTCATGGCCCACGCCGACTGGATCATCGACCTCGGCCCCGGCGCCGGCCACGACGGCGGCCGCATCGTGTTCGAGGGCACCCCGGCCGACCTGGTCGCGGCCCGCTCGACGCTGACCGGCGAGCACCTGGCCGACTACGTCGCCCCCTGACCCGACCCGCCCCGACCCGACCCGCCCGCCGCCTGCCCGGCCCGCTCTGTTCCACCTTTTCGACGTTCCAGCGTCGAGATCGTGGAACAAAGCGGGCGGAGGGGAGCGGGGTGGTCCGGAGCCGACCAACAAACATGCGTGCATGCATGTAAATGGCTACGCTCTACGGCGTGGCAGGGAGGACCCAGGCCGAGCGGTCGGCGGCGACGCAGCAGCTGCTGGTCGACGCGGCGATCGGGCTGCTCGTCGATCGGGGCTGGGCCGCGACGACCGCCGTCGCCGTCTGCGAGCGCGCCGGCTGCTCCCGCGGGGCGCTGCTGCACCACTTCCCGAACCTGTCCGCGCTGCTGGCCCACGCGCTCGAGTCGCTCCACGAGGACTTCGCGTCGAGGGCCCGGATGCCGGCGACGACCGTGCGCGGGATCGTCGACGACGTCTGGCGCGCCGCCGGCGACCCCCGGTTCAAGGCCGTGCTCGAGGCCTGGTCCGCGGCGGCCAACGATCCCGAGCTGGCGACCGAGCTCGCACCGGCGATCGGCCGCTTCGCCGCGCTCGTGTCGCCGACCGGCCGGGCCCCGGGCAGCCCCGTCGCCGACGCCGACGCGCGGGCCTTCGTGCTGACGGCGCGGGAGGCGCTGCTCGGCCTCGCGCTCGGCCGGGCCTACGGCGGCGGGCGACCCCTCGGCCACGAGCGCGTCGTGCTCGACCGCCTGCGCGCCGAGGCCGACCGGATCGACGCCCGGCTGGACGCCCGAGTGCCCGCCGACGACGAGGAGGACCCCACGTGACGACCGCCGGGGCCCCGCCGCGCACCACCTACTCCGTGTGCTCGATCTGCGACATCGGCTGCCAGGTGCGGGCCGAGGCGGAGGACGGCCGACTGGCCCGGATCCTCCCGCACGACAACCCGTTCCTCGCCCGCAACATCTGCTTCAAGGGCACGGCCGCGCCCCAGGTCCACGGCCACCCGGACCGGCTCCGCACGCCGCTCAAGCGCGTCGGCGAGTGGGGCGCGGACCGCTGGGAGGAGATCACGCACGAGCAGGCGATCGCCGAGATCGCCGAGCGGCTCACGGCCACGATCGACCGGTACGGCCCCGAGTCGTGGGCGGTGTCGACGTCGGGCTGGAACACCCAGACCGCCCACGGGCTCGACCGCCGGCTGATGAACCTCGTCGGCTCGCCCAACTGGATCAGCGGCGTGGCGATGTGCGCGGGCAACACGGCCGCGGTCAACCGGCTCACCTACGGCTGGTTCCCGTTCCCCGACCTGATGTCGACGAACTGCATCGTGCTGTTCGGCCACAACCCGAGGAAGCACTCGTGGACGCCGGTGCACCACCTGATCGAGGCGGCGAGGGCGCGGGGCGCCACCGTGATCGTCCTCGACCCCCGGGTGTCGGAGCAGGCCGAGCGGGCCGACCTCCACCTGCGGCTGCGGGCCGGCACCGACGCCGCCATGTGCCTCGGCTGGCTCAAGGTCATCTTCGACGAGGGCCTCCACGACCGGGACTTCGTGCGCGACTGGTGCGTCGGCGTCGACGAGCTGCGGGCGCGGGTCGACGAGTACCCGCTCGAGCGCGTCGAGGCGATCACCGGCGTGGACCGCGAGCTGATCGCGGCGGCGGCCCGCGCCTACGCGACCGCCGACGGCGCGGTGATCCCGTGGACGCCGGTGACCGACCAGCAGATCTGCTCGACCTCGGCGATCCGCCTGCACTCCATCCTGCGGGCGGTCACCGGCAACCTCGACGTGGTCGGCGGCGAGCAGCTCCTGGCGCCCCACCCCGGCTGGGTGCCCGAGGCCGAGCTGCAGCTGCACGACGCCATCACGCCCGAGCAGCGGGCCAAGCAGCTGGGCTACGACACCCACCCCGCCTACACGTACCGCACCGCCGAGATGCTCACCGGTCCGATGGAGCGCGTGTGGGGCGTGCGCTGGATGGACCAGGTCATGGGCTGCCACATGGCCAACCCGTCCGAGGTCTTCCGGGCGATGGACACCGGCGACCCGTACCCGGTGAAGGCGTTCTTCGCGATCGGCAACAACGCCCTGCTCTCGTACCCGAACCAGCACCGGGTGCACCGGGCGCTGCGGGGCCAGGACCTCGTGGTGGTGCAGGACCTGTTCATGACGCCGACGGCGATGCTGGCCGACTACGTCCTGCCCGGCGACGCGTTCAGCGAGCGGCCCCACGTCGCCGACACCTGGGGCTGGGGGAACCGCCTGGCGCTCAGCGAGCAGGTGGTCGACCCGGGCGGCGAGATCCGCTCCACCTTCGCCCTCTGGCGCGACCTGGCACACGCGATGGGCCACGGCGAGCGCTTCCCGTGGGCGACGGTCGAGGACGTGCTCGACGAACGGCTCGCCCCGTCGGGCACCACGTTCGCCGAGTTCTCGGCGACGCGGATCATGGACGCCCCGGCGCCGTCGTTCCGCAAGTACCGCCGCACCGGCTTCGCCACCCCGACGGGGAAGGTGGAGCTGCGATCGTCGGTCCTCGCCCGCCTCGGGTTCGATCCGCTCCCGTACTTCCGTGAGGGCCCGGCGCCCGACGACCGCTTCCCGTACCGGGTGTTCACCGGCGTCCGCGAGGACCCGTTCTTCCAGACCGGCCAGCGCAACGTCGGGGTGCTCCGTCGGCGGTCGCCCTCGCCGAAGTTCTTCGTCCACCCCGACGACGCCGAGCGCGACGGGCTCGTCGACGGCCAGTGGGCCCGGCTCGAGACCTCGACCGGCGCGGTCGTTGCCAAGGTCTCCATCCGGGACTCGATGCTCCCCGGCCACCTCCGGGTCCCGCACGGCTGGTGGTACCCGGAGCTGCGCGGATCCGCCGAGCTCGCGGGCGCGTTCGTGTCGAGCGACGCGGTCCTCTGCCCCGACGACGACGAGCACCTGGACCTCGAGCAGGGCACGCCGCACTTCAAGGGCTTCCCCGGCCGTCTCGTCCCCGTCGACCCGCCGGCCGGCATGTCGCCGATCACCCTGGAGGGCTGACCGTGACCTCCCGCAGCGAGCTCGACCACCGCCGGCGCGAGGCGCAGGCCGCCCTGCTCGGCCGCGTCGCCGGCCGTGCGCTCACCCGGCGCACCACCGGGCTCGACGGGCTGGCCAAGAAGCTCGTCGCCGGCCGCGCCCCGACGGTCGGACCCGACCCCGAGCTCGACCACGACGACCCCGACTGGCAGGTCCCCGGACCCTCGACCCGGGACGGGTCGGACCGGACCTAGAGGGGGCGGACGCCGGTGAGCTCCTCGGAGCGGGCCCACAGCAGCGCCTGCAGGCCGCGGTCCTGGGAGCGCCGGCTCGAGCGCACGACGATCGGGTGGCCGCGCGTCTCGAACAACCGGTCGGGCCCGTAGTACTGGCCGCCGCCGGCCGTCGGATCGGTCGCGGCCCGCAGCGTCGGCAGGGCGCCCATCGCCGCGCTCTGCGCGAGCGCGGACAGCCTCGAGTGCATCAGGTCCGAGAACGGGACGTGGCGGGCGAGCTCGGTGTCGGAGCCGCCGGGGTGCGCGGCGAGCGCCGCGGTCGGCGCGCCCGCCGCCACGAGCCGCCGGTGCAGCTCGTAGGTGAACATCAGGTTGGCGAGCTTCGACCGCGAGTACGCGGCGAAGCGGTTGTAGCGGTCCTCGGCCCGGACGTCGTCGAGGTCGAACGCGAACGGCGCCCAGTGGCCGAGGCTCGCGACGGTCACGACGCGGGATCCGTCGACCCCGACGATGCGGTCGAGCAGCAGGCCCGTCAGCGCGAAGTGGCCCAGGTGGTTGGTCCCGAACTGCAGCTCGAAGCCCTCGGCCGTCAGCTGGCGCTCCGTGTACATCACCCCCGCGTTGTTCACGAGCAGGTCGATGCGCGGGTGCGCGCCGCCGATCGCCTCCGCGGCGGCCCGCACCGAGGACAGCGACGCGAGGTCGAGCTGCTGCAGCTCGAGCCGGGCGTCGGGCACGCTCGACGCGATGTCCTCGACGGCTGCGGCCCCCCGGTCGAGGCTCCGCACGGCGAGGACCACCGTGGCGCCGTGGGCCGCCAGCTGGCGGGCCGTCTCGAGGCCGAGGCCCGAGTTGGCGCCGGTCACGACGGCCACGCGGCCCGTCTGATCGGGGATGTCGTCTTCGTCCCAGCGTCCGTCCGCCATCCGTGCCTCCCGTCGGCGCCTGCGTCGGACAAGGCAAGCCGCCGGCACCCGCCGCGGCAACCCGGACGGTGCAGGTCGTCCCGGTCAGCGGTCGCCCGGGCCCGGTCGCACCCGACGGGTGTGCGAGCGACCTCACAGCGCCCCACCGGCGCTGTGAGGCGCCGCACATCGCGCGCCGCCGGTGGTTGAGGTGGCCGTCATCGAGCCGTCAACCCCCGGGAACGGCGGTGCAACGCCGACCTGGTGGGGTGGGCGCCATGTCCACGACCGAGCTGTCGAGCACCCCCTCCGACGTCCGATCCCGGCCCCGCGTCGTGGTCGTCGGCAACGGCATGGTCGGCCACCGCGTGCTCACCGAGCTCGTCGACCGCGGCGTCGCGCCCCACGTCGAGGTGGTGGTCGTCGGCGACGAGCGTCGCCACGCGTACGACCGCGTCGGCCTCAGCTCGCTGTTCGGCGACCGCACCCCTGAGGACCTGTCGCTCGTCGACGACGGATTCCACGAGGAGCACGGCATCGGGCTCGTGCTCGGGGACCCGGTCGACCGCATCGACCGGACGGCCCGCACCGTCACGACGGCGTCCGGCCGGCGGCTGGCGTACGACCAGCTGGTCCTCGCGACCGGGTCGACGCCGTTCGTCCCGCCGGTCGAGGGCAGCGACCTCGTCGGCTGCCACGTCTACCGGACCATCGACGACCTCGACGGCATCCGGGCCGACGCCGAGCGGCCCGGCGTCCGCCGGGGCGCGGTGATCGGCGGCGGGCTCCTCGGTCTCGAGGCGGCCGACGCGCTGCGCCGCCTCGGGCTCGAGACCCACGTGGTGGAGTTCGCGCCGCGGCTGATGCCCGTGCAGCTCGACGACGCCGGGGGCGCCGTCCTGCGGCGCCACGTCGAGGAGCTCGGCGTCGCCGTGCACCTCGAGCGGCAGACCACCCGGATCGAGGCCGACCCCGCGACCGGCCGGGCCGCCGGCCTCCGGTTCGCGGACGGGACCTCGCTCGACGTCGACCTCGTGGTCTTCTCGGCCGGGATCCGCCCGAGGGACCAGCTCGCCCGCGACGCCGGACTCGACCTCGGCCCGCGCGGCGGGGTGGCGGTCGACCGGCGCCTGGTGACCGCCGATCCCGCCGTGCTGGCGGTGGGCGAGTGCGCGGCGGTCGACGGTCGGACGTTCGGCCTCGTCGCGCCCGGCTACCGGATGGCCCGGGTCGCAGCGGCGGTGGTGGGCGAGGCGGTGGGCGCGCTGCCCGCGGGCACCGCCGAGCCGTTCGAGGACGGCGACCTGTCCACGAAGCTCAAGCTGCTCGGCGTGGACGTCGGCAGCGTGGGCGACATCCACGGCGGGCCGGAACCCGGCGGCGAGCGGCACTCGCTGCTGTGGACCGATCCGGCGGCCGGCGTGTACCAGCGCCTCGACGTCGACCGCGACGGGCGCGTGCTGGCCGCCGTGCTGGTCGGCGACGCCGCCCCGTTCGGCGAGATCCTGGCCCGGTTCCGCGGCGCCGAGGCCGTGGCCGATCCGTCGCACCTGCTCCGGCCGCCGGCGCCGCCCGACGGCGCGGACGGCCCGTCACGGGACCGGTCGATCTGCTCCTGCGAGAACGTCAGCGCCGGCTCGATCCTCGACGCCGTCGCCGGCGGGTGCTCGACGGTCGGGGAGCTGAAGGCGTGCACCAGGGCCGGGACCGGCTGCGGCGGGTGCGCCCCGGCACTCGACGAGCTGCTCGTCCGCGGGCTCCGCGAGCGCGGCGCCGAGGTCTCGGAGGCGCTGTGCGGCCACTTCCCGCAGGGCCGGGCGGAGCTGTTCGAGCTGATCCGGGCGTCGGGCACGCGGAGCTGGTCCGACGCGCTCGCCCGGTTCGGCGCGCCCGGGGCGGCGGGCGCGGCGGGCGCCGGCTGCGAGGTCTGCAAGCCGACCGTGGCGTCGATCCTGGCCTCGCTCGGTGGCGGCCACATCCTCGACGGCGAACAGGCCGCGCTGCAGGACACCAACGACCACTTCCTGGCCAACCTCCAGCGCAACGGCACGTACTCCGTGGTGCCCCGCATCCCCGGCGGCGAGATCACGCCCGAGCGCCTGATCGTCATCGGCGAGGTGGCCCGGGACTTCGGGCTCTACACCAAGATCACCGGCGGCCAGCGCATCGACCTGTTCGGTGCCCGGGTCGAGCAGCTCCCGGCCATCTGGCGGCGCCTCGTCGATGCGGGGATGGAGTCCGGCCACGCCTACGGCAAGTCGCTGCGCACGGTGAAGTCCTGCGTCGGCGAGACGTGGTGCCGCTATGGCGTGGCCGACTCGACGTCGATGGCCATCCGGCTCGAGGAGCGGTACCGGGGCCTGCGGTCCCCGCACAAGATCAAGATGGCCGTGTCGGGGTGCGCCCGGGAGTGCGCGGAGGCGCAGAGCAAGGACGTCGGCGTCATCGCCACCGAGCGGGGCTGGAACCTCTGGGTCGGGGGCAACGGCGGGGCCCGGCCCCGGCACGCCGAGCTGCTCGCGGAGGACCTCGGCGACGAGGAGCTCGTCCGCTGCATCGACCGCTTCCTCATGTACTACGTCCACTCCGCCGACCGCCTGCAGCGGACCGCCGCCTGGGTCGAGTCGCTCGACGGCGGCATCGACCACCTCCGCGACGTCGTGGTCGACGACGCCCTCGGCCTCGGCGAGGGGTTCCAGGCGCAGGTGCAGGAGCTCGTCGACGGCTACGAGTGCGAGTGGAGGGCGACGCTCGAGGACCCGGAGCGGCTCGCCCGGTTCGTCACGTTCGTCAACGCACCCGACGAACCCGATCCGACCGTCGTCTTCGTGCGGGAGCGCGACCAGATCCGGCCGGCCCGCGCCGACGAGCTGGCGGCGGTCCGATGACGGTCGCGACCGACCGCTGGACCGGGGTCTGCGCCCTGGACGACCTGGTCGCCGACCGCGGCGTCGCCGCGCTGGTCGACGGCCGCCACGTGGCGGTGTTCCGCCTCAGCGGGACGGGTGAGCTGTTCGCGATCGACAACGTCGACCCGTTCGCCGCTGCGTCGGTGCTGTCGCGTGGCCTGGTGGGGGCGGCCGAGGTCGACGGGCGGTGGGAGCCCTACGTGGCCTCGCCCCTCCGCAAGCAGCGCTTCCTGCTGCGGGACGGCGCCTGCCTCGACGACCCGTCGGTGCAGGTGGCGACCTTCGGGGTCCGGGTCGAGGCGGGAGTGGTCGAGGTCGCTCCCTCCCCTTGACGGCCCCGACGGCGGTCACCGTGGAGAGATGTGGCCGAAACCGGCCCGAAACGTCCTCCGAGCACACTCGCTCCGTGTTCCTCGGCGCGCTGAGCGGCTTCACGGTGGGCGTCACGGCCGACCGCCGTGCGGAGGAGCAGACCGAGCTGCTGGCCCGGCGCGGCGCCGAGGTCGTGTCGGGCCCGGTCATCCGGACCCTGCCGCTCAGCGACGAGCAGCCGCTGACCGAGGCCACGACCGCGCTGGTCGCCGAACCGCCCGACCACGTCGTGCTGTCCACGGCCCTCGGCGTCCGGGCGTGGTACTCGAGCGCCGAGGGGCTCGGCCTGCTGGACCCGCTCCGAGCGGTGCTCCGGGATGCGACCGTGATCGCCCGCGGCCCGAAGGCGGCCGGCGCCGCCCTCACCTACGGGCTCGACGTGGACTGGGTGACGCCGAACGCCACCTACGCCGAGGTCGTCGATCACCTCGCCGTGCGCCGACCCGCCGAGGGGGAGCGGCCACGGCGCGTCGCGCTCCAGCTGGACGGCGAGCGCTCGTCAGGTCTGGCCGACGCCCTTCGCGACCTGGGCTACGAGGTCGTGCCGGTCCCTGTCTACGAGTGGCACCTGCCCGACGACCTCGGTCCCGCCGAGCGCCTCGTCGCCGCGGCGGCCGAGCGGGCCGTCGACGCGATCACGTTCACGTCGGCCCACGCGGTGACGAACTTCGGCCACATCGCCGAGTCCTCGGGTCGGCTCGGCGCGGTCGTCGAGGCCGCAGCCGCCGGCGCGCTCTCGATCGTGTGCGTCGGGCCGGTCACTGCGGCCCGGGCGCGCTCGTTCGGCTTCGACACGTGCGTCGAGCCCGCCCACCCCCGGCTCGGCGCGATGGTGCAGGCGCTCGTGGTCGCGTTCACCGACCGGACGGTCGCGGTCGACCTCCAGGGCATCCAGGTGCTGCTGCAGGGGCGGCTGGTGTCGGCCGACGGCGGCCCGCCGATCCGCCTGACCGATCGAGAGCGGGCGCTGCTCGAGGCGCTGGCGCGTCGGCCCGGTGCGGTCGTGTCGAAGCGCAGCCTGCTGAACGAGGTGTGGGCGGGCGAGTCCGACGACCACGTGGTCGAGGTCACCGTCGCCCGGTTGCGCCGCCGCCTCGGTGCGGCCGGCGGCGGCATCGAGACCGTGGTGCGCCGTGGCTACCGCCTGGCCGCCAGCTGAGACCTCACAGCCGCCTGCTCCCGGCGTGCGACCGACGTCGCGACCACGTCACGCGAGGCACACGGAGGGGAAACGGCCGACCGCGACCATCGGGGCCATGACACCCCCCGCAGTCGACCACCCGCCCACGCGCCCGACGACGGGCTCGTTGATCGCCTCGATGTTCCGCCGGGGCCCGGCCCAACGGGTCCTCCACCTCACCTGGTTCGCCTTCTTCCTGACGTTCGTCGCGTGGTTCAACTTCGCCCCGTTCGCGACCACGATCGGCGGCCAGTTCGACCTCAGCACCGGGCAGCTGGTGACCCTCGGGCTCTGCAACCTGGCGCTCACCGTGCCGGCCCGCCTCGTCGTCGGCAGCCTGCTCGACCGGTTCGGCCCCCGCCGGACGTTCTCGGCGATCCTCCTGTACGCGACGGTGCCGTGTCTGCTCTTCGCCACCGCGCAGAGCTTCGAGGTGCTGGTGCTGAGCCGGCTGCTCATGGGCGTCGTCGGCGCAGGGTTCGTCGTCGGCATCCGGATGGTGGCGGAGTGGTTCCCACCGGCCGAGGTCGGGACGGCCGAGGGCATCTACGGCGGGTGGGGCAACTTCGGCGCCGCCGCGGCCGCGCTGACGCTCCCGGCGGTGGCCGGCGCGGTCGGCGGCCCCGCCGGGTGGCGGTGGGCGGTGGCGGGGACGGGGGTGGTCGCCGGCCTGTACGGCCTGGCCTACCTCCGCCTCGTGCGCGACACGCCCGACGGCACGCCGTACGCCCGGGCCCGCCGGGCCGCCGCGCTCGAGGTGACGAGCCGGGGAGCGGTCTGGGGGCTCATCGCCATGTCGGTGCCGCTCGCCGGGGCGCTCGTCGTGATCGCCTGGCGCATCTTCCACGTCGGGGTGATCTCCGCCGGAGCGCTCGGCGTGGCGGTGGCGGCCTCGCTCGTGCTGCTCGCCCTCCAGGTCACGAGCGTGTGGCGGGTCAACGAGCGGGCGCGGACCTCGACGTACCCGTCGGGGCAGCGGTACCCGTTCCGATCCGTGGCGGTCCTGTCGTTCGCCTACGCCTGCACGTTCGGCTCCGAGCTCGCCGCCGTGTCCTTCCTCCCCGAGTTCTTCGAGACGACCTGGGGGCTGTCGGCGGCGGTGGCCGGCGCGGCGGCCGCGGCGTTCGCGGTGATGAACCTCGTCTCCCGGCCCGGCGGCGGCCTGCTCTCGGACCTGGTGGCGAGCCGGCGCCGGTGGCTGTCCGTGCTGCTGGGTGGGCTCGGCGTGGGCTACCTCGTCCTCTCGCAGCTCAGCAGCGCGTGGCCGCTGTGGCTCGCCCTGGTGGCCGTGCTCGTCACGTCGGTCTTCGCCCAGGCCGGCAACGGCGCCGTGTACGCGATCGTCCCGCTCGTGCGGCGGCAGGCCAGCGGCCAGGTGTCCGGCCTCTGCGGCGCCTACGGCAACGTCGGCGGCATCGTGTTCCTCACGGTGCTCGTCGTCAGCTCCGCCCGCACGGCCTTCCTCGTCATGGGCGTGGCGAGCCTCTGCGCCTTCGTCGCCAGCCGGTGGCTGGTCGAGCCGTCGGCCAGCCACGCCGCGGCCCCGTCGCCCGAGCCGGATGGGGCCGCCGTCTCCGAGGACCCGGTCGTCGCAGGGCCGGTGCCGGTCGGCGCCGCGGTGGGCCGGTGAGGACCCTGGACGCCCGCTCGGCGGTCGAGCGCTTCGACGACTGGCACGACGACCACGAGGCGCGGTCGGTCGCCGGCGCGCGCTACGAGCGGGCGCTGCCGGCATCACCACCCGCCCCCGGCTCCCAGTACCGGTTCGAGGTCGACCTCGACCGCTGCAGCGGCTGCAAGGCGTGCGTCAGCGCCTGCCACTCCCTCAACGGGCTCGACGGGGGCGAGACGTGGCGGTCGGTGGGGCTGCTGGTCGGCGGCGGCGACGCCGCGCCCGTGTGGCAGCAGCACGTGACGACGGCGTGCCACCACTGCCTCGAGCCGGCCTGCCTCGCGGGGTGCCCGGTCGACGCGTACGAGAAGGACCCGGTGACGGGGATCGTGGCGCACCTCGACGACCAGTGCATCGGCTGCCGGTACTGCATGCTGACCTGCCCGTACGAGGTGCCGTCGTTCAACGACCGGCTCGGGATCGTGCGGAAGTGCGACATGTGCGCCGACCGGCTCACCGAGGGCGAGGCGCCCGCCTGCGTGCAGGGCTGTCCGACGGAGGCGATCTCGATCGGCGTCGTCGACACCGCCGAGCTGGCGGCGTCGCTCACGGTGGACGCCGACGAGCGGCTGGTGCCGACGGCTCCCAGGTCGGGGCTGTCGTCGCCGACCACCGTCTACCTGACGAGCCGCCCGGTGCCCGACGACGCGGTGGCCGCCGACGACCACCGGGTCGTGCCGGCGACCGGGCACCCGCCGCTGGTCGCGATGCTGGTGCTGACCCAGGTGTCGGTGGGTGCGGTCGTCCTCGGCGAGGCGATGGCCCTCGGCGCCGACCCCGTGGCCGACGCCGGGCGGCCCGCCGGTCCTGCGGTCGTGGCCTGGTCCGTCGCGATGGTGGCGATCCTGGCGAGCGTCCTGCACCTCGGCCGGCCGGGCGTCGCGTGGCGGGCGTTGCTCGGCGTCGGCCACTCGTGGCTGTCGCGGGAGATCCTGGCCTTCGGCGTCTACGCCGCCCTGGGCGGGGCCGCCGCGCTCGCCGCGACCGGCGGCGTGCCCGGTCCGCTCGCCACGACCCTCGGCGTGCTGACCGCGGTCAGCGGGGTCGCCGGCGTGGCGTGCTCGGCCCAGCTGTACGCGGTCACGGGCCGCGCGCTCTGGCGGCTCGACCGGACGCTGCTCCGCTTCGTCGTCACGATGGGCGTCGGAGGGGCCGCCGCCCTGGGCGCGGTCGTGGCGGTCGCGTCGGCGCTCGGGGCCGAGGGGTGGCGGGCCGACCAGGTCCGGGCGACGTCGACGGCGGTGGTCGTCGCGTCGACGGCGGCCGGCCTGCTCGGCGTGGCGTCGTTCCAGCGCCGCCACCGGGGCCGCCCGGGGCAGCTCGGTCGTTCGGTGCTCCTGCTCGACGGCCCGCTTCGACGGGACCGCCGGCGCGGCATCGTGCTCGCGGTGGCCGCCGCCGCGGTCGCCGTGGCGGCGCTCGCCACCGCGCCGGGCAGCACCGCCAGCGCCTGGTGCTGGCTCCTCGTCGCGGCCCTGGCCGTCGCGGCGTCCTGGGTCGAGCGGCACCTGTTCTTCGTGGCGGTCGCGCCGGACCGGATGCCCGGGGGGCTGCGGTGAGCCGGCGGCCCCGGCTCGTGCCCCCGCTGCGATCCCGCGGCGGGCGCCGCAGCGAGGAGCTGCGACGCGTGCCTGCGGCGCTCGACGGCGTCGTCCGCCAGGTCCCCGCGGCCCGGGCGCCCGAGCGCGTCGTCCGCTCGGTGTGCGGGTTCTGCAGCACGGGGTGCTCGCTCGACGTCCACCAGCGCGACCGGCGCGCCGTCAACGTGGTGCCGACGCGGGGCCATCCCGTCAACGACGGGTCGGCGTGCCCCAAGGGGTGGGAGGCGCTGACGCCGATGGTCGCCCCGGACCGGGCGACGCGCCCGCTGGTGCGGCGGGGCGGGCGGATGGTCCCGGTCGACTGGGGGGTCGCCTTCGAGACGTTCGCCGAGCGCGTGAAGGCCGTGCAGTCCGCGCACGGTCCCGACTCCGTCGCCTTCCTGTCGACCGGCCAGATCGTGACCGAGGAGATGGCGTTCCTCGGCGCGCTGGCGAAGTTCGGGATGGGTCTCGTGCACGGTGACGGCAACACCCGCCAGTGCATGGCGACCTCGGTGGCCGCGTACAAGGAGTGCTTCGGCTTCGACGCCCCGCCCTACGCCTACGACGACCTCGAGCGGTCCGACGTGGTCGTGCTCGTCGGGTCGAACCTGGCCATCGCCCACCCGATCCTGTTCGAACGGTTGCAGCGCAACCCCCACGCGCCGGAGGTGATCGTCGTCGACCCGCGGACCACCGAGACGGCGATGGCGGCCACCCTCCACCTGGCGGCGCGACCCAAGACCGACCAGGTGCTCCTCTACGGCATCGCCCGGGCGCTGATCGAGCGCGGTGCGGTCGATCACGCCTTCGTCAGCGAGCACACGTCGGGGTTCGAGCGCTTCGCCGCCGCCATCGGCCGCTACGACCCGGCGCGCGTGTGCGCCGAGACCGGGCTGGACGACGCCGACCTCCACCGGGCCGTCGACGCGATCGCCGCGGGGGAGCGGGTGTCGTTCTGGTGGACGATGGGCGTCAACCAGGGCCACGCCGCCACCCGCACCGCGCAGGCGATCATCGCCCTGGCGCTGATGACGGGCAACATCGGCCGGCCCGGCACCGGGGCGAACTCGATCACCGGCCAGTGCAACGCGATGGGGTCGCGCCTGTTCTCGAACACGGCGTCGCTGTTCGCCGGTCGCGACACCACCGACCCGGGCCACCGGCAGGAGGTGGCGGACGTCCTCGGCATCGACGTGGGTGCGATCGGCGACCGGCCGAGCCTCGCCTACGACCAGATCGTCGACGGCATCGAGGACGGGTCGATCCGCGGGCTCTGGATCGTGGCGACCAACCCCGTGCACTCGTGGATCGACCGCCGCCGGCTGGGCCGCCTGCTCGACCGGCTCGACGTGCTGGTCGTGCAGGACCTCTACGCCGACACCGAGACGGCCCGCCGGGCCGACGTGTTCCTCCCCGCGGCGGGCTGGGCCGAGAAGGAGGGGACGTTCATCAACTCGGAGCGGCGGATCGGACGGGTGCGCCCGGCGCACCGACCGCCGGGCCAGGCCCGCACGGACTTCGAGATCTTCCAGGGCATCGCGGAGTTCTGGGGGTGCGGGCCGATGTTCCGCCGCTGGCGCTCGCCGGCGGCCGTGTTCGACCTGCTCGCGGAGCTGAGCCGTGGCCGTCCGTGCGACATCACCGGGATCGGCGGCCACGCGGGCATCGGCGACGACGGCGTCCAGTGGCCGTGGACCGAGGCGGACGCGGCCGCCGCCCCCGACGGGCCCCCGCTCGAGCGGCGGCTGTTCGCCGACGGCCGGTTCCACACGCCCGACGGCCGGGCCCGGTTCATCCACGACGAGCCGAGCCCGCCGCACGACGCCACGTCCGACGACCTGCCGCTGATCCTGCTGACGGGTCGGGGCACCTCGGCCCAGTGGCACACCCAGACCCGCACGGGTCGGTCGCCGACGCTGGCCGCGCTGGCCCCGGCGCGCCTGCACCTCGAGATGTCGCCGCACGACGCCCGGCAGCGCGGGCTGCGGTCGGGGCAGGACGTCACCGTCCGCTCCCGCCGCGGGGCGCTGACCGCCGCCGTGTTCGTCACACCGACCTTGCAGCCGGGCCAGGTGTTCCTGCCGATGCACGACCCCGCCGTCAACGCGCTCACCGCGCCGGGGTTCGACCCGTGGTCCCGGCAGCCCGCGTACAAGCACACCGCGGTCGAGGTGGTCGCGGCGCCGGGCTGACGACGGCCCTCAGCCCGCAGCCGCAGCGGCCGGCGCACGCTCGTCGTCGTCGCGCGGCACGGTGTCGGGGAGGTGTCGGGTCGACATCAGCGACAGCAGGGCGAGCACGCCCGTCGCCAGCAGACCGGTCTTCAGCGCCCGCAGCTGCGCCTGCTCGTAGTCGTCGACGATGGCGTCGGCCGACCCCTCGTCGATGCCGGCCTCCTCCGCTGCGGCGGCGAGCTGGTCGCTCGCGACGAAGTCGACGCCGTCGCCGGCGGCCACGCTCACCTGCTGGGCCACCTCGGGCGCGATGCGCTCGTCCTCGGCGATGCGGTCGATGAACACGTTGGTGAGCCCGGCGAGCACGAGCGCCCCGATCAGAGCGACGCCGACCGAGGAGCCGAGCTGCTGGCCCGTGTACTGGAGCCCGCCGGCCTCGCCACGCCCCGAGGCGTCGACCGAGGACTGCACCACGTTCCCGAGCTGCGAGACGATCAGCCCCATGCCGATGCCGAGCACGGCCATCGACACGCCGAAGCCGAGGTCGCGGAGCTCGGGGTCGATCGTGGCGAGGAGGATCGCGATCGCCACGGTGGCCGTGAGCAGGCCGGTCCGCACGATCGTCCGGACCGGGACGCGCGACGACAGCCGGGACCCGAGCGCCGAGAAGGCGAACATCGTGATCGAGATCGGCAGCATGCGGAGGCCCGTCTCGAGCGCGTCCAGCCCGATCACCAGCTGCAGGTAGAGCGGCACCACGAAGAACACGCCCATGAGCACGAGGTTCTGGGTGAACAACCCGACGAGCCCGGCCCGCAGGGGCAGCACCGAGAACAGGCGCAGGTGGACCAGGGGGTCCTCGCCCCGGTCCTCCCGGCGGTGCGACCACGCGGCGAACGCCCACAGCAGGACGGCGCCGCCGATCACGACGAAGACCGCGAGCGAGAACCCGAACGGCTCGACCGGCGAGTCCTTCGGGGTCAGGAAGCCCCACGTGCTCGACTGCAGGATCCCGAGCACCATCGCCCCGATGCCGGCGGCCGACAGCACGGCGCCCACGACGTCGAGCTTCGGGGCGGGCCCGTCGCGCCGAGCGTCGGCGACCTTCGGGGTGAGCGCCAGGATGACCGCGACGAGCACGACCTCGCCGATGAACACGACGCGCCACGTCAGCTCGGTGGTGGCCCACCCGCCGAGGATGGGCCCGATCGCGATGCCGGCCCCGGCGACGCCGCCGATCACCGCGTATGCCGCCTTCCGCTGGGCCCCCTCGAAGTTGCCGGCGATGAGCGCGGCCATGGCGGGCAGGACGAGCGCCGCACCGATGCCCTCCAGCACCGACCAGCCGAGGGCGAGGATGCCGACGGTGGGGGCGAGCGCGGTCGTCGTCGATCCCACGGCGTAGATGACCAGCCCGATGACGAACGCCTTCCGGCGACCGATGATGTCGCCGATCTTCCCGCCGGTGAGCATCAACATGGCCATGACCAGGCAGTAGAGGGTGATCACGGCCTGGATCGTCGGGACGGTCGTGTCGAAGTCGTCGACGAGCTGGCTGATCGAGACGTTCATGACCGACTGGTCGAGCACCATCACGAACTGGGCGGTGGCCAGCGCCACGAGCGCCGTCTTCTTCATCCGGGGTCCACCGTCCTGCGCCCGACGTCGCGACCTGCGCCGGGCGGTGGCGCTCCCACCCGATGGTGTGTGCTTGTCTACATCACGGCCGCCGCAGGGTCAGGCGGGTGGCACCCGGGACGGGGGAGAGGAGGTGGCGATGCTCGAGCGGTGGGCCCCGGGGCTCGTGACGCTGCGGCACTACGAGCGCGGCTGGCTGCGGTTCGACCTCGTCGCCGGGGTCGTCCTCGCCGCCATCCTCGTCCCGCAGGGCATGGCGTACGCCGAGCTGGCGGGCCTGCCGTCGGTCACCGGCCTCTACACGACGATCGCCTGCCTCGTCGCGTACGCCGTGTTCGGGCCGTCGAAGGTGCTCGTCCTCGGACCCGACTCGTCGGTGTCGCCGCTGATCCTGGCGTCGATCACGCCGCTGATCGTGGTCGGGGACCCCGGCAGCGCGATCGCGCTGGCCGGCATGCTCGCCGTCCTGGTCGGGCTGATCGAGATCGGCCTCGGGGTCGCCAAGCTCGGCTTCGTCGCCGACCTGCTCTCGAGCGAGGTGCGCGTCGGCTACCTCAACGGCCTGGCGATCACGATCATCGTCGGCCAGCTCCCGAAGCTGTTCGGGTTCTCGACCGACGCCGACGGCTTCGTCGACGAGGTCAGGGCGTTCGTCGACGGGCTGGGCGGACGCAACACGGCCACGCTCGTCACCGGCCTCGCGGTGCTCGTCGTGCTGCTCGTCCTGCCGCGGCTGACCACCCGGATCCCGGCGGTGCTCGTCGCCGTGGTCGGCGTGACGATCGCATCGGCCGTCCTCGACCTGGCGGCTGACGGCGTCGACACCGTCGGCACGCTGCCCCAGGGGTTCCCGACCCCGTCGCTGCCGTGGACCGACGCGTCGGACGTGCTGGCGCTGGCGGTGGGCGCCATCGGCATCACGCTGGTGTCGCTGACGGACACGATCGCCACCTCGTCGAGCTTCGCGGCACGTCGCGGCGACGAGGTCGACGCGGATGCCGAGATGGTCGGCGTGGGAGCGGCCAACGTCGCGGCAGGGTTCTTCCAGGGCTTCGCGGTGTCGGTGAGCGGTTCGCGCACGGCGGTCGCGGACCAGTCCGGCGCGCGCTCCCAGGTCACCGGTCTCGTCGGCGCCGGGCTGGTGGCGCTCCTCCTCCTGGTGTTCAACGGGCTGCTCGCGGATCTGCCGCAGGCGGCGCTCGCGGCGGTCGTCATCGGGGCGGCGTTGTCGCTCATGGACGTGGCCGCGGTGGTGCGCTTCGCCCGCCTGCGTCGGTCGTCGTTGGTGATCAGCCTGGTCGCGAGCGCCGGGGTGGTCTTCCTCGGCGTGCTGCAGGGCATCGTCGTGGCGATCGTGCTGGCCATCCTCCTGTTCTTCCGGCGCAACTGGTGGCCCCACGGCGAGGTGCTGGGAGAGGTGCCCGACGTGGGCGGCTGGCACAGCCTGTCGGTGTACCCCGACGCCCGCCAGGTCGAGGGGATCGTGGTCTTCCGCTGGGAGGCGCCGCTGTTCTTCGCGAACGCCGGGCAGTTCCGGGACCAGGTCCGGGCGCTCGTGCGCGAGAGCGAACCCGACTTCGTGGTCCTGCAGTGCGAGGCGGTGACCGACATCGACGTCACCGCGGCCGAGGTCCTCAAGGACCTCGACGAGGAGCTCAACGCGAAGGGGGTGCACCTCGCGTTCGTGGAGCTCCGGGACCGCCTCCGCGACCTGATCGTCCGCTACGAGCTGCAGACCACGCTGCAGGCGGAGCACTTCTTCCCGAGCGTCGAGGTCGCCGTGCGCGAGCTCGACGCCGAGCGGTCGTGAGCGCCGGCGCCGGCCCCGGTCAGCGGAACGCCTGCTGGTCGCGCTCGTTCTGGTCCGCGTAGCGGGCGGCGAACTCGACGAGCGACGCCGTCATCGTGCGGCCCTTGCCGAGGTAGGCCGCGAGCGCCACGCTGTCGCCGGTCCGGGCGTGCGCCCTCGCCATGCACCGTCCGCACACCGCGGCGTAGACGGCCATCGCACTCGGCAGCATCTTCTCGAGGTCCGCCGAACCCTTCCAGTCCCAGAGCTGGCGGAAGTAGTAGTCGCGGGGCACGCCGTCGGCGCCGGCGACCTGCTCCCAGCCGAGGAAGACGTCGGGCGACGACTGGATGAGCCGCTGGCCCTCGACCACCCGCTGGCCGTGCTGGCCGAACCGGCTGCGGCCCAGGTAGGGCTCGAGCACCGAGGTCTGGGCCTCCTTCACCTGCAGGAAGAGCGGGTCGCGGTCGTCGTCGCCCACGAGCAGCGCCACCCAGCAGCGGGTGCCGACGCTGCCGACGCCGACCACCTTCCTCGCCAGGTCGACGAAGCGGTACCGGTCGAGGAGGGCCCGCCGGTCGAGGGGCAGCGTGCGCCGGTACATCCGCAGCGCGTGGTCGATCGTCCCCATGAGCCGGGCGGCCTCGTCCGCGCCGAACAGCTCGCTCACCGGGACGAGCACCGGCGGGTCGCTGCGGAACCGCGGCTCGCCGTCGGTGACCTGGACCAGCCGGTCGAAGGCGCGGAGGCGGTCCTTGCTGCGCGCCTTCTCCACGTTGTGCTGGAAGCGGCGCATGACCTCCTTCGACGCGCCGCCGCCCCATCGGGCAGCGATGTCGTCGACCGTCATCCGGTCGTACCAGACGTCGAGGTGGCCCATGCGGGAGTACTCGCGCATGGCCCCGACGTAGGCCAGCACCGCGTCGGTCACGATCAGCACGCGGTCGGGATCGTCGAAGCCGCGATCGCGCGCCGCGACCTCGAAGCTGGCCACGAGCCGGAGCAGGTCCCACTCGAAGGGGCCGGGCAGCGTCTCGTCGAAGTCGTTGAGGTCGAACACCTGGGCCCGGTCGGGCGACGCGAAGATCCCGAAGTTGGCGAGGTGGGCGTCACCGCAGAGCTGGACCTCGAGCCCGGTGCGGGGCATCGGCGCCAGGTCGGCGGCGAACACCGCGGCGGCGCCGCGGAAGAACGTGAAGGGCGTGGCCGCCATGCGCTCGTGCCGCAGCGGCACCAGGTCCTGGGCCCGGCTGGCATCCTGCGCGTCGAGCACCGCGACCGGGTCGCGGTCGGGGGTCGGCGTCCAGTCGCCGAGCGATGACCTCGGCACCGCCTCGCGGACCGCCCGCCCCGCCGCAGCCCGGTCCGCCGCGCGGGCGAGACCGCCCGCCTCCCTGACCTCGCCGCCCTGGCTCACCATGGTCACCTCCGAGGGATCCTGTGGTCACCCAGCAGACCACGGCCGGGCCCGGAGGTCCACGCAGGCCACCTGGGCCCGACGGCGTCCGTTGCGGCCACCTCGTGACCTCGTGGTCCGCGAGGGTGGAGGTGCCATCGAGCCCGCCGAACGGAGGCACCCATGGATCCCACCACCACCGAAGCCGACGCCGCCCCTGCGCTCGACGACGAGCGGGCCGACCTGCTCGCCGAGCTCGCCACCGTCCGGGCCGCCCTGGCCGCCACGGTCGACGGCCTCGGCGACGAGCAGGCCGGCGAGCACCCGACGGCCAGCGCGCTGTGCCTCGGTGGCCTCATCAAGCACGTCGCGTCGGTCGAGGAGGCGTGGATGAGGTTCGTGGTCGACGGGCCGTCCGCGATGTCCTACGAGCTGCCCGACGGCGTGACGTGGGACGACTTCATGTCCGGCACCGCCGCCGCGTACCCGCAGTGGGCCATCGACCGCGAGGCCGACTTCCAGATGCAGCCCGGCGACACGATCACCTCGGTGCTCGACCGCTACGAGCGGGCGGCGGCGAGGACGGAGGAGGTCGTCGCCTCGGTCCCGGACCTGTCGGCCTCCCACCAGCTCCCCGAGGCGCCGTGGAACGAGCCCGGCGCCCGGCACAGCGTGCGCCGGGTGCTGGTGCACGTCATCGCCGAGACCGCCCAGCACGCGGGGCACGCCGAGATCATCAGGGAGACGATCGACGGTCGGACGACGACCTGACGAGGGCCGGCGCCGGTCTGGGGATGAACGCGCCGACCACGCCCGAGAGCAGCGCCATGGCGGCGACGTACAGCCACAGGTGGTCGAACGCCTCGAGCTGGCCGGCCACGGAGGTCGGCTCGCCCAGCACGACGACGAGCACCGCGACGCCGATCGCTCCGCCGACCTGGCGGGCGGTCTGGTTGACCGCGCTGCCGACCGCGTAGCGCTCCGGTGGCAGCGTCGAGACGGCGGCCGCGCTGAGCACGGGGAAGGTGAGCCCGATGCCGAGGCCGGTGACGAGGGTGCCGGGCAGCCAGTCCCGCACGTAGTCCGGCGTCGTACCGACGAACGCGACGTACCAGAGCAGCCCGGCCGCGAAGCAGGCGGCACCGGTCAGCAGCAGGGGACGGAACCCGACCCGTCCGGCGAGGCGCCCCGCCGGTCCGGCGACGACGGCGACCACGATCGGTCCGGGCGTGACCGCCAGGCCGGCCCACATGATCGACCAGCCCCACACGCCGGTGAGGAACAGGATGTTGCCGAGGAGCATCGCGAAGAACCCGGTGGCGTAGACGAACGTCGCCAGGTTGGCGACCACGAACGAGCGGTCGTGGAACAGCGCCGGGTCGACGACCGGGTCGGGGTGGCGGCGGGAGCGCTGCACGAACCACACGGCCGCGATGACCGCGACGACCGCGGCGCCGACCGTCCTCGGATCGGTCCAGCCCCACTCGGGCCCTTGCGAGATCGACAGCACGAGCGAGCCGACCGCGACGGTGATGAGGGCGACACCGCCGAGGTCGGGACGGCCCGACGCCTCCTGCGGCCTCGACTCGGTCAGCACACGACGGCCGAGCACGGCGACGAGCACGCCGACCGGGAGGTTGACGAGGAACGCCCAGCGCCATCCGCCGAGCGACACGATCGCCGCCCCGAGCGACGGCCCGGTCGCCACCGCGAGGGCGCCGACGCCGCCCCAGAGCGCCACCGTCTGGGTCCGGCGCTCCGGCGGGTAGGCGCCGATCAGCAGCGCGAGCGACGCCGGCACCATCAACGCGGCCCCGGCGCCCTGGAGCGCCCGGCTCGCGACCAGGAAGCCGACGCCGGGGGCGACGCCGCACAGGAGCGAACCGGCGAGGAACACGGCCAGGCCGCCCATGAACGTGCGGCGCCGACCGAGGCGGTCGCCCATCCGCCCGCCGGTCACGAGCAGCGCCCCGAACACGATCGTGTAGGCGGTGATGACCCACGACAGCTGCGCCTGGCTGGCCGCCGGGTAGGACGCCTCGAGGTCGGGGAACGCGACGTTGACGATCGAGAGGTCGAGCGCCGCCATGAAGGACCCGAGGGCGGTCACCACGAACACGGCGCGCCGGCTCGCCTCGGCGGGCGGCGCCGGTGCCGCGGACGTGGCCGGCGGGCTGGTCGGGTCGCTGGCGTTCCTCATGTGGGGGCCTCCGTCGGAGTGGGTCTCTTCATCGAACTCACCGGGCGCACCGGTCCGCCGGTCGGAGGCGGGACGGCGCGCCGGCCGCGTGGTCAGCCGGAGCGGGCCGGGTCGAGCGCCGTGCGGTCGAAGCCGCGCGGCGCCGCGCCGGGGCCGACCTCGGCGACGACGGAGTGCACGTCCAGGCGCTCGCCGCAGTGCGTGCAGGTGGGGACGGCCTCGGTGAGCTCGCCGCAGCTGCGGTGGCGGACCTCGAGCGGCGGCCCGTCGGGAGCCGCCCAGCGGTCGCCCCACTGCCGCATCGCCGTGACGACCTGCCAGAGGTCGCGACCCTTCTCGGTCAACCGGTACTCCGACCGCGGCGGGTGGTCCTGGTAGGGGACCCGGACGAGCACGCCGTTGTCGACCAGGTGGATCAGCCGCTGGTTGAGGACGTTGCGGGAGATGCCCAGGCGGTCCTGGAAGTCGTCGAAGCGCGTGACGCCGAGGAAGGCGTCACGCACGATGAGGAGGCTCCACCACTCGCCCACGACCTCGAGGCACTGGGCCACGGAGCAGTGCATGTCCTCGAAGCTGGTCCGGCGCACGCGGTCACCGTAGTGAGTTCTTTCATAGAACGCAATGCTCGGGCCGGTGTTCCAGGAGGGGGTGCGCCCAGGACGGGGTGCGCGGAGGACCGGCTTCGGGCACGGCCAGGACCGGCGCCGGCCGGGGCGGTCGGTCAGGCGACGGGGTCGGCGGCGACGCGGCCGGCGCGCACGTCGGGCGCCGGTGTCGGATCGGGCGAGTAGGCCGGTCGCCCGTGCGGCTGCATGCCCCGGTCGGCGAAGTACTGGTGCAGCAGCTGGATGGCGATCGAGCCCTCGCCGACCGCGGAGGCGACGCGCTTCACGGCGCCGTGGCGCACGTCGCCGGCCGCGAACACGCCCGGCATGCTCGTCTCGAGGAGGAGCGGCCGCCGCTCGAGCGGCCAGGCGCCGTCGTCGGGGACGTCCTGTCCCGTGAGGATGAAGCCCTGCTGGTCGCGCTCGACCGCATCGGGGAGCCACTCGGTGCACGGCTGCGCGCCGATCAGCAGGAACAGCCCGTGGGCATCGACCGTCGAGCGCTCGCCGGAGTCCCGGTCCTCGAGCACGAGGTGCTCCAGGCGTCCCTCGCCGCCCCCGCCGACCACCTCGGTCCGCGCCAGCACGTCGATGTTGTCGGTCGCCTCGATCTGGCGGACGAGGTACTCCGACATCCCGGCCCGGAGCGATCCGGCGCGCACCACGAGGGTCACCCGCTTGGCGTACCTCGACAGGTGCAGCGCGGCCTGGCCGGCGGAGTTGGCGCCGCCGACGATGTACGCGTCGCCGCCGGTCATCGACGACGCCTCGGAGGTCGAGCTGCCGTAGTAGACGCCCGCGCCAGTGAGCGCCTCGAGCTCGGGGACGCCGATCCGCCGGTAGCTGGCGCCCATCGTGAGGAGCACCGCCCCCGCCCTGATCGTCCCGCCCTCGGACAGCGTGAGGACCACGTGGTCGCCGTCGCGCTCGATGCCGGTGACTTTCTGCATGAAGGCGAAGTCGGCGCCGAACACCCAGGCCTGGTTGTAGGCGCCCTGCGCGAGCCGGCGGCCGCTGATGCCGCGGGGGAAGCCGAGGTAGTTGCGGATCAGCGAGCTCGACGTCGCCTGGCCCCCGACGCCGCCCTGGTCGACGACGAGCGTGCCGAACCCCTCCGACGCGCCGTACACCGCGGCCGAGAGCCCGGCCGGGCCGGCGCCGACGATCACGACGTCGAGCTCGACCTGCTCGAGGTTGGCCGGCGTCGGCGACCCGGCCGCCTCGGCGATCTCGAGGTTGGTCGGGTCCTGCAGCACCTGGCCGTTCGGGAACACGATGAGCGGGAGCTGCGGCGCCTCGCCGGCCCGCTCGACGAGCTGGCGGCCCTCGGTCGAGTCGGCCAGGCAGAAGTGGTGCGCGATCGCGCACTGCTGGAGGACCTCGCGCAGCTCGTGGGCACGTCCGGACCACGTCTCGCCGACGATGTGGACGGTGTAGGGGGCGGCGCGCTGGGACTCCGCCCAGTCGAGGAGCAGGCCCGACATGGTCTGGTGGAACAGCTCGTCGGGCGACTCCGCCGGGCGCAGCACGTAGTGGTCGAAGCGGCCGTGGGAGATGCCCTCGAAGATCGCCTCGCCCGACGCCTTCTGGCCCCAGTCGCCGTAGGAGATCAGCAGGCCGCGCATCGATCGGGGGTGGAGCCGCCGCACCTCTGTCAGGAAGTCGCTGCCCGTCATGCCCGACAGCCACTGCGCAGCGAGGACGAGCGCGACGTCGTGGCCGTCGGCGGCGAACGCCTCGAGCTGCTCCCGGGCCTCGATCGGCGAACGCAGGCACACGACGGTGTAGTGGCGGCCGTAGCGGTCGTGGAGCTCGCGCTCCACGTCGCACAGCCCGGTGGGGTCGTCGTCGACGGCGAGCAGGACAGGCGGCGCGGCCATGCGGGGCACTCTACGTTCCCTGCCGCGTCGACGACCCGGAGTTCGCCATGGCCTCCGGTCAGTCCAGCCCCAGGCGCCGGGAGTCGTCGCGGAACCGGGTCACCCAGTCCTCCGACACGCCGTCGGCCTGGCGCTTCATCGGTCCGTGGCCACCGTCGGGCTCGGGCGGGTCGATCCCGAGGCCGTCGAGCACCCGGCCGACCGTGGCGGCTCGCGAGCCGATGAACTCCTCGTACACCACGCGGATCGGCTCGCGCCCCGTGGCGTGGAACCACTCCTCCCACCGAGCGTCCCACCGGTGCAGGTCGTCGACGAGGAACCGCAGCGCCCGGTGGTCGTACTCGACGTCGCGGCGGCCGTCGGGTGCCTCGGCGGCGGTGCGCCACTGCTGGGTCTGGATCGCCTTCCACAGCGACACGGCCTGGGCGACCTTGTCGCGGCGGCGCACGAACACGATCTTGAGGTCGGGGAACACCTCGTCGAGCGCCTCGGTGAACGTGAGGTCGCCGAGCCCGTCGAGCTCGGCGATGCGGGCCCGGAAGTCGTCGAAGTAGTTCCACATCATCTTGGCGCCGAACACGCCGTTGGGCGTCGTGCCGCGGTGCACGACGTAGTCGAACCACCCGGCGAAGTCGCCGGGCTGCTCGGGCACGCCGGGGTCGAGCGGGGCCAGGCGGTCGGCGATGTCGGCCGCCTCGGGCTGCAGGAAGTACTGGCGGGGCTGGCGCGGCAGGCCGGTCGAGCGCAGCGACTCGAAGAACTCGTCGGGCACACCGGCGACGTCGGTGCCCTTGAGCAGCTCGCACAGGAGCGTGCTGCCGCTGCGCTGCGTCGCGCACACCAGGTACGCGGTGCCCTCCACCCTCGGATGCCTGCCGCTCACGTCACCCTCCTCCGATCCGTGCGGCGCGGACCGGGACGTAGGCTCGTCCCGGTATGACGCCGCCGAACGTCCTGTACCTGCACTCCCACGACACCGGCCGGTACGTCCAGCCCTACGGGCACCAGGTGCCGACGCCGAACATCCAGCACCTCGCCGACCAGGGCGTCCTCTTCCGGCAGGCGTTCTGCTCCGCGCCCGTGTGCTCGGGCTCCCGGGCCGCCCTGCTCACGGGCCAGTCGACACACGCGACCGGCATGCTCGGGCTGGCCCACCGCGGCTACCGGCTGACCCACCCCGACCGCCACGTCGTCCACGTGCTCCGGGACCACGGGTACTGGTCCGGGCTCATCGGCGAGCAGCACGTGTCGGCCGACCCCGCCGACGTCGGCTACGACCACGTCGAGGAGCTCGACAGCACCAAGGTGCGCGACGTCGCGCCGGCTGCGACCCGCCTCATCGCTGAGCGGGTGTCGACGGACCGGCCGTTCTTCCTCTCGGTGGGCTTCTTCGAGACGCATCGGGAGTACTTCGAACCCTCCTCGATCAGGGACGCCCTGTACTCGCGCCCGCCCGACGGCATCGTCGACACGCCCGCCACCCGACGCGATGTTGCGGCGTTCAAGGCGAGCGCCCGTTCGCTGGACCAGGGGGTCGGCGCGGTGCTCGAAGCGCTCGAGGAGCACCACCTCGCCGACCGGACGCTCGTGATCCTCACGACCGACCACGGGCTCGCCTACCCCGACGCCAAGGCCACGATGTTCGACCGCGGCATCGGCGTGATGCTCGTCCTGCGTGGCCCCGGCGGCTTCGTCGGCGGACAGGTCCGCGACGCCCTCGTGTCGCAGCTCGACATCTACCCCACGATCTGCGACGTCGTCGGCATCGAGCGACCGGAGTGGCTCGAGGGCGAGTCGCTGGTCCCGCTCGTGACGGGGCAGGTCGAGTCGGTCCGCGACGAGGTGTTCGCCGAGGTGACCTACCACGCCGCGTACGAACCGCAGCGGGCGATCCGGACCGATCGCTTCAAGTACATGCGGCGCTTCGACGCCGACCACCGGGGGCGGGTGCTCGCCAACCTCGACGACGGGCCGACGAAGGACGTCCTGCTCGCCGCGGGCTGGGGCGAGGTCGAGCCGCCGGCCGAGGCGCTCTACGACCTCGTGCTCGATCCGGCGGAGGGCACGAACCGCATCGACGACCCCGCCCTGGCCGACGTGCTGGCTGACCTGCGGGCCCGGCTCCGGGACTGGATGGAGCGCACCGGTGACCCCCTCCTGCGGGGCCCGGTCCCGCCGGCTCCCGGCACCCAGACGAACAGCGTCGACCAGGTGTCGCCGAGCGAGCCGACCACCTCGCACTGAGGGCACCGCGGAGCGGGCGAGCGCCATGTCACTTTCTAGCCCGGAACTCCGATGGGTCAGGTCAGCAATCCGGGCGGCTCAGCCGTAGGCCGCCGCCTGCTGCCGGTACATGCGGGCGTAGCCGCCCTGGGCCGCCATGAGCTCGTCGTGGGTGCCGCGCTCGGCGATCGTCCCGCCGTCGAGCACGACGATCTCGTCGGCCCGGCGCACCGACGAGAACCGGTGCGAGATCAGGACCGTCACCTGCCCGGACCCCTCGGCGACCCGGCGGTAGGAGTCGAACGTCCGCTGCTCGGCCTCCGGGTCGAGCGAGGCCGTCGGCTCGTCGAGGACGGTGCACAGCGGGGCGGCCGGCACCAGCGAGCGGGCGACGGCGAGGCGCTGCCACTGACCGCCCGACAGCTCCTGGCCGTCGGCGTACATCCGACCCAGGTGGGTGTCGAGGCCGTCGGGGAGGCGGTCGACCACCGTCGCGGCGCCGCCCCGCTCGACGGCCTCGCGGATGCGGGCGTCGTTGTCGGGCCCGGTGCCGTCGAGCGTGGCCACGTCCCCGATCCCGACCGTCGTCCTCGCCGTCGCCTCGAGGCGGAGGAAGTCCTGGAAGGCCGCGCTCAGCCGGCGTCGCCACGCCCGGACGTCGAGGTCCGCGAGGTCGGTGCCGTCGACCGTGATCCGTCCCGACGTCGGGCGGTACATGCCGGTCAGCAGCTTGACGAGGGTCGTCTTGCCCGCGCCGTTGTCGCCGACGACCGCGACCGTCGTCCCCGGTGCGAGCCGGAGGGAGACGTCGTGGAGGACCGGCGTGTCGGTCCCCGGGTACGTGAACGACACCGCGTCGAACGAGATGCCGTCGACGAGGTGCTCGGGCGGGTCGAGCGTGCCCGCGTACGTCGCCTGCGCCCGGTCGTGGAGGTCCCGCAGCCACAGGAACCGGTCAGCGGTCCGCAGCGCCGACGCGGCGTCGCGGGCCGCATCGGCGGTCTGCGCGACGTTCGTGCGGATCACCAGGGCGAGCTGGCTCACGAGCACGATGTCGCCGATCGACGCCCGGCCGTCGATCGCGAGCCGGGCCGTCACCAGCAGCGCGCCGACGTAGCCGGCGGCGAGCGCCAGCCAGCCCACCGAGGCCAGCGCCGACGATCGGAGCGCGCCGACCAGCTGGATGCGGGAGACCTCGGACCACAGCTCGTCCGCACGGTCGTCCATGCGGTCGACGGCGTCGAACACGCGGAGCTCCATGGCCGGGGTGGGGGACAGGAACAGCTGGTGGATCTGCGTGGACGCCCGCTGGCGCTCCGCCGCCCGGACGGTGGCCTGCTCCACGTGGCGCTCGGACCTCGGCACCAGGATCGCCGCGGGGACCGCGAACAGCGGCATGAGCAGCAGCCACGGCGAGACGGCGGCGAGGAGCCAGAGCGACGCGACCATGCTGAGCGCCAGCGCCGCCGTCCGCGACAGCGTGAACACGGACCGCATGAGCGTGGGGCCGCCGCTGCGGACCAGGGCCAGGTTGTCGAGGCACTCGGGTCGCTCCAGGTGCTCGACGCCCGGCACCGCCGCCGTCAGCCGGAGCGAGGTGCGGTCGATCACGAGCCCGACCTGGTTGGTCACCACGTGCTCCGTGTCGCTCATGGCCCGCCCCGCGGAGCCGAGCAGGCCCGCGGCGACGGCGCCGACGGTCGCGGCGACGGCGGCCGCGGCCCAGGACCCGTCGAAGGCCGTGTCGACGATCCACCCCATGGCGAGGCTCTGACCGGCCCCGGCGAGCGCGCTGAGGACGAGCGTGACGACGAGCAGCACGAGCAGCCGCGGGTCGGCGTCACGGGTGACCTCCCACATCAGGCCGGCACGACGCCGGTTCGACGCGGTCGAGATGGCGACGTCGCTCACGGGGCCTCCTCCTCCGGCACCCCGTCCGCCGGCGGACCGGGCGGTACGGTCCGCTCGTCGCGGAACCGGCGGGCCTGCAGCTCGTACAGCTCCGCGTAGCGGCTGCCGAGGGCCATCAGCTCCGCATGGGAGCCGTCCTCGGCCACGCGACCGCCGGCCAGGACGACGATCCGCTCCGCCCGCCGCACGGTCGAGAAGCGGTGGGACACCACGACGGCGGTGCACCCGGCGGCGTGCGTGAGGAGCTGGTCGAACAGCTCCACCTCCGCGCTCACGTCGAGGCTCGCGGTCGGCTCGTCGAGGATCACGACCTGTCCGCCGACGGCGGCGGCGTACATGGCACGGGCCAGCGCGATGCGCTGCCACTGCCCTCCCGACAGGTCGACGCCGCCCGTGAAGGCTCGGGAGAGGATCGTCTCGTCCCCCTCGGGGAGACCGTCGACGATCGTCGCGGCGCCGGCGGCGACCGCGGCGCGACGCGACAGCGACCGCGCGTCGGCCCGACCCGGGTCCGCCAGCGAGATGTTCTCGAACGCGGAGAGCTCGAAGTGGGTGAAGTCCTGGAAGATCACGGCGAGGCGGCGCCGCCAGGCGCGGAGGTCCAGATCGTCCAGATCGGTGCCGTCGACCAGGATCCGGCCGGCCGTCGGCCGGTAGAAGCCGGCGAGGAGCTTGAGCAGGGTGGTCTTGCCGGCGCCGTTCTCGCCGACGATCGCCACCGACCGCCCGGGTTCGAGCACCAGGTCGAGACCGTCCAGCACCGGGCTCGTCCCGTCCGGATAGGTGAAGCCGACGCCCTCGAATGCGATCACCGGCACCGCCGTCCCGATGGCCGGCACCGGACGATCGGCGACCCGGCGCCGCTCCTCGCCGTGGTACTCCTCGAGCCGGGCGACGGCGTCCATCTGGGGCACCGCGGCCTCGATGGAGAACGCCTCCCAGCCCATCGGTCCGAGCACGCGCGCCACGGCCACCACCCCGCCGAGGGCGGCGGTGAGCTCGGCGGGCGTGATGGCGCCGTCGACGCCGAGGCGGGCGAGCAGCAGGAACGGCACACCGGCGGCGAGGGCGTTGAGCGCGAAGACCTCCCAGTGGAGGCGGTGGGCGCCGAGGAGCACCCTGGACAGCTCGTCGACGGGTCGGCGAGCGTGGTGGTGGAACCGCTCCAGCGCCCAGTCGGCGAACCCGAAGAGGCGGACCTCCTTGGCGCCGTGCTGTGCGCCGAGGATCTCGGACCAGTAGGACGCGGCGCGGCCGTCGGCGGTCGTGTCCACCATCCCCGAGGCGATGGCGGCGGCGTAGTGGCGTCGCAGGAGCGACCGCTGCCACGCGGTGAAGGCGAACGCCGCGACGCCGGCGGCCACCGACGACCGGGCGACGACGGCGGCCGCGGCGACGGCGCCGACGAACCGGGTGAGGAGCCACAGCTGGCCCTCCGCACCTGCGCCCAGGTTGAAGAGGTAGGCGTTCTCGATCGGCAGGGCGGCGGCGTCGCGGACCACCTGCGACTCCAGGTGCTCGACGCCGGGGCGCGCCGACACCGCCCGTCGGACCGTCCGGCGGACGCGCCCGTTCACCGTGGACGCGACCCAGTCGCGGAAGGGCACCAGCATCGACTGGGTGACCTGATCCACCGCGAGGAGCGCACCGACGACGGCGAGCGGCACGGCCACGGTCGAGAGCGCGCCGCCGTCGGTGGCGACCTCGACGACCCGGCCGACCAGCCACGCAACGGCGATGGCGATGCCGGCCGGGAGCAGCGAGACGGCGAGCATCGCTGCGGTGATCCCCACGCGCGAGCCCAGCGGGACCACGCCGAGCAGGCGCAGGAGCCGCAGCCGGTCGTGCACCAGCGCCCGCACGTCCACCCGGACCCTCGACCCCGTCACCGCTGCCACGGGCACCACCGTAGTTCACAGACCGACGGTCGGTCTGTGAATTCGGTCGGGTCGCAGGGTGCGGCACACTGGGCGGGTGACGGTCCGGAAGGAGCAGGCGGCGCAGTCGCGGCGGCACCTCGTCGACACCGCGCTCCGCCTCTTCGTCGACCAGGGCTACGCCGCCACGCCGATCAGCCAGATCCTGGACGAGGCCGGGACGTCGCGCGGGGCGCTGTACCACCACTTCCCCGACGGCAAGCGGGAGCTCTTCGTCGCAGTCGTGGACGTCGTCGACCACCAGCTGCACGAGGGCTTCGAGTCGATCCTCGAGGACGTGACGTCGCCGGTGGAGCAGATCGTCGCCGGCATCGACCTCCTGCTCCGCCTCGCCGCCGATCGGAGGTTCGCCCGCATCATCCTGATCGAGGCCGCGGCGGTCATGCCCGGGGCCTGGACCGACGGAT
Organism: Dermatobacter hominis; assembly: GCF_020715685.1. Taxonomy (GTDB): domain Bacteria; phylum Actinomycetota; class Acidimicrobiia; order Acidimicrobiales; family Microtrichaceae; genus Dermatobacter; species Dermatobacter hominis. The sequence continues at coordinate 3,788,125 of NZ_CP085840.1, forward strand.
CGGAGTTCCTGCTCCTGCGCGACGCGCTCGACCGCGCGATCGGCGCCGGCGAGCTGGCGCCCGTCCCTCTCGATGCCACCGCGTCGGCCCTCTACGGCGCGGCGCGGCGCGCTGCGGACTTCGTCGCCCGTGCCCCCGATCCCGACGCTGCTGCGTCCGACTGCCGCACCGCCCTGCTGCTGCTGCTCGACGGCCTCCGGGCGTGAGCCGGCCCGGCCGACGGACGTTCACGTCCGCGGCCGGCAGGGGTAGGGAACATCACATGGTGCGCCTGCGATCACCGAAGGTGCGGTTCCGGGACCGCGCCGACGCGGGCCGGCGCCTCGCCGAGCTCGTCGCCGACGTGCCGCTCGAGCGGCCGGTCGTGCTGGCGCTCCCGCGCGGCGGCGTGCCGGTCGCGGTCGAGGTCGCCGCCGCGCTCGGCGCACCGCTCGACGTGCTGGTGGTGCGCAAGATCGGCGCACGGGGCCAGCCCGAGCTCGCGGTGGGGGCGGTCGCCGAGGACGGCGAGGTCGTGCTCGACGACCTCGGGGTGGGCGGGACGCCGGCCGCCGTGCTCGACGAGGTGATCGAGCGCGAGCGCGCCGAGGTGCGTCGGCGGGTCGAGCAGTACCGCGGCGGGCGGCCGCTCCCCGACGTCCGCGGCGCCGACGTGGTGCTGGTCGACGACGGCCTGGCGACCGGGCTGACGGCCGAGGCCGCGGTGCGCATGCTGTGGGAGCGCGGCGCGGCCCGCGTGGTCCTCGCCGTCCCGGTGTGCGCCCGTTCGTCCGCATCGCGGCTGCGCCGTCACTGCGAGGTCGTGTCGGTCGGCGAGCCCGCGGGGTTCGGGGCGGTGGGCGCCTACTACGACGACTTCACGCAGGTGCCCGACGCCGAGGTGCTCCGCATCCTCGGCAGGGGCGGCCCGAGCGCCGGTCAGGCGCCGAGGGTGTAGATCCGGTACGGGGCCCGGATCACCGGCCGGGCCACGTTGCGCACGGGGATGCCGCCCGGCGTCTCGCCGTGCTCGCGTCCGCTGTGGGCGTGGCCGTGCAGGAGCAGGTCGGCGCCGTGCTCGTCGGCCTGCTCGGCCAGGCGGTGGTCGGCGAGGAACGCGTGGATCTCGGGCGGCTCGCCGGCCACCGTGGCGCCGATGGGGGAGTAGTGCAGCAGGCCGATCCGGTGGGGCGCGTCGAGCTCGGCGAGGGCGGCGCCGAACCGCTCCGCCTCGAGTCGCCCGACCTCGACGAAGCGCTTCATCTCCGGCTCGCCGAACGCCGTCGCGCACGTGCCGGGCAGCCCGCAGGCGAAGCCCTTCGTCCCCGCGACGCCGACGACCGTGCCGTCGAGGGCGACGTGGCAGGCCTCACCGTCGAGCACCACCACGCCCGCACCCCGGAGCTCGGCCACGACCTCCTCGGGCGTCTCGGCGTGGTGGTCGTGGTTGCCGAGCACCGCCACCACCGGCACCTCGACGTCCGCCAGGCACGCGGCCAGCGACCGGGCCTCGCCCGCGTCGCCGCAGTTCGTCAGGTCGCCGGCGAGGAGCAGGAGGTCGGCCTCCTCGGCCGCCTTCAGCAGCTCGACCGGGGGTTCGGACCGACCGACGTGGAGGTCGCCGACCGCCGCCACGCGGATCACGTGATCGCCTCCGGAGGTCGGTCCTCGAGGATCGGCACGTGCAGCTCGTCGACGATGCGCAGGTCCCGCGGTGCGTCCGTCAGCGCGGCCCGCACCTCGTCGAGCACGAGCCGGTGCGCCGCATCGGACTCGACCGGGCCCCGCAGCACGACGGCGTCGCCGTCGACCTCGACCCGCACCGACAGGCGGTGGGCCTGGCCCTCGGCGAGCACCTGCCGCACGTGCGCGACCAGGTGGTCGTCCTCGGGCAGGTCGGTGGGGTTCACGACGCCTCCGGGTACCGCGCCGGGTGCACGACGGCGGACAGGGCGTCGATCGCGGTCGGCGGCACCGCGAGGTCGTTCGACTCCGCGTACAGGAGCAGGCTGAGGACGCGACGTGGCCCGAACCGTCGGGCCCGCTCGACGAGGTAGTCCCAGTCCATGTCGCAGCGCGCCACCAGGCCCAGCGCGTCGTACCAGTGGTGCGGCGAGTGCTCGGCCGCGGCCACCGCCTTGATCACGAGCAGGTCCTCGGGCGACACGAGCCGGAACCGGCTCCCCTTGAACGAGCCCTCGTCCGCGTGCTCGAGCATCGGCTCGTCGACGACGATGTCGCCGGTCGACCGGAAGATGATGTCGATGAGCACGTCCCGGCGGAACGCCTTGTAGAGCCAGTTCGGGTCGTGGCGCTCGGTCCGGTAGCCGGTCGCGTCGAACAGCTCGAGGAGCGCGTCGGCGTCCTCGACGTGCACGAACAGGTCGATGTCGTCGGTGCGTCGGGGTCGGGCGAGGCTCGCCGAGCCGATGCCGCCCATCACCATCACCCGCAGGTCGGTGCCGGACAGCAGCTCGGACACCTCGGCGAGGACGGAGCGGAACGTCTCCTCGGTCGGGCGCGGGCCCTCCCGGTAGTGGTCGCCCATCAGCGCTCGGGGATCGCCATGCGTGGTCCCTACCCACGCCGGGCGGGCGTCACGCGTTCGGTTCGTCGCCCTCGTCGTCGAGCTCGGCCCGGATCGCGTCGGCCTGGGAGCGGGCCGCCTCGGCGGCCTCGTCGGCCTCCTCGGCCGCCCGCCGGGCCGTGTCGGCCTCGGCGGCAAGCCGCGCCGCGTGGGCCTCGGCGGACCGCAGGTCCTTCTCGAGCTGGCGTCGCCGGCGCTGCGCCGCGACCGCCTCCCGGCGCGCCCGCTCCGCCCGGCGTCGCTCCTCGCGGGCGGTGGCGCCCCGGTCGGCGCGCCGAGCGGGCTCGGTGGCCGGCGGTGCCTCCTCCTCGTCGGCCCGTCCCTCGTCGGACCGTGCCTCGTCGGCCCGTCCCTCGTCGGCCCGTCCCTCGTCGGAGGGTGCCTCGACGGCGTCGGCGTCGCCGGCCCGCGCCGCCCGGTGGCGCCGGCTCGACAGCGACACGACGCGGCCACCGCCGTCGTCCGGGGACAGGGGACCCAGCCCCGATGGCGCGACGTCGTCGCGGAGCGCCCCGGCCGACAGCAGCGCGGCCACCCCGTCGTCGGTCGCGGCGGCCTGGAGCGTCCCGCGCATCCGGGACCGCCACGCCTCGCCGGAGATGCCGCTGGTGCGCTCGGCGGCGTCGAGCACGGCCTCGATCGCCTCGCGGTGCTCGGCCATGGCCGCGCGCGGGTCGCCGTCGCCGTCGAGCGCAGCTCGCAGCCGCCCGATGCTGCCGACGAGGTCGGCGACGACGTCGGGCTCCCGTCGTGCGACGACGTTGAGGGCCCAGGCAGAGCGGGGCGGCTTGCGCGCCTCGGCGGCCCGGGCCGCGCCGTCGCGGTCGCCCTCGGCCCGGAGCCGTCGCACGAGCTCCCTGCGCGCCGCGACGAACCCGTCGGGGTCGACGGCGTAGAGGTCGTCGACGGTCGCGGGCGTCACGTCGTCGGGCACGCCGACCGTCTACCAACGCCCGACCCCCGCCGTCGACCGCGCCCGGCGCGCTGGCGCGTCCGGGCGGTGGCGCAGCGCCGACCTGGGTAGGGCGCGGGGGTGGACCTCGAGCAGAACGAGCAAGGATCCGTCGCCCGTCCGGAGCGCACCGGCGCAACGAGGGCGCTCGTCACCAACGACGACGGCGTCGGCGCACCGGGCCTCGCCGTGCTGGCCGGTGCCGCGGCGCGGCTCGGGTTCGACGTGGTCGTGGCCGCGCCGGCGTGGGACAGCAGCGGCGCGAGCGCCTCGGTGACCGCGGTGCTGGAGGAGGGGCGCTTCACCTTCGCCCCGCACGAGGTCCCCGGCTTCGACGGCCCGTGCCTCGCCGTCGACGCCGCGCCGGCCTTCATCACCCGCGCCGCGATCGCCGGCGCGTTCGGCGCGCCGCCCGACATCGTCCTCTCCGGGGTGAACGCCGGCCTCAACACCGGGCACGCGACCGTGCACTCCGGCACCGTGGGCGCCGCCGTCACCGCCTCGGTCCTCGACCTGCCCGGGATCGCCTTCTCGCTCGACGTCGGCGCAGAGCCCCGCTGGGACACCGCCGACCGCGTCGTCGCCGCCGTGCTCTCGTCGGTGCTCGAGGAGCGGCCGGGGCCGTCGGTGCTCAACGTGAACGTCCCCGACGTGGCCGAGGACGAGCTCCGCGAGCTCCGGCCTGCGCGCCTCGCGGCGATCGGGGCCGTCACCACCACGGTGACCAGCGTCGAGCAGGGCTCGGTCCTGCTCGAGTACGCGCCGTCGGTGGGGGACGTCCAGCCGGGGACCGACGTGGCGCTGCTGCGGGAGGGCCACGCGACGGTGACCGCCCTGCACCCGATGGCGGAGGCGGAGCTGCCGCCGGGGCTGGTCGACCGGGCGGCCCTGGCCCTGCCGCGGTGAGGGTCCACCTGGTCGTGAACCCGGGCGCCGGGGACGGCATGGACGGGCCTGCCGTGGTCCGGCTGGTCGAGGACGCCGGTCACGAGGTGGTCGGCACCGGTGCCGCGGATCCGGGGTGGGAGCGGTCGCTGGCACGCGAGGTCGAGCTGGTCGCGGCGGCCGGTGGCGACGGCACGATCAGCGCCGTGCTGCTCGCCGTGGCGGGGCGCGGGTTGCCGGTCGGCATCGTCCCGCTCGGCACGGCGAACAACATCGCCGGCGACCTCGGCCTGCCGACGGGCGACCCCGCGGGAGCGGTGGCGTCGTGGCGCTCCGCTGCGACCCGACCCTTCGGCCTGCCCGTCGTGGACGGCGCACCCGGACCGCGGTTCGTCGAGTCGGTGGGCCTCGGACTGTTCGCCGAGCTGATCGCCGAAGCCGACGCGGCCGACCCCGACGAGGGCGTGGACGAGGCACGCGAGCGCCTCGCCCGACTCGTCGAGCGCGCACCCGAGTTCGACGTCCGGCTCGCGGTCGACGGACGCGAGCGCCGCGACCGCGTGATCGGCCTGGAGGTCCTCAACATCGCCTCGGTCGGCCCGCGCGTCGTGCTCGACCGCTCGACTCGCAGCGACGACGGGCGGGTGACCGTCGTCCCGATCCGGGCCGGGGACCGCGAGGCGCTCGCCGCGTGGCTCCGTTCGCCCGGACCCCACGCGGCCGCGGTGCCGTCGGTCGAGCCTGGCGTCCGTGCCGTCGTGGTCGAGGCCGACGCGCCGGTCCACGTGGACGACGAGGTGGTGGACGCCGACCGGGTCCTCGGGGTCACGACCGCGGCGCTCGTGTCGGTCGAGGTGCTCTCGCCGTCGTCGAGCCCCACGACCGGGTAGAACTCGTCGACATGCGGCTCCCGTCCGCGCTCGTCCCGACGTTCGCGTCGGATCGGTCGTGGCACTTCGACGTCCCGGTCGAGCACCTCTGGTCGCGGGTGACCGCGACCGACGAGTACGCCCGGTGGTGGCCCTGGCTCGCCGACTTCGACCCCGGCGGTGGGTTCCGGACCGGGGCCTCGTGGACGTGCACGGTGGCGCCGCCGCTGCCCTACCGCATCCGGTTCCGGCTGGCGATCGACGAGGTGCAGCCGGCTCGGCTGGTCCGCGCCCGGGTCACCGGTGACATCCGTGGCGAGGCGCTGCTGACGATCGACGCCGGCGAGGGCGACAGCGTGGCCCGCCTCCGGTCCCGGCTCTCGCCGGCCAACCCGCTGCTGCAGGGCTTCGGCGTGACCGCCCGTCCGCTGATCTCGTGGGGCCACGACTGGGTGCTCGACAGCGGGCAGCGCCAGTTCGTCGAGCGGGCGTTCGCGCCGGCGCCCGACCCGTAGGTCGGGCGCCGGTCGGTGCGATCGGGCAGCTCGGTGTGGGGCCGGCGGCTCAGCCCGCGGCGGCCTTCTTCGTGCGCCGGGCGGCCGAGGTCGCGGTCCGGCGCGTCGAGCTCGTGGCCCGGCGGGCGGTGCCGGCGGTCGTCGAGGCGGACCGCTTGGCGGTCGTGCGCGTCCGGCCGGCGCCCTTCCGGGCCGAGGTCGCAGTGCCCTTGGCTCCGGCCGTCGCCGCCTTGGCGGTGCGGGTCGCGCCGTCGGTCGCGCTCCGGGCGGTGCGCTGGGCGCCCTTCGCCGCCTGTCGTGCCGAACCCACGGCACGATCGGTGACGGCCTCGGCGCCCCGTCGGACCTGCTCGGTCTGGCGGCGTGCCGTCGACGAGCCGGTCGGCGCGGGCTGGCTGACCGACCGGCCGCTCACCCTCCCGACGAGGTCGCCGGCGGCCCGGGCGGCGCCGCCGACCACGCCCTTCACCGTGTCGCCGACCCGGTCGACGACACCGAGGACCGGTCCGACGAGCAGCGTCAGCGGGCCGGACTGCGGCGCACGCGGGTGCGGGTGGGTGGGTGCACCCTTCCGGGCCGCGGCCATGGCGTCACCGAGGTCGTTGAGCTCGTTGCGGCCGAGCTCGTCGCGCACCTTCGGGAAGAACTCGGACTCCTCCTCCGACACGTGGTGGCGGACGTTCTCCATGAGCACGCGCACCTTCGCGTCGAAGCGCTCGTCCTGCGGATCCATCTTCTCGAGCTCCGACAGCTCCCACTTCACGATGTGGTGCTCCTCGATGCTCTCGAGGGCGAGATCCTCGGTGTCGGAGGCCTCCTCGCGAGCGGCCGGGTAGAAGACCTGCTCCTCGATGGCGGCGTGCTGCGAGAGCTCCTCGATGATGCGGTCGACGACCCTGCGCTTCTCGGCGTAGGCGCGGTCGCCCGCCTGCTCGTAGCGGCGGAACAGCTGCTCGACGGTCCGGTGGTCCTTCTTCAGCAGGGTGATGGCATCCATGGGAGCCGCGCTACCCCGGTCGCGTGTCGTTCAACCGGGATGTGACGACGATCGCAGCAGCCGGTGGCGTCGGCCTCACCCGTGGTCCCGGGGCGTGCGGCGGTCACTCCACCGCGTTGCCGTACGCCGTGTCGCCCCAACGATGGTGCTCCGACATGTCGTCGCCGTCGCCGCTGTCGGGGAACTCGGTGGGGGAGCCCTCGTCGGGCACCGGGTCGCCGGCGGGCGGCGGTGAGCTCGTGGCGTCGTCGACCTCGGCGCCCGCGTCGCCGCGCTCGGCGGCCGCGTGCTCGCCCTCGGGCGGCTCGCCGAGCTCGGAGGGCCGGGGCGCCCGCTCGGTGGGTCCGGACGCGGTCACGCCGGCTCGTTGGGCTCGGCAGGCTCGTCGTCGCGCTCGATGCCGGCGCCGGGGGCGCCGTCCTCCTGCTCGGCGTCGCCCTCTGCGGGTCCGTCGTCGGTCGCGGCGGGCTCGCCGTTGGCGGCATCCGCGTCGCGGACCGCCTGCCGGGTCGCCTGGCGCTGTTCGTCCTGCGGGGTGTTGGCCATGCACGCGACGTACCCGTCGGACGGCGGTCCAGACACCCGACGCCATCGGCGCGAGGGAGGGGCCGCCCGTGCGCGTCTCGACGGCCGGGGCGTCGGGTAGGGCCGCGCCGATCGAGGCCACGACCAGGAGGAGCCGATGTCGCAGCGAGAGCCGTCGACCGACCCGGAGGGCAACCGCGAGGCCCAGCCCGCGAGCGCCGAGGACGTGGAGGACAGCGCCGAGACCGTCGAACGCGAGCAGGCCCACACGCGCCCGATCGGCGACGACGCCGGCATCAACCCCGGGCGGCAGCAGGGCTCCGAGTCGGGCCCGGAGCACGACGCCGCCGAACCGCCCGAGGAGGCCCGGTGACGAGGTTCGGCTTCACCCTCTCGAGCGAGGAGCACGACCCGGCGACCCTCGTCGAGCAGGCCCGCATGGCCGAGGACCACGGGTTCGACTTCGTGTCGATCAGCGACCACTACCACCCGTGGGTCACCGAGCAGGGCCACAGCGGCTTCGTGTGGTCGGTGCTCGGGGCGCTGTCGGTCGCGACGTCGTCGCTCGAGGTCGGCGTCGGCGTCACCTGCCCGCTGGTCCGCATCCACCCCGCCGTGATGGCCCAGGCGACGGCCACGACGTCGCTGATGCTGGGCGACCGCTTCTACTGGGGCGTCGGCACGGGCGAGGCGCTGAACGAGCACATCCTCGGCCATCGCTGGCCGACGCCCGAGGCGCGGCGGGAGATGCTCGAGGAGGCGATCGAGGTGATCCGTCGGCTGTGGACGGGCGACACCGTCGACCACCACGGCCGCTATTACACGGTCGAGAACGCCCGCATCTTCGATCCCCCCGAGGTCGACGTCCCCATCGTCGTGTCGGGCTTCGGCGACGCGGCGGTCGAGCTCGCCGGCCGCATCGGCGACGGGTTCTGGGGCCACGCCCCCGAGCGAGAGGTCATCGAGAAGTACGAGAAGAGCGGCGGGAGCGGCACCCGCTGGGCCCAGGTGACGATGTGCTGGGGGCCCGACGAGGAGGCGGCGCGGGAGACGTTGCACCGGATCTGGCCGAACAGCGGACTGGCCGGCCAGCTGGCCCAGGACCTGCCGACGTGGACGCACTTCGAGCAGGCGACATCGATGCTGACCGTCGACCAGACGGTGGGCGACACGCCGTGCGGACCCGACCCGGGTCCGGTGGTGGAGTCGGCGATGGCCTTCGTCGACGCCGGCTACGACCACGTCTACTTCCACCAGGTCGGCCGGGACCAGGAGGGCTTCATGGGCTTCTGGGACGACGAGCTCCGTCCGGCGCTCGAGGAGGCGACCCCGCGTCGCTGACGCCGACGGCGGCCGGAGCGGGTCGATCGCCGGCCCGGCTCAGTCGGCGCCCTCGCCGAGGTCGTCGTCGGCGGCAGCGTGGACGTCGGCGACGTCGGGGACCCGGTCCCACTCGAGGTCGGGCCGGTCCGCCGGGACCTCGGGCACCTCCTCGTCATCGCCCTCGGACGCGGCGTCGTCGCCCTCGGGCGCGGCGTCGTCCGGCCCGGTCGGTGCGCCGTCGTCGTGTTCGCCCTCGCGTCCTGGTGCCATCGTGGGACCTCCTGTCGCCCGCCGCGCCCGGGCCTACCCCGGATCGGCGGCCGGGAGACGCCCCGCCCCGCCGTCGGGCTCCTCGCGACGGCCGGAGCCGTCGACGAGCGTCGGCACCACGACCCAGAACACGAGGACGAGCGCGAGCACCGTGCCGGTGACCAGCCACGCCACGACGGCGTCGAACACGAAGCGCATCACGCAGTGCAGCGCCGACAGCAGGGCGAGGCACATGAACGCCAGCCCGAGCCCCTCCATCCGGATCGACCACACGAGCCGTGCGCTCCGGGCCCGCCGGCGGGCGACCCGGTGGAAGGCGATCGGCGTCACGAACGCGACGGTCGCGACCATCGCGCTGCACATCGACGTGGCGAACGCGATGCGCCCCGGCTCGTCGAGCTCGTCGAACCGCGACGCGAACGGGACCGTGAACAGGAAGGCCAGCAGCACCTGCACGCCCGGCAGCAGCACCCGCAGCTCCTGGAGGAGCCCGTAGTAGCGCTGGCGCAGCTCGACCCGGTCCTTCGAGTCGTCGAGCAGCGAGGCCGGCCGGTCGTCGTCGTCGATGTCCTCCATGTCGTGCGAGCGACCGTCGGTGCGCTGCGGTGCTGTCTCATCCATCGCAGCGGGTCCTACCCCGTTGCCCCACGCGCCAGCCCACCCGGGGGACTCGCCGCGCCGGGTCGCAGGTCAGGGCCGCATCAGCACCTTCACGCAGTCGGCGCTCCGGGCTGCGACCGCGGCATAGGCGTCGGCGGCGTCGTCGAGCGCGAACTCGTGGGTGAAGATGCCGTCCGTCGCGAGCGACCCGTCCTGGATCAGCGGGACCAGCTCGGGCCAGGTGCGGTGGACGGGTGCGGTGGTCATGCGCAGGGTGACGCTGCGGAACAGGCCCATCAGGATCGGCAGCGGGTACGGCTGCAGGTCGTGCACGCCGATCACCGACACGGTCCCACCGGCCCGGACGGCCGAGAGCGCGTCGTCGAGCGTCGCGTCGAGAGCGACCGCGTCGATCACGGCGTCGGCTCCCCGTCCGCCGGTGGCCTCGAGGACCGCCTCGACCGTCGGCCCCTCCACCGGCGTCGCCCCCGACGCCGCAGCCCGCTCGCGACGGCCCTGCACGGGGTCGATCGCCAGCACCTGGCCGGCGCCGAGCGCCAGGGCCGACCGGACCGCACAGAGCCCGACCGCCCCGAGCCCGATCACCGCGACGGTGCCCCCGGCGGGGATGTCGGCGCGCTGCGCGCCGGCCCAGCCCGTGCCCAGGTTGTCGGTCAGCAGGAGCGCCGCCTCGTCGTCCACGCCCTCGGGGATGGAGAGGAGCTGGAAGTCGGCGGCCGGCACCGCCACCGCGGTGGCCTGCCCGCCGGGGAGCATCCCCGACCCGAAGACCTGGGGGCCGTCGACGCAGAGCACCGGATCGCCCTGGGCGCAGCCGTCGCAGCGGCCGCACCCGGCGACCGACGCGGTCAGGACCCGGTCGCCGACCGCGAACCGCGACACCTCGGGTCCCGCCTCGACGACGGTGCCGAGGAACTCGTGGCCCGGCGCGATCCCGTCGCCGACCGGGATGTCACCGTCGTAGAAGTGCAGGTCCGACCCGCAGATCGCGGTGGCGTCGACCTCGACCACCACGCCGTCGGGCCCCGGCGGCGCCGGGTCGGGCACCGACACCACGTCGACGCTCCGCACTCCGTCGATCACCACGTGGCGCATGTCGGGCCTCCTCGGTCCGCGGGGACGGCCGCCCGGAGGGGCCGGCCGTCGTGTGGGCATGGTCGCAGGGACGGGCGTGGCGTGCACCGGTCCGCCGACGGAGTCCGGGCCGTCGACCGGGATCGGGCCCTCAGCACGACCGGGGCGTCAGCGTCCATCGAGCCACCTGAGCGCCCGCATCGCGGCGTGGAAGCCGGCCATCCCGTGCACGCCCGCGCCCGGTGGCGTGGACGCCGAGCACAGGAACACGCCGGGTGCGCCCGTCGCGTAGGGGTCGAGCCCGAGCCGGGGCCGGGCGACGAGCTGCAACGGATCGTTGGCACCGCCGACGATGTCGCCTTGGACGAGGTTGGGGTTGGAGGCCTGCAGTCGGGCCGGGCCGGTGCTCGCCGTGGCGACGATCCGCTCCGTGAAGCCCGGGGCGAACCGCTCGATCTGGTCGACCACCGCCTGCTCGCCGTCGCCCGACCAGCCCGCCGGGACGTGGGCATACGCGTAGATCGGGTGCACGTCGCCCACGGCCCGACCCGGGTCGGCCACGGACTGCTGCGCCACCAGGACGAAGGGCCGGGCCGGCATCTCGCCGCGCACCGTCGCGGCCTCGGCCGACGCGATGTCGGCGAGGGAGCCGCCGACGTGCACCGTCCCGGCCCGCCCGGCGGTCTCGGCCGCCCACGGGATCCCGCCCCGCACCGCCAGGTCCACCTTGAACGCGGCGGGGCCGTGCCGGAACCGTCGGTAGGTGCGGGCACGGCGGCGGGGGAGCCGGTCCCCGAGGATCCCGGCGGCGGCACCGGGGGCCGTGTCGAGCAGCAGCGCCCGCGACGGCGGCAGGTCCGCGAGCGACGCGACGCGGTGGCCGGTCACGACGGTCCCGCCGTGCGCCTCGAGCAGCGACACGAGCGCCGCGCTGATCGCGCCGGACCCGCCCTCGGCCACGGGCCAGCCGTGGGCGTGGCCGCCGGCGATCAGCATCAACCCGACCGCAGCCGAGAACGGGCGGCCGAAGCGGTGGAAGAGGTGGGCGGCGGATCCGGCCCACAGGCTCTTCGCCGACTCGGTCCGGAACGCCCGGCCGACGGCGTTCGCCGGCAGGATCGCCCGGAGGCCGAAGCGGGCCATGAGGACGGGGTGGTCGGGCCACCGCAGCACGGGCCCGAGGACGTCGCCCGCGAGCTCGTCGAACCGGGCGACCAGCGGCCCGAAGATCCGGCGCCAGGTGCGGCCGTCGGGCCCGAGGCCGTCGCAGGTCCGGTCCAGGTCGCGGTGCAGCAGCGCCGCGCTCCCGTCGTCGAGCGGGTGGGCCAGGTCGATCTCGGGCCAGCGCCACACGAGGCCGTGCTCGCCCAGCGGCAGCGTCGACAGGAACGGTGACCCCACGCCGAACGGGTGCACGCCCGAGCACGTGTCGTGGACCAGGCCGGGGATCGTGAGCTCGGCCGAGCGGGCGCCGCCGCCGGGCGTGTCGGCCGCCTCCAGGACCGTGACGCTGCGGCCGCCCATGGCGAGCGCGACCGCGGCGGCCAGGCCGTTCGGGCCCGACCCGACGACGACGGCGTCGAGCTGCTCGGTCACGCGGTGGCGGCCGCGCCGCGCCTCACGCGGGGGCGCTCGGCCGCGGGTGCGGGTGCAGCGGCAGGTCGGCGTCGGTCGGCTGGCGGACGATCATGTCGGCCACCTCGACGTGACCGGTCTCGATGAGGCCGGTCGCGGCGTCGATCAGCCGGTACTCCTGCGTGCCGCGGTGGAACGGCTGCGACTCCAGGAAGACGATGCGCACGTCGCCCGGCCGGAAGTCGCAGCGGCGCTGGAGCGCGGCGATCAGCTGCTCGTCGTGGAGGTGGCCGTCGCCGAAGTTCCACCCCAGCACCGTGCCGGCGACCAGCTCGCCGTCGAGCACCAGGAAGTCCTCGTGGTCCGAGCCGCACGCCCGCGGCACCAGCGTCCACAGCGCACGCCCGTGGGTGTGGAACCCTCGGAACGCGTAGCCCATGAACAGCGGGACCGACGCCTCCTGCGCGCTGCCGTAGACCTTCTCGAGCTGCTGGTGGGGCAGCATCGACACCTTCTCGACGTTGGCGTCGAGGCGCTCCAGCGAGTCGCCCTTGAAGCACCAGAACGTGGCCGCCCAGTTCCCCGCGTAGTACCGCATCGACGGCAGGAAGGAGACCTTGGCCGGCACGAGGTTGCCGTAGACCACGATGCCGACGACCACCGCCATCAGGGCGAGGATCAGCAGCGGCTGGGCCAGCGAGCCCAGGTCCAGGCCGGGGTGGGCGAGGAACAGGAAGATCACGCCCCAGATCATGAAGACGTTCCACTCGAGCGGGACGCCCATGGGGAAGCTCGAGATGATCCCGAGGTGGAAGAGGATCATGACGATCCCCGCGGTCGTCGTGACCCAGCCGCCGCCGCTCAGCAGCAGCACCGCCGGCACGGCGAACTCCACGACCGTGGCGGCGTGGGCGACGGTGGCGGCGAGGGGGCTCGGCCGGAGGTCGTCGGGGAAGTCCCGGTGGAACCGGCGCTTGATGCCCCCGAACCGCCAGAGCGGGCTGTTGCTCTGCATCGCCGCCATCACGAAGGGGAAGTGGTGGTTGATCTTCGACGTCGCCGCACCCCACCAGATGGCGACCATGACGAACTTCGCCGCCGTGAGCTGGTCGGTCGTGGCGAACAGGAAGGTCAGCGCCAGCGTGCCGTAGACCTCGCCGCGGGCGGCGAGGAAGATCACCTGATCGCGGAGGCCGATGAGCAGGAGGAAGGCGAGCACGGTGGCGACCTCCCACCGTGTGAGCGCGCCGACGAGCGCGACGACCGTCGAGATCAGCAGACCCGCGTACAGCACGACGTCGACGATCGTGCGGGTGTCCCCGCCGGTCAGCGGGATGCGCCCGCGGAACGGTGGCAGGCGGATGGTGCCCGGCCTGAGCCAGTAGAGCGGTGAGCCCATCGGCGGGATGAACCGCAGGTTGAGGGGGCCGAACCCGCAGCCGAGCCCGAGGACCTCGAAGAGCATCGTCCAGAGGGCGAACTTGTAGAACGCCTCGGGGGCCCGCCACCACGACCCGGGGTCGAACCATCCGTTGATGCCGGGCGTCGTCATGATGAACGCCCACCCGATCGCCACGAAGACGAGCATCTTCACGAGGTACATGAGGATGACGACGTCGGGGGAGCCGAAGCCGTGCTCGGCGAAGTGGCGCGCCATCGGGCGGATCCGCTCCTGGCGGCTCTGGTGGTCCCAGACGTCGTGGTCGACGACGGGCAGGTTGGGCTGCAGGAACCCCATCTCGATCCCCCTCTGTCCCGGGCGCCGGACCGCTCCGGCGCTCGTCGACCAGCACAGTACACACTTCTGCGAAAGTGTGTACTGTCCGTCGACGTGCCGGCCCGACGCACCGACCCAGCCCCGCTCGAGACCGGGCCGCCCGACGGCGGGCCGCCCGGGGTGAGGGAGCGGATCCTCGACGCGACCGAGTCGTGCCTGCGGCGCGACGGGATCCGGCGCACGACCGTGGCCGCCGTCGCCGCCGAGGCCGGGATCTCGCGGGCGTACGTGTACCGCTTCTTCCCCGACAAGCCGACGCTGGTCTCGGCCGCGCTGATCCGCCGCGACGAGGCGTTCTGGGCCGACGCGGACCAGCGCGTGTCCGCGGCCCCGACCCTGGCGGCGATGGTGGCCGAGGCGGTCCTGCTGTCGCGCGAGGCGCCGGTCGGGCCCCTGGCCATGCAGCTCGCCGAGGCCGAGCCCGTCGACTACGCCGCGGTGATGGGCACCTACGTGCACGAGATCGTGCCGGGGCTGTCGGACTTCTGGGTCGACCAGCTCCGGCGCGCCCGCGACCGCGGCGTGATCCGCGACGACGTCGACGTCGACGCCGCGGCCGACTGGGTCATCAGGGCCCTCGTGTCGCTCGTCGGGATCCCGAGCCGCGCGGTCGACGCCGACGACCGGGCGTCGCTGATCGGGTTCCTCGACACCTTCCTCACGCCGGCGTTCCGGGTGGGGGAGCCGGTCGACGGCGCCGGCGGCGGGGGCCGGTAGCGTCGGGCGCTCGTGCGCCCCTCGACGATCCCGCTCCCTCGTCGCGCCCGTCCGGCGCTGCTCGCCCTCGCCGTCGGAGTCGCCGTCGCCGCGGGCGCGTGCTCCTCGGGTTCGGGCGCCGACGAGGCGGGCGGCTCCACCACCGCGTCGTCCACGACGGTGGCGACCGCCCCTCCCACGACGACCGCCCCCACCACAGCCCTCCCTCCCACGACAGCCCTCCCTCCCACGACGGCGCCGGCGAACGACCTGCTCGCCCCGCCCCCGACGGTGGTCCCGACCCTCGACCGCAGCGGCGGGCTGGCGCCGTTCGTGCACCGGGTCGACACGACCGACCGGGTGATCTTCATCACCATCGACGACGGCGCGGTGCGCGACCCGTCGTACCTCGACCACTTCCAGCAGCTCGGCGTGCCCTTCACGTCGTTCCTCACGCTGCCGAACGCCGCCGCCGACCCGCTCTACTGGAAGGGCGTCCAGGAGCGGGGCGGGCTCATCGAGACGCACACGATCCGCCACCCGAACCTGCGGGGCGCCGGCGAGGCCACCCTCCGGCGCGAGATCTGCGAGCCGGCGGACGCGTTCGCCCACCTGTTCGGGCGGCGCCCGACGCTGTTCCGCCCGCCCTACGGCAACTCGGACGACGCCGTGCGGCGCGTCGCCGACGAGTGCGGCTACGCCGCCGTCGTCCACTGGACCGGCTCCACCAACAACGGGAAGCTGACCATGCAGGACGTCGTCCTGAAGCCGGGTGACATCATCCTCATGCACTACCGCGACACGCTGAACGCGGACCTCGACGACGTCGTGGCCCGCGCCCGGGCCGAGGGGTTCAGGATCGGCCGGCTCGAGGACTACCTCGTCCGGGCGCCGTGATCCGTCCCGGTCGGCGGTCCGACAGGTCCCGACGAGGTGGGAGGCACCGTGACCGCACCTGACACCGACGACGGGCGCTCGATGTACGAGCGCATGCTCGCGGGCGACCTCTACGTCGCGCTCGACCCGCAGATCGAGGCGGCCGGGCTGGAGTCCATGCAGCTCCAGGACCGCTACAACTCGACCGGGGCCGAGCAGGCGGAGCTGCGGCGGTCGCTGCTCGAGGAGCTCCTCGGCTCGATCGGCGAGGGCACGACCATCCGGCCGCCGTTCCGCTGCGACTACGGGTCGTCCATCAGCATCGGGTCGTGGTGCTTCGCCAACTTCGGCCTGGTCGCGCTCGACGTCGCCGCGATCACGATCGGCGACCACGTCCAGATCGGTCCCAACGTGCAGCTCCTCACACCGACCCACCCGATCGACCCCGACCTCCGGCGCGCAGGGTGGGAGGCGGCCGAGCCGATCACGATCGGCGACAACGTCTGGCTGGGCGGTGGGGCGATCGTCCTCCCCGGCGTCGAGATCGGCGCCGACACCGTCGTCGGCGCCGGGGCCGTGGTGTCGAGGGACCTGCCCGCCGGCGTGGTCGCGGTCGGCAACCCGGCGAGGGTCGTGCGCGACGTTCGCTGACGCTCCGCTCCTGGGCGCCGCCGCCACCGTTCTGGCGCTGGTTTCCGTCGCTGAGCGACGGAAACCAGCGCCGAAACGGGGTCGGGTCGTCGGTCGGTCGGCGTTCCACACCGCCGACGAGCTCAGCTGGCGCGCAGGGCCGGGAGCACGTACCGGCCGACCAGCTCGCACTCGGCGAGGTGCGGGTAACCCGAGAGGATGAACGTGTCGACGCCCAGCGCGCGGTAGCGGAGGAGCTTGGCGACGACCTGGTCGGGGTCGCCGACGATGGCCGCCCCGGCGCCCGACCGGGCCCGGCCGATGCCGGTCCACAGCGCCTCCTCCGCGAACCCGTCGTCGTCCGCGCCCTCGCGCAGCTCCGCCTGGCGGCGCACCCCTGCCGACCCGCTGTCGAGCGAGCGTGACCGGATGGCCGCCCCGGTGACGTCGTCGAGCGCGTCGACGAGGTGCGCCGCGGCGCTCCGGGCCTCGGCCTCGGTCCCGCGCACGATCACGTGCGAGCGGAACCCGTAGCGGAGCGACCGTCCGTGCTCGGCGGCGCGGCGGTCCATGTCGGCGACGAGCGCGGCGACGGCCGCCTCGGTGTCGGGCCAGGTGAGGAACACGTCCGCGTGCTCGGCCGCCACCCGGCGGGCGGCCTCGGAGTGCCCGCCGAAGTAGAGCTCGGGGCACCGGCCCGACACGGTCCGGATGCGCGGCGGTGCCACCTCGAGGTCGTAGGTCTCGCCGTGGTGGGAGACCGGCTCGCCGTCGAGCAGCCGGCGAAGGATCGCCATCACCTCGGCGGTCCGCCGGTACCGCAGCTCGCTGTCGATCGGCGCGCCGGGGAGGTCGCTCGAGATGACGTTGATCGTCAGCCCGCCGCCCAGGACCCGGTCGAGCGTGGCGAGCTGACGGGCGAGCTGGGGCGGCCAGCTCTCGCCGCAGCGCACTGCGAGCAGCATGCGCATGCGATCGCGGACCTCGGGCGCGAGCGCCCCGGCGAACACCGTGCCGTCGATGCCGAGGTCGTAGCCCGAGGGCAGGAGCACGTTGTCGAAGCCGGCGTCGGCCGCGGCCAGCACGATGTCGCGGCAGTGCTCGTAGCTGCTGAGCAGGTGCGGCGCCGGCACCCCGAGCTGCTCGACGTCGTCGTCGCACAGGGCGGCGAACCAGGCCACCTCGGGCGCCGCCCGGCCTGCGCTCGGGTCGCCGCCGCTCACGGCAGCCGCTGACCGGTGCCGGCCTGGTACAGGGCGTACCACTCGGCCCGGGACAGCTCGACGTCGAGCGCCTCGGCCGCCCGGCGGATGCGCGCCACCTGCTGCGTGCCGAGGATCGGGATCGGCGCCGCCGGGTGGCGCAGGACGAAGGCGAGCGCCACCGACGACGGGTCGACGCCCCGGTCGCCGGCGATCCGTCCCAGGACCTCGGCCACCGGGTCGTCGCCGGCAGCGACGCGACCGCCGCCGAGCGGGCTCCAGGCCAGCGGCGTGATCGTGCGGGCCAGGCACTGGTCGAGCGTCCCGTCCCGCACCGGGTCGCTGTGCCAGGCGCTGAGCTCCGGCTGGGTCGTGGCGAGGGGGCGGTCGAGGAACCGCGAGAGCAGGTCGAGCTGCGAGGTCGTGACGTTCGAGACGCCGAGCTCGCGCACCAGGCCCCGCGCCACGAGGTCCTCGAGGGCCCCGGCCACCTCTTCCGGGTGCGTGAGCACGTCGGGCCGGTGGAGTTGGTAGAGGTCGATGACGTCCACCCCGAGCCGGCGCAACGAATCCTCGCACGCGGCCCGCAGGTGCTCGGCGCTCCAGTCGTAGGGCACGCCGGGCCGGATGCCGCCCTTGGTCGCGAGCACGATCCGGTCCCGGAGCCCCGGTTCGGCGGCGAGGACCTCGCCGAGGATGCGCTCCGCGTCGCCGAAGCCCCTCGATCCGTCCCAGCCGTAGATGTCGGCGGTGTCCACCAGCGTCCACCCGCAGTCGACGGCGGCGAGCACCTTCTCCCGTGCCGCGGCCACGTCGCCCTCGGCGAGCCGCCAGCAGCCGTACGCGATCGGTCCGACCACGAGCCCCGACTCGCCCAGGCGGCGGAGGGCGGGGGCGTCGGCCATGGCGGCACCCTACAGACCGGCGTGGTGGACTGGGCCACGTGACCCGGGCCGCCACCGCACCCATCCGCTACGGGTTCGTCGGCGTCGGGATGATGGGCCAGGAGCACATCCGCGACGTCGCCGCACTGCCCGGCGCCGAGGTCGTCGCGGTCGCCGACCCGCACGAGCCGTCGGTCGCCGGGGCCCGCGCCGCCGCGGGCGCGGACGTGCCGGCCCACCCCGATGTCGAGTCGATGCTGGCGGCCGAGGAGCTCGACGCCGTCGTGATCTCGACGCCGAACCACACCCACCGGCAGGTGCTGGAGCCGTTGTGGTCGACGTCGTTGCACCTGATGGTCGAGAAGCCCCTGTGCACGACCGTCGAGGACTGCGTCGCGGTCCGGGAGGCGGCGTCGCGCCACGACGGCGTCGTCTGGGTCGGCCTGGAGTACCGCTACATGCCGCCCGTCCAGCGGTTCCTGGCCGCGGTGGTCGGCGAGGGCGTCGGCGCCGTCCGCTCGCTGTCGATCAGGGAGCACCGGTTCCCGTTCCTGGTCAAGGTCGACGACTGGAACCGCTTCAGCGCCAACACCGGCGGCACGCTCGTCGAGAAGTGCTGCCACTTCTTCGACCTGATGCGGGTGGTCGTGCCGGGCGAGCCGGTCCGCGTGATGGCCTCGGGGGCACAGGACGTCAACCACCTCGACGAGCGGTACGAGGCGGGGGTGCCCGACATCCTCGACAACGCCTTCGTGATCGTCGACTTCGACTCGGGCGCCCGGGCCCTGCTCGACCTGTCGATGTTCGCCGAGGGCTCGGCCTTCGAGCAGGAGCTCGTCGCCGTCGGCGACGCCGGGCGCGTGCAGGTCGAGCTGCCCGGGTTCATGGAGCAGGTCCGGGGACGTCGGGCCGTGCTGACGATCGGGTCGCGGGGCGAGGGGTGGCCCGTCGAGCGGACCGAGCTCGACGCGGACGACCGCGTCCTCCACGAGGGCGCGCACCACGGCGCCAGCTTCCTCGAGCACGTCGAGTTCTGCGCCGCCATCCGCGACGGCAGGGCGGCAGCGGTCGGCGTCGACGACGGGCTGTGGTCGGTCGCGATGGGCGTGGCCGCGCACCGCTCGATCGACGAGGGCCGCCCGGTCCGCCTCGACGAGCTCGGCCTGCCCCCCGACCCGCGCTGACGCTCCGCTCCCGCGCCGCCGCCACCGTTCTGGCGCTGGTTTCCGTCGCTGAGCGACGGAAACCAGCGCCGAAACGAGGTCAGGTCAGGGGCGACCGGGCGCCGAGTCCGCGCCCGGCGCTGCCGCCGTCCGTACGATCCGGCCCATGGCGGTCGACCGCAGCCGACGGGCCCGGGCGGCGCGCAAGCGCCAGCGCCGCATGGCGAAGGTCGACCACGACCTCACCGACGAGCAGTGGGCCCTGCTGACCGAGGCGTGGGGCGGGTGCGCGTACTGCGCCGCCACCGACCGCCCGCTGCAGCGCGACTGCGTGCTGGCCATCTCCCGCGGCGGTCGTTACACCATCGACAACGTCGTGCCGGCGTGCCGGTCGTGCAACGCGAGCAAGTGCAACGACGAGGTCACCGGCTGGATGCGCCGCAAGCGGCTCGACGAGCGGGCGTTCCTGCTCCGGCACCACCAGATCCGCAGCGAGCTCGTCGGTCCGGCGACCTGATGGGCCGTCGCCGCGCCAGACTCCGGGTGACGTCGAGACGGCGGAGGCCCACATGACCCGGCTCAGCTACCAGATCCCGAACTTCACCTATCCGGACACCGCGCCGGCCGACCTGTTCGGCACGGTCGTCGCCCAGGCGAAGGAGGCCGAGGACGCAGGGTTCGACCGCGTCATGGTGATGGACCACTTCTACCAGCTGCCCGGGATCGGCGAGCCCGACGAGCCGATGCTCGAGTGCTACACGACCCTCGCGGCCCTGGCGCAGCACACGAGCCGCGTCCGCCTGTCGGCGCTGGTGACCGGCAACACGTACCGCAACCCGGCGCTCCTGGCCAAGACGATCACGACGCTCGACCACGTGTCGGGGGGCCGGGCCACGCTCGGCATCGGGGCCGGCTGGTTCGAGCTGGAGCACGACGCGCTCGGCTTCGAGTTCGGCACCTTCTCCGACCGCTTCGAGAAGCTCGACGAGGCGCTGCAGATCATCGTGCCGATGCTGCGGGGCGAGCGGCCGACCGTGTCCGGCGAGCACTACCGCGTGGCCGACGCCGTGAACTCCCCGGCGCCGGTGTCGCGCATCCCGCTCATGATCGGCGGCAACGGCGAGCGCAAGACGCTCCGCATGGTGGCGCAGTACGCGGACGAGTCGAACCTGATGGGCATGCGCGGCGACCTCGACGTCCCGCACAAGCTCGAGGTCCTGGCCGAGCACTGCGAGCGCTTCGGCCGAGACCCGTCCGAGATCGACGTGACCGTGCTCGTCGGCTGCGTGGTGGCGCCGACGACCGCCGAGGTCGACGCCGACCTCCGCGCCATGGCCGAGGCGAAGGGGTGGGGCGACGGCGTCATCGACATGGTGAAGCAGATGCTGATCGTCGGCGACGCCGACACGGTGGGGGAGCAGCTCGCCGAGATCGCCGCCTCCGGCGTGGACGGGCTGACCTGCAACCTCCCGGCGAACGGCCACGTCCCGGGCCGGGTCGCGCTGCTCGGCGAGGTGGCCGACCGGGCGCTGGCCGGCGCCGGTCGGTAGCCGGCGGCCGTCCCGCGGCCTGCGCTGACCCCGTCGCACGGGTGGGGGAGATCTTCCCCATTCCCCGGGTCAGGGGACACCTGTACCCTCCCCGGTAGGAGGGCGGCCGTGTGCCGTCACGGCGAGGCTGGGGAGAAGTGATGCGATTCAAGGCTGGCGGACGCGGAGTCCGCACGACGGCGCGGCTGGTGGCCGCCGCCATGGTCGGTTCGGTGGTGGCCGTCGCGGCCGGTGCAGGCCCAGCGGCCGCGGACACCGCCGAGGACGATCCGCTGCTGCCCGCGACGGTGAGCGCCGACGCCCTGCCCACGGTGCAGATCAACGGCGTCGTGTGGGACCAGGTCGTGGTCGGCAACCGCGTCTACGTCACCGGCCAGTTCACCCAGGCCCGCCCCGCCGGCGCCGCCCCCGGCACGAACCAGACCGCTCGGTCGAACATCCTCGCCTACAACATCCAGACCGGGCAGCTGATCACGACCTGGAACGCCAGCCTGAACGCCCAGGGCCGTGCCATCGAGGCCTCCGCCGACGGCACCCGCATCTACGTCGGCGGTGACTTCACCTCCGTCACCGGCACCGCGCGCAACCGCCTGGTCGCTCTCGACGCCACCACCGGCGCGGTGATCGGCACCTTCAACCCGAACGTCAACTCGCGGGTGTCCGCCCTCGAGTTCATGAACGGCAACCTCTACCTCGGCGGTGCGTTCACCGTCGTCGGGGGCCAGGGCCGCACGCGCCTGGCCTCGGTCAACGGGACCACCGGTGCGCTCACGAACTGGGCGCCGTCGGTGAACCGTGACGTCGTGTCGATGACGTCGTACGCACCGGGGAACCGGGTGATCGTCGGCGGCGCCTTCGACGGCGTGAACGGCGGGACGAACGACCCGGGCATGGCGTCCATCGACGGCACGAACGGCTCGGCGCAGCCGTGGGCCATCAACCAGACGATCCAGAACCACGGCACCAACACCCAGATCTCCGATCTGACCACCGACGGGCAGTCGATCTTCGGCGTCGGCTGGGCCTACTTCGGCGGTGGCGCCACCACCGCCAACTTCGAGGGCGAGTTCGCCGCCGACCCGATGACCGGTGCCATCAAGTGGATCAACGGCTGCCGGGGCGACAACTACGGCCTCGAGGTCATCGGCGACGTGCTCTACACGGCCGGCCACTCGCACGACTGCGAGATGATCGGCGGCAACCCGCAGTACCAGCCCGACCAGTACCAGCGGGGCCAGGCCTTCACGAAGTTCGTGTCGCCGTACGGCCGCACGAACGCCTACGGGCCGTACGGCAACTGGCAGCCCTTCGCCGGCATCCCGTCGGCCGAGCTCCTGCACTGGCTGCCGACGCTCGCCGCCGGCTCGGTGACGGGCTCGTACCAGGCGGCGTGGACCGTCGAGGGCAACAGCGACTACGTCCTGATGGGCGGCGAGTTCCCCTCGGTGAACGGGACCGGCCAGCAGGGCCTCGTCCGCTTCGCCCGCCGCGCCCTCGCGCCCAACAACAACGCCGTCCAGGGCGCGGCCGAGCTCACGCCCACGGTGACGCCGGTCGAGGCCGGCACCGTCCGGGTCGGCTGGACCTCCGCATGGGACCGCGACAACGACCGCCTCACCTACCAGGTGCTCCGCGGCACGACGGTGGCGAACTCGACCGTGCTGTCGACCTTCACCCGCAGCGGTGCCGTCTGGTGGTCCCGTCCGCCGCTCGGCTTCATCGACCGCACGGCCGCCCCGGGCAGCACGCAGACCTACCGCATCCGTGCGACCGATCCGCTCGGCAACACGGTGGTGAGCGGTGCCACGACGGCGACGATCCCCGCCGGCGCCGCGCCCGCCAGCCCCTACTCGACGGCGGTCCGGGCCGACGGCCCGTCCTTCCAGTGGCGCCTCGGTGAGGCGTCGGGCCAGACGGTGCTCGACACCGGCGGCTCCGAGGACCTGACGCTGCTCCCCGACGCCGTCCGCGACGTGCCGGGCGCGATCCTGACCGACGCCGACCGGGCGACCTCGTTCGCCGGCTCGACGGCCACCAACACGGTGCCGGCCCAGCCGAACTTCTGGGACGCCGGGCCGCAGACCTTCTCGGTCGAGGCGTGGGTCAACACGACCACGACGAACGGCGGCCAGATCATCGGCTTCGGCAACAGCCGGACCGGCCGCAGCTCGAACAACACGAACGACCGCAAGCTCTACATGACGAACGACGGCTCCGTGCACTTCGGCGTGCGGCCCGACTTCGCCGCCCGGCTCACGGTCAACAGCGCCCCGGGCCTGAACGACGGCGACTGGCACCACCTGGTCGGCACCCTCGGCGCCGACGGTCTCCGGCTCTACGTCGACGGCGCGCTGGTCGACGCCGACGCCGCCGTCACCGAGGCGCAGTCGTACCACGGCTACTGGCGGATCGGCGGCGACCGCACGGCCAGCTGGCCGAGCGCCCCGACCCGCGAGGCGATCACCGCCACGCTCGACGAGGTCGCCGTGTACCCGCGGGCCCTGACCGCGGCGCAGGTGGCCACGCACTTCGACGCCTCCGGCCAGACCGGCGGCCCGCCGCCGGCGAACATCGCCCCGACGGCGTCGTTCACGGCGACCCCGACGAACCTGAACGTGGCGTTCAACGCCTCGGCGTCGAGCGACCCCGACGGCACGATCGTCAGCTACGCCTGGGACTTCGGCGACGGGACGACCGGCACCGGTGCGACGGTGGGCCACACCTACGCGACGGCCGGTCCCCGCACCGTCACGCTCACGGTGACCGACGACGACGGCGACACGGGTACGACGTCGCAGACCGTGACGGCCACGGACCCGCCGCCCAACGCGTCGCCGACCGCCTCGTTCACGGCCAACGTGTCGAACCTGAGCGTCGCCCTGAACGGCTCGGGCTCGAGCGATCCCGACGGCACGATCGTCAGCTACGCCTGGAACTTCGGCGACGGGACGACCGGCACCGGTCCGACGGTCGACCACCCGTATGCCGCGGCCGGGCCCTACACGGTCACTCTCACGGTGACCGACGACGACGGCGCCACGGGGACCACCTCGCAGACCGTGACGGCGACGGACCCGCCGGCGCCCACGCTGTACGCCGCCGATGCGTTCGGCCGCACCGTGGCCTCGGGCCTGGGCAACGCCGACCTCGGCGGTGCTTGGAGCACCACCGGCGGCACCGCGGCGAACTACTCGGTGAGCGGCGGCGTCGGCCGTCTCAGCGCCACCGCCGCCGGCGCCAGCCGCACGGCGTTCCTGGCCGGTGTCTCGCAGACCAACACGGTGGTCGACACGTCGATCTCGCTGAGCAACGCCGCCAGCGGGTCCGGCACCTACGTCTCGGTCATGGGCCGGCGCGTCGGGACCAACAACGACTACCGGGTGAAGCTGCGCTTCAACGCCAACGGGACCGTCACGGCCATCCTCGGCCGGACGCTCGCCGGCGCCGAGACCAACCTGGCGGTGGTCAACACCCTTCCGGGCATCAACTACGTGCCCGGCCAGGTCCTGCGGGTGAAGCTGCAGACGACCGGGACCGGGAC
Organism: Dermatobacter hominis; assembly: GCF_020715685.1. Taxonomy (GTDB): domain Bacteria; phylum Actinomycetota; class Acidimicrobiia; order Acidimicrobiales; family Microtrichaceae; genus Dermatobacter; species Dermatobacter hominis. The sequence continues at coordinate 3,812,616 of NZ_CP085840.1, forward strand.
GACCGCCCTCGCGGCCAAGGTCTGGGTGGCCGGCACGCCGGAGCCCGCGGCCTGGACGCTGCAGGCGACCGACACGTCGGCGGCGCTGCAGACGGCCGGTTCGGTGGGCGTCCAGCTCTACCTGTCGAGCACGGCCTCGCTGCTGCCGGTCGTCCTGTCGATCGACGACTTCACGGCCGGCCCGCCGGCCTGAGGCAGGGGCGGCCCGCCGGCCTGAGGCAGGGGCAGCCCGCCGGCCTGAGGCCCGTTGCGCCGGCGCCGGTCCCCTCCACCTAGTGGAGGGGATCGGCGCCGAGTCGCGTGGCGGGACGGGTGCGGGGCCGGCCCGGGTAGGTTGCGCCCGTGCACGCCGTCTCGCGCCTCCGATCCGCAGCCTCCGACCCCGACAGCACGACCGCGAAGGTCGGCTGGCGGCTCGTCTCGACGGGCACCGGCATCCTCGCCGGCCTCGCCGCCCAGCGCGCCGTCAGCGCGGTGTGGTCCCGCCTGACGCCGTCGCGGTCCGGCCCGCCGGCCGACCCGGCCGACAAGGAGGTCGGCTGGGGCGAGGCGGTGGCCTGGTCGGTGGCCGCCGGCGTTGGCGTGGGCGTGGCGCGCCTGATCGGCGCACGTGTCGCCGCCCGGGGCTGGGAGCTGGCGGTCGGGGCGCCGCCGCCCGGCGTCCGACTGGACTGACCGGGCGACGGGTCCGGCGTCAGGCGGCCAGGGACTCGACGACCGCCCTGCAGAACGCGGGCAGGTCGTCGGGCTTGCGGCTGGTGATGAGGTTGCCGTCGACGACGACCTCCTCGTCGACCCAGTCGGCACCGGCGTTGCGGAGGTCGGTCTGCAGGCTCGGCCACGAGGTGAGCCGCTTGCCGTCGACCACCGCGGCCTCGACCAGCGTCCACGGCGCGTGGCAGATCGCCGCCACGGGCCGACCGCTGTTCACGAAGTCGCGCACGAACCGCACGGCGTCCTCGTCGCCGCGGAGCTGGTCCGGGTTGGCGACGCCGCCGGGCAGCACGATCGCGTCGTAGGCCGACGGGTCGGCGTCCGCGGTCGTCACGTCGACCTCGAACACGTCGGCCTTGTCGAGGTGGTCGAACGCCTGGACCTTGCCGGGGTCGGGTGCGACCAGGGTCGGCTCGCCGCCGGCGTCGCGCACCGCCTTCCACGGTTCGGTGAGCTCCACCTGCTCCACGCCCTCGTTCGCCACCACGAACGCCACCTTCTTGCCCTTCAGCTGCTCGTCCATCGTCTCCTCCGTCGTCGTCGGTCGTTCGATCGTCGGTGGGCCTACCCGATGCCCGCCCGCAGGATGCACGTGGTCCGGCGAACCCCCCCCGGCTGTCGACGATCGACGCGCTGCATCGAACCGATCGATGAATTGGATCGAAGATCCGCCGCACGCGGCACGAGCGTGTTCGTAGGGTGAGGCGCGGGGACGGAGCCGGCCGCCGACCTGGCCGGGACGGAACAACCCTGAGGGGGACATCGTGTCGGAAAGCGAGAACCCAGCCATCCCTGCTCCGGAGCCGGCGACGGACCGACGGCCCCGGACGAACAAGGACTGGTGGCCCGACCAGCTCGACCTGTCGGTGCTGCACCAGCGCAACGCCAAGGCCGACCCGCTCGGTGACGAGTTCGTCTACGCCGAGGCGTTCGCCCAGCTCGACGTCGATGCGCTGAAGCAGGACGTCATCGACGTCATGACCGACTCGAAGGACTGGTGGCCCGCCGACTGGGGCCACTACGGCCCGCTCTTCATCCGCCTGTCGTGGCACGCGGCCGGGACGTACCGCATCGCTGACGGCCGGGGTGGCGGCGGCGAGGGCGCGCAGCGGTTCGCGCCGCTGAACAGCTGGCCCGACAACGCCAGCCTCGACAAGGCCCGCCGGCTCCTGTGGCCGGTGAAGCAGAAGTACGGCCAGTCGATCTCGTGGGCCGACCTGCTCGTCTTCGCGGGCAACTGCGCGCTCGAGTCGATGGGCTTCGAGACGTTCGGCTTCGCGTTCGGCCGGCCCGACATCTGGCAGCCCGACGAGCTCTACTGGGGTCCCGAGGACAGCTGGCTCGGCGACGAGCGCTACTCCGGTGAGCGCGACCTCGAGCACCCGCTCGGCGCCGTCCAGATGGGCCTCATCTACGTGAACCCCGAGGGGCCCAACGCCAACGCCGACCCGCTGGCCGCCGCGGTCGACATCCGCGACACGTTCGCCCGGATGGCCATGGACGACGAGGAGACGGCCGCGCTCATCGTCGGCGGCCACACGTTCGGCAAGTGCCACGGCGCGGTCGACCCGTCCTACGTCGGGCCCGAGCCCGAGGGCTGCCCGGTGCACGCGCAGGGCATCGGGTGGCACAACTCGTACGGCTCCGGCGTCGGTGTCGACGCGATCACCAGCGGCCTCGAGGGCGCCTGGACGAACGTCCCGACCGAGTGGGACAACGGCTTCCTCGAGAACCTCTACGGCTACGAGTGGGAGCTCACGACGAGCCCGGCCGGCGCCAAGCAGTGGACGCCGACCGATCCCGCTGCCGCCGACAAGGTCCCCGACGCGCACGACCCCGACAAGCGCAACGCGCCGATGATGCTGACCACCGACCTGGCGATGCGGTTCGACCCGGTCTACGGGCCGATCACCAAGCGCTGGCTCGAGAACCCGCAGGAGCTGGCCACGGCGTTCGCCAAGGCCTGGTACAAGCTCCTCCACCGCGACATGGGCCCGCTGTCCCGGTACCTCGGCCCCTGGGTGCCGGAGCCGCAGCTCTGGCAGGACCCGGTGCCCGACGTCGACCACGACCTGGTGGGCGACGCCGAGGTCGCAGCGCTCAAGGAGAAGCTCCTGGGCTCCGGCCTCTCGGTGTCGCAGCTGGTGAGCACGGCGTGGGCCTCGGCCTCGAGCTTCCGCGGGACCGACAAGCGCGGCGGCGCCAACGGCGCCCGCATCCGCCTCGCCCCGCAGAAGGACTGGGAGGCGAACGAGCCGGCCGAGCTGGCCACCGTGCTCTCGAAGCTCGAGGAGATCCAGCAGGACTTCAACGGCTCGCAGTCGGGCGGCGTCCGCATCTCGCTCGCCGACCTCATCGTGCTCGGCGGCTCCGCCGCCGTGGAGAAGGCGGCTAAGGACGCAGGCTACGACGTCGTCGTGCCGTTCCACCCGGGCCGCACCGATGCGTCGCAGGACCAGACCGACGTCGACTCGTTCGCGGTGCTCGAGCCGCGGGGCGACGGGTTCCGCAGCTACGTCCAGGAGGGGGAGAAGCTGCCGCCCGAGACGCTGCTGCTCGACAAGGCGACGCTGCTGACGCTCACCGCGCCCGAGATGACGGTGCTGGTCGGCGGCATGCGCGTCCTCGGCACGAACGTGGGCGGCAGCGCCTACGGCGTGTTCACCGACCGGCCCGGCGTGCTGAGCAACGACTTCTTCGTGAACCTGCTCGACATGGGCACCGAGTGGTCGACCTCGGCCACCGAGCACGTCTACGAGGGCAAGGATCGGTCGTCGGGTGCGGTCAGGTGGACCGCGACGGCGATGGACCTGGTCTTCGGATCGCACTCGGTCCTGCGAGGGATCGCCGAGGTGTACGGCTCGGCCGACGGCGGGGAGCGCTTCGCGCAGGACTTCGCGGCGGCGTTCGGCAAGGTGATGGACCTGGACCGCTACGACCTGCGGTGATCCGGCCGGCCGGGTCGCTGCGGCCCGGCTGGCACACTGCCGTCGTGGACGACGACACCTTCGGGGCGCTCGCCGCCGCCTGCCCGGTGGACCTGGGCAGCAGCGGCTGGCGCACCGTCACCCGGGCCGAGGTCGACGCGCACGCCGCCACCACCGGCGACGCGCAGTGGATCCACAACGACCCCGAGCGCGCCCGCCGTGACTCGCCGTTCGGCGGTCCGGTGGTGCAGGGCTTCCTCCTGCTGGCCCTGCTCACGGAGCTGTCGTCCGGGTTGACGTTCCCCGACGTCGGCCCGGTGGCGCTCATGGTCAACTACGGCTTCGACCGCGTCCGCTTCGTCCGGCCCGTGCCGGTCGGCGCCGCGGTCCGGCTGCGGGGGCGGCTCGCCGATGTGGCGCGTCGCGACGGCGACCGGGCCGTGCTGGCCGTCGACGTCGAGCTCGAGGCCGACGACGACGTCGGGCGGCCGGCGGTCGTGGCCCGCTGGCTGTTCCTGGCCCAGGGCCCCGCCTGAGCCCGCCGGGCGGGCTGCCCTCGCCCTCCGCCGGGCGGGCTGCCCTCGCCCTCCGCCGGGCGGGCTGCCCTCGCCCTCCGCCGGGCGGGCCGCCCTCGCCCTCCGCCGGGCGGGCTGGCCCTCAGCCCTCGGCCAGGCGCGGGGGGAACCCGCCGGTGGCGATCGGGCCCCAGTCCTCGATGTCCAGCCGGATGAGGCACTTGCCCTGGGTGCGCATCGCCTCCCGGTACTCGTCCCAGTCCGGGTGCTCGCCCGAGATCGAGCGGAAGTAGTCGACGAGCGGCTCGACCGCCTCGGGCAGGTCGACGACCTCGGCACGACCCCACACCTGGACCCACGGTCCGTTCCACTCGTCGGACAGCACGAGCGCCGAGCACGCCGGGTCGCGGCGCAGGTTCCGGACCTTGGCCCGCTCGGGGTAGGTCGCCACCGTGAGGCGGCCGGCGTCGTCGACCCCGGCGGTCACCGGCGACGACTGCGGGGCGCCGTCGCGGCGGGTGGTCGTGAGCACGACGTGGTGGCGCGGTCGGATGAACTGGACGAGCCCCTCACGGTCCACGGTGGTGTTCGTCGCGATCGTCCGTGCCATGGCGGGAGTCTTGCGCCTGCGCCCGGACGCCCGGTAGCCGCGGCTCAGCGCCAGGGCGCGACGAGGTCCTGGAGCCCGCCGGTCAGCGCCCGCTGGAGGAACGGGCCCATCGACACGCGGTGGACACCCAGCGCCCGGAGGTCGTCGAGCGAACCGGCCGTCGAGCCGTCGACCGGGTGGGCGATCACGTTGACCGGGCCCGACAGCTCGGCGAGCAGGGTGCGGACCGCGTCGGCGTCGGGTGCCGCCACCGGGTACGAGCAGCGCGAGCCGGCGGACTCGCAGAGCTGCAGTCGAGCGATCGCCTCGGCCAGCGGGTCGTCGAACGTCTCCGCCTTGCCGAGGAAGGCGTCGGTCCGGGCGTTGATGACCAGGTCGACCCCGGCGGCGTCGGCCGCGGCCCGGAGGCCGCCGATGTAGTCGGCGTGCTCCTGGCGGGACCGCATCCTGCCCTCGCCGTGCACGGTGTCCTCGACGTTGATCCCGACCGCGCCGGCGTCGAGCACCCGCTCGACGAGCTCCGCGGGGTCGGTCCCGTACCCGGACTCGACGTCCGCGCTGACCGGCACGTCGACCGCGCCGGTCACCCGGGCGATGCCGTCGAGCGCGTCGTGGAGCGACATGCCCTCGTTGTCGGCCTGGCCGCGCGAGTCGGCGAGCGGGTGGCTGCCGATCGTCAGGGCCGGGAACCCGGCGTCCACCACCGCGCGGGCCGACCAGGCGTCCCAGACGGTGGGCAGGACGAGCGTCCGTCCCGAGTGGTGGAGGTCCAGGAGCTGCTTCGCACGTGCCGCGACATCTGCCATGGACCCCAAGCTGCCACCCGGCGGCCCCCGGCGCCCGGCCGGGTGCCGACGAGCTGGTCTACTGGTCGACCCAGAGGCCGAGGACCGGGTGGCCGGTGGCCAGGCCGGGGAACGGCTTGCCGCCGTCGGGCAGGTCGGGTCCGTACACGCCGTGGACGTCGGTCGCCGTGCCGACGCTCCACTCCACCCACTGCAGCCAGAGGTTGTAGCCCTGGGTGGCGAAGCGCCTGTTCACGTCCTGGTAGATGCCGGCGGCCTTCTCCTTGTCGGGCTCGGCCCGACCGGCGTCGAGCAGGGCGTCCATCTCGGGGTCGTCGAACTTGTTGAAGTTCACCGGCGACCCGCTCTTCCACCAGATGTACTGGCCGTCGGGGTTGCCGCCCGGGTGGTTCCGCCAGTCGAGCATGTCCCAGTCGGTGCCGAGCGCCGTGTCGATCAGCACGGCCTGCTCGACCGTCCGGACGTTCGCCGTGATCCCGGCGGACTTGAGCGACTCCTGCAGGTACTGGAGCAGTCGGACGGTGCCGGGGTCGGGGGTGCCGACCAGGCTGAACTCCAGGTCCTGGCCGGTGGCCGTCTTGTACGCCTCGAGGTGCTCCTTCGACTTGTCGAGGTCGAACGACGGGTAGCCGGTGTCCTCGAGGTAGCCGATCTCACCGGGGGCGAACGGGCCGGACGCCATCTTCGTGAGGCCGAGGTTGCTCACCTCGTTCAGCTGGTCGCGGTCGATGGCGTAGATCACCGCCATGCGGGCGTCGATGTTGTCGAACGGCTCCTTCGAGGTGTTGAACAGCTCGTACGCGACCTCCGTGTAGTCGGTGGTGGCGGTGAGGTCGATCTTGTCGTTGTCGGCCTCCTGGCGCATGCGGTCGATCGGCTCCGCCGCCGACTCGTGGATCGCGTTGAGCTCGCCGGAGAGGAGCGCGTTGACGCGGGCGCCGGGATCGACCACCGGTCGGAAGGTGATCTCGTCGAGGTAGGGGAGCTGGGTCCCGTCGGCGTCCTTCTGCCAGTAGTCCGGGTTCTTCTTGGCGGTGAGGTGGTCGCCCTGCTTCCACTCCTCGAGCTCGAACGGCCCGGTGCCGATCAGGTTGCGGTCGCAGGTGGCCGGGTCGTCGAGCTGGGCCTGGGCGATGATCCCCGACCGCCCGTCGTTGAACAGGTAGGCCGGGAAGGCGGGCCACGCCGTCGAGGTGGTGACCTTGACGGTCATCGGGTCGACGACCTCGACGTTCGAGATCGGCTTGTACACGAAGGCGAACAGCAGCGGCGATCGGGCCGGGTAGGACCCGCGCCAGGCGTCGATGTTGTTCTTCACGACGGTGGCGTCGAGCGCCGAGCCGTCGTGGAACTTCACTCCGTCGCGGAGCGTGATGGTCCACTGGGTGAAGTCGGCGTTCGGGGTCACCGACTTGGCGAGGTACGGCTGGTACACCGCGTCCTCGTCGGGAGCCGTCAGCGTGTCGTAGATGGCCCGAGCCACCTGGATGCCGGAGATGGCGAGCTGCGCCTCGGGCAGGCACCAGCCGCCCGAGGTCTCGGCCTCGAGGCCGTAGTTGACGGTGCCGCCCGAGACCGGCGTGCCGGCGTCGTCGCCCGATCCGCCCCCTCCGTCGCCCTTGTCGTCGGAGCCGCCGCCGCACGCGGCGACGAGCAGCGAGGCCGCCAGGACGAGCGCGGCCGCCGTCGTCAGGCGTCGGCGGTGCTGGGGGTGCGAGGTTCGGTGCACGGTGTCTCCTTCGTCCGGGCGCGACGGCCCGCAGAGATCATGCCCCTTCGGGGACCGTGCGCCGAACGGATCGACGTGACGGGCGTCGCCCGCCCCGACCCGGGGCATGCTGGGGCTCCATGGGAACGAGCGCGCCCGGGACCGGCGGTCCCCCGATCCCGGAGGCGCGGAACGACGTGCCGGAGGACGCCGCGGCACCGGTCGCGCTGCTGCTGTCGGTGATCGGCCTGCTGGGCTGCTTCCCCGTGGCCATGACGGCGCTCGCGATCGCCTACCTGTCCCGCGCCCGGATCCGCGCGGCCGACGGCGCGCTGGGCGGCGACCGGACCGTCCGCACCGCCATCGTCCTCGGGTGGGTCGGGATCGGCGTCGCGGTCGTCGCCTTCACGGCGCTCGGCGTGGCTGCGCTCGTCCGGCGCGGGACCTGACCGGCGGGGCCCGCGCCGCCGCCGGCCGCACCTGACTACGGTGCGGCGCTGACATCGATCCCGACGGGATCGACCGACGACGGGGTGGCACGGTGGCAGAGCAGGGCAACGACGGTCGCGTCGAGGGCGGTCGCGTCGAGGGCGGGCGCTTCGAGGGGAAGGTGGCGCTGATCACCGGCGCAGGCTCCGGCATCGGCAAAGCGGTCGCGCTGCTGCTGGTGCACGAGGGTGCCCGGGTGTTCGGCGTCGACATCAACGCCGCCGCCCTCGACGGCGTGGCCGCCGAGGCGGGCGAGCGCTTCACCGCCCACGTGGCCGACCTGTCCGATCCCCAGGCGTGCAAGGACGTCGTCGCTGCGTGCCTCGCCGCCGAGGGCGGGCTCGACGTGCTCGGCAACATCGCAGGCATCGCCGCATCGAGCCACCTCGAGGACGTCACCGTCGAGCAGTACCGGACGATGATGGCGATCAACGCCGACGCCTGCTTCTTCCTGTGCCAGGCGGCCATCCCGGCACTGCTCGAGCGGTCGGGCAACATCGTCAACCTGGCGTCGAACGCCGGCCTGATGGGCCAGGCCTACACGGTCGCCTACTGCATGTCGAAGGGCGCCGTCGTCCAGCTGACCAAGGCCCTGGCGATGGAGTACGTGAAGACGGACCTCCGCGTGAACGCCATCGCCCCCGCGGCGGTGAACACGCCGCTGCTGCACAACTTCCAGGTCGCAGAGGGCGTCGACCTCGACCTGATGCGGCCCTACATGGGGTTCCGGGGCATGACCGAGGCGCAGGAGCTCGCCCGGCTCTTCGCGTTCGTGGCGTCGGGCGAGGTGCCGTCGATGCACGGCGCGGTGCTCAGCGTGGACAACGCCATCACGGCCGGCTGATCGTGCGTCGGGTCCCGGCGGCCCGGACGGCCGGCGTCCTCAGCCGGCGGTGAGCAGGTCGTCGAGCTCGGCGGCCGGTCGGCCGAGCGCCTCGGCCACCGACGCGTTGGCGACCTGGCCCGCCATCGTGTTGACCCCGCGCCCGAGCGCCGGGTCGCGCCGGACGGCGTCCGGGACGCCCAGGCGGCTCAGCTCGGCCAGGTAGGGAAGCGTGGCGTTGGTCAGGGCGTGGGTCGAGGTGTGCGGCACCGCGCCGGGCATGTTGCCGACGGCGTAGTGGACGACGTCGTGCACCACGTAGGTGGGTTCGGCGTGCGTGGTCTCGTGCGAGGTCTCGATGCAGCCGCCCTGGTCGATCGCGATGTCGATGACGACGGAGCCCCTCTTCATCGACCGGACCATGTCCTCGCTGACCACCGTGGGGGCCCGCCCGCCCGGCACGAGCACGGCCCCGATGACGAGGTCGGCGTCGGCGACGCAGCGCTCCACCGCACCCCGGTTGGACGTGATCGTCGTGATGCGACCCATCTGGATCTGGTCGACGTGGCGCAGGCGGTCGATGTTCTTGTCCAGCAGGTCGACCTCTGCCTCCAGGCCGGCGGCCATCCACGCTGCGTTCCACCCGACGTTGCCGGCACCCAGCACGACCACCCGGGCCGGCCGGACCCCCGGCGCCCCCCCGAGCAGGACGCCGCGTCCGCCGTTGTGGCGCTCCAGCAGGTGGGCGCCGATCTGGACGCTCATGCGCCCTGCCACCTCGCTCATGGGGGCGAGCAGGGGCAGCGTCCCGTCGGGCAGCTGGACCGTCTCGTAGGCGATGCCGGTCACGCCCGAGTCGAGCAGGGCGTCCGCGACGCCCGGGTACGCGGCGAGGTGGAGGTAGGTGAACAGCACCAGGCCCGGGCGGAAGTGCGCGAACTCGGACTCGAGCGGCTCCTTGACCTTGCAGACGAGGTCGGCCCGGGCCCACACCTCCTCGGCGGTCGCCACGATGGTCGCACCGGCGCGCTCGTAGTCCTCGTCGGGGACGCTCGAGTCCGCGCCGGCCCCCGACTGGACCAGCACGTCGGAGCCGGCGTGGAGCAGCTCGCGGACGCCGTCCGGGGTGATCGCGACCCGGTGCTCCTCCTGCTTGACCTCGGTGGGGACGCCGACGGTGGGCGGCTGCATGCGAGGAGTCTTGCCCATCCGGTGCGGCCCCGCCGTCAACTGTGACGAGCACGTGAACAACGGCGGCGGCCGTCGTCCCGGGCCCCCGACCGCGGGATGCTGGCGGTGCCGCCTCGAGTGAAGGGACGGAGGTGCGGACGTGGGCGACCACCAGCGACTCGACGAGCTCGACCGGGAGCGCGCCATGGGCGGGCTCGGGAGCGAGGCGGCCCGGGAGATCCCGCTCGTCGACCTCACCGGCTTCGACGAGCGGCGTGCCGAGGTGACCGACCGGCTCTGGTCGGCGGCGACCGAGGTCGGGTTCTTCCAGCTCGCCGGCCACGGCATCGACACCGGGCTCGTCGACGCCGGCTTCGCCGCGGCCGAGCGGTTCTTCGCGCTCCCGGCGGACCGCAAGGCGGCGTGGCCGCTCGACCGGAGCCGCAACGCCGGGTGGGAGAGCCGCAGCCAGGTCCGGCCGTCGACGGGCACCGCCGACGAGAAGGAGTCGTACCAGATCACCGTCCCGGCCATGGGCGGCCTGTGGCCCGACCCCGACGAGCTGCCCGGGTTCCGGGCGACGCTCGAGGCGCTCGAGCGGGCGAGCTGGACGGTGGCCATGCGGGTGCTGTCGTGCTTCGCCGGCCGGTTGGACCTCCCGGCCGACTTCTTCACGGCGGCCCACGACCCCGCCGCACCGACGTACCAGTCGACCCTCCGGCTCCTGCGCTACCCCGCCGCGAGCGGGGGCGACGCGCCCGGGGGCTGGCGAGCCGGGGCCCACACCGACTTCGACTGCCTGACCCTGCTGTTCCAGCGGGCCGGGCAGCCCGGTCTCCAGGTCTGCCCCGGCGCGGAACGGGACAGCGGCGCCTGGACCCCGGTCGACCCGGACCCGTCGGTCGTCACCTGCAACATCGGCGACATGCTCATGCGGTGGAGCGACGACCGGCTGCTGTCCACGCTGCACCGCGTGAGGGGACCGGGCGCCGACGATCCTGCGGTCGACCGCTACAGCATCGCCTTCTTCGCCCAGGCGAACCGCGACGTGGTGATCGAGAGCCCGGGCGGGACGTACCCGCCGATCACCGCGGCCGACTACCTCGCGCAGCGGGTCGCCGCGAACTACTGACCGGCCCGGGCGCGGCCCGGCCGGGGTCGGCGTCGATCAGCGCGGCGTGAGGACCACGACCGGGATCTGGCGGTCGCCCGCCGAGACCTCGTAGTCGGCGAAGCCGGGCATGAGCTCCTTCTGGCGGGTCCAGAGGCGCTCGCGCTCCTCGCCCTCGGCGACCCTGGCGGTGACCGGCACGGTGTCGGCGCCGACCTCGACCTCGGTCTCGGGGTTGGCGACGAGGTTCAGGTACCAGTGCGGGTGGGTCGGGGCGCCGCCCTTCGACCCGAACACGACGTACGCGTCCCCGTCGGGCTGGTACACGAGCGGGGAGACCCGCTCGGTGCCGCTCTTGGCGCCCTTGTGGTGCACCAGGATCATCGGTGCGCCTTCGAACTGCCCGCCGACCTTGCCGTCGTTCGCTCGGAACTCGTCGATGATCTGCTTGTTCCAGTCGTCCATCTCGCTCATGCCGGCCCCAACACCGGCCACGGCACAGGGATTCCACCGGCGGTACGCTCGCCCGGTCCGGCGCGGGGCGTGCCGGCAGGGGACTGTCCGAAGGGGGGCCGATGTACATCGGCATGACGGCCGAGCAGCGGTCGCTGCGCGAGGAGCTCCGCGAGTACTACGACCGGCTCATCACGCCCGAGCTGGCCGACGAGCTCGCCCACAGCGAGGGCGTCGGGCCGGTCGCCCGCTCCGTCGCCCTGCAGATGGGAGCCGACGGCTGGCTCGGCATCGGCTGGCCCGAGGAGTACGGCGGCCAGGGCCGGGGCTACGTCGACCAGTTCATCTTCTACGACGAGTCCATGCGCGTCGGGGCGCCGGTGCCGATGCTGACGCTCAACTCCGTGGCGCCGACGATCATGAAGTACGGCACGCAGGAGCAGAAGGACGACTTCCTCCCGCGGATCCTGTCGGGCTCGATCCACTTCGCCATCGGCTACACCGAACCCGATGCCGGGACGGACCTCGCCTCGCTGCGGACCCGCGCCGTCCTCGACGGCGACGAGTGGGTGATCGACGGCCAGAAGATCTTCACCTCGCTCGCGACCGACGCCGACTACATCTGGCTCGCGGTGCGGACGAACCCCGAGGCGTCGCGCCACGCCGGGATCTCGCTGATCATCGTCCCGACCGACGTGCCGGGCTTCAAGGCGGTGCCGATCCAGAACTTCGGCAACTTCAACACCAACTACACGTTCTACGAGGACGTGCGCGTGCCGGTGGAGAACTGCATCGGCGGCGAGGGCCGGGGCTGGCCGCTGATCATGGAGCAGCTCAACCACGAGCGGGTCACGATCTGCTCGTCGGGGATCATGGAGCGGGCGCTCGACGAGACGACCGCCTACGCAGCTGCGCACGTGCTCGCCGACGGCAGCCGGCTGATCGACCAGCCATGGGTGCAGCACGAGCTCGCCTGGGTGCACGCGAGGCTCGACGTGCTGCGGCTCCTCAACTGGCAGGTCGCCTGGAACGCGGACGCCGGCAACCCGCTCGACCCGGCCGCGGCGTCGGCGGTCAAGGTGCACGGCACCGAGCTGTACATGGACGGCCTCGGGCGCCTGCTCGAGGTGCTCGGTCCGGTGGCCGGCATCCGTGACGGCTCACCGGGGTGCGCGCTGAAGGACCGCCTGGGCACGTTGCTGCGCGGCCTGCACGTGCTGACGTTCGGGGGTGGCACGAACGAGCTGCAGCGCGACCTCATCGCCATGTTCGGCCTGGGCCTGCCGCCCTCGCCCCGCTGACCCGCTGCCTGGAGACATCGTGGACTTCGCACCCACCGACGAACAGCGGGCCGTCATCGAGCTCGCCGAGCAGATCTTCACCGACCTGTGCGCCCCCGAGGCCCTCCGCCAGGTGGAGTCCGGCGCCGACTGGTTCCACCAGGAGCTCTGGCAGGCGCTCGCCGCCGCCGGGCTGCTCGGGATCGCGCTGCCCGAGCCGGTGGGGGGCGGCGGCTTCGGCGTCGTCGAGTCGTGCCTGCTCCTCCGCGAGGCGGGGCGGGCCGTGGCGCCGATCCCGCTCTGGTCGACGATCACCGCCGCCACCGCCCTCGCCGAGCGGGGCACAGACGAGCAGCGCGACGCCTGGCTGCCCGGGGTGGTCGACGGGTCGACGATCCTCGCCGTCGCGCTCGACGAGCCGGCCGCCGGCCCCCGGGACCCGCAGCTCGCCGCCACCCGCGACGGCGACCGATGGGTGCTCACCGGGACCAAGACGAACGTGGCGGCCGTGCACCTGGCCGCGGCACTGCTCGTGCCGGCCCGGACCGGTGCCGGCGAGGCCTCGGTGTTCGTGGTGCCGACCGACGCGACCGGTGTGGTGGCCCGGCGGCAGGACACGTTCAACCACGAGCCGCACTTCGAGCTCCACCTCGACGGCGTGTCCGTCGGCGACCTCGCGCGCGTGCCCGGCGGGCAGGTGACGATCGATCGGCTCGTCGACGTCGCCACCGTCGGCCTGTGCGCCCTCGCATCGGGCGTGGCCGACGGCGGCACGCGTCGGACGGCCGCGTACGCGACCGAGCGCAAGCAGTTCGACCGGCCGATCGGTTCGTTCCAGGCGGTCGGGCACCGCATGGCCGACTGCTACATCGACGACGAGGCGATCCGGCTGACCATGCTGCAGGCGGCGACGCTGCTCGCGGCGGGCGAGCCCGCCGACCGCGAGGTCGCCGTCGCCAAGTACTGGGCGTCCTACGGCGGCCGGCGCGTCGGCCATGCCGACCTCCACCTCCACGGCGGCATCTCGATCGACCTCGACTACCCGATCCACCGCTACTTCCTCTGGGCCAAGCAGCTGGAGCTCACGCTCGGCGCCGCCGGCCCGCAGCTGGCGCGGCTCGGCCGGCTCCTCGCGAGCTGACGGCCCACCGCCCCCACCCACCCCACGACCGGCGAGGAGCCGACGAATGACCGATCTGAAGCTGGGCCACCTGTTCTCCGTCGAGGGCAAGGTGGCGCTCGTGACCGGCGGGTCCCGAGGCATTGGCGAGATGATCGCCGCCGGCCTGCTCGCCAACGGCGCCACCGTCTACATCAGCTCCCGCAAGGCCGACGTCTGCGACGCCACCGCCGAGCGCCTGTCGGCCGAGTACGGCGGCACCTGCGTGTCGCTGCCGGCTGACCTCTCGGGGCTCGAGGGGATCGAGGCCCTGGCCGCCGCGCTGCGGGAGCGGGAGGACCGGCTCGACATCCTCGTGAACAACGCCGGCGTGTCGTGGGGCGCACCGCTCGAGGAGTTCCCCGAGAAGGGCTGGGACAAGGTCTTCGACACGAACGTGAAGGGCGTGTTCTTCCTGACCCAGCAGCTGCTGCCCCTGCTCGAGGCCGGCGCGACCGAGGAGGATCCGGCGCGGGTCATCAACATCGGCTCGATCGACGGCATCCGCACCCCGGTGTTCGACACGCACTCGTACGGCCCGTCCAAGGCCGCCGTCCACGCGCTGACCCGGCAGATGGCCGCCAAGCTCGTGAAGCGCCACGTGGTCGTGAACGCGATCGCCCCGGGCCCGTTCCCGACGTGGATGCTGAGCACCGGCGTCGGGACGGGTGGCGACGTCGAGGGCACCGATTGGGACGCCGTCGGCGCCATGACCCCGAGCGGCCGGGTGGGCAGCCCCGAGGACATCGCCGGCCTGGCCATCTTCCTCTCGTCGCGCGCCGGGGCCTACGTGGTGGGCGAGGTCATCGCGCTCGACGGCGGCGCGGTCGTGTCCTGAACTGACGCCGGAGCCGAGCTCCTCGAGCTCGGGGGCGTCGAGCCGCTCCTCGAGCCGCACGAGGTGCTCGGCTGCAGCTCGGCGGAGTCGCTGCTCGGGCACGCACGCCGGGGGTCGAGCGGCAAGGATGCGGGACGTGACCGAACCGACCGGGCCGAGCTTCCACCTGTTCCTCCCGCAGATGCGGATGACCCACGAGGCGATCGTCGAGCGGGCGCTCGCCGCCGAGGCGGCCGGGTTCGAGGGCATCGCGTTCATGGACCACCTGGCCCCGCCGCTCGCCACCGACCAGGGCATGTGGGAGGCGATGGAGATCGCCGGCTGGGTGCTGGCCCGGACCGCCACGCTGCGGGTCGGGCACCTCGTGCTGTGCGACGCCTTCCGCCACCCGGCGGTGCTGGCGCGCCAGGTCACCTCGCTCGACCACGCGTCGGGCGGTCGCTTCGACCTCGGCATCGGGTGGGGTTCGGTGCCCGAGGAGCTGCACGAGTTCGGCGTGGGCTCGACCGAGCCCCGGGCGCGGGTCGGCCGGCTGGGCGAGACGCTGCAGGTGCTCGAGGCGCTGTGGACCGGAGAGGTCGTGGACTTCGAGGGCGAGCACGTCACGCTCGTCGGCGCCCGCCAGCAGCCCGTGCCGATGGGCCCGATCCCCGTGACGATCGGCGGCGTCGGGCCCCGCACGCTCGACCTCGTCCGCCGCCACGCCGACTGGTGGAACCTGCCGGTCCACCAGCTCGACCGGCTCGAGGAGCTGCGCGAGCGCGCCGGCGACGCCCGCGTGTCGGTCCAGGTCATGGTGGCGGTCGTCCCCGACGAGGCGAGCAGGGACGAGGTCACCGCCACGGTCCACCGCCGCTTCGGGACGCAGGGCCTCGGCGCCCGGGTCGTGATCGGCACGGTGCCAGAGCTGGTCGACCGGTTCGGGGCGCTGCACGACCGCGGGGTCGACCGGGTCTATGCCTGGTTCGCCGACTTCGCGCCGCCCGACACCCTCGCCCGCTTCGCCGAGGTCGTCGCCGCCTGAGCGGACGCGCCCCTCAGAGCGGGAGGACGTGCGAGATGAAGTAGAGGGGCCGGCGCGACCGGTCCCTCACGACGGTGACGATCAGGTCGGCCGGCATCGGCTGCCCCGACGGGTCGAGGTACCGCTTGGTGATGCGGTAGCTGTCGCGCTGGTCGGCCAGGCACTGCCGCAGGTGGCAGAGGTCGGTCTCGAGGTCGTCGGGGTGGGTGAGGTCCTGGAACGTCAGGGCCTCGACGTCGGCGACGCTGCGACGGAGGAACGCGGCGAAGTGCTGGTTGACCGAGCGCAACGTGCCGTCGAGCTCGACGATCGCGGTCGGCACCGCGGAGCTCATGATGGCGGACTCGAACCGGGTCTCGATCACGGGCTCCGACGGCCACTTCGTCCGGCCCGTCGGCGGCCGGAGCGAGCTGAGCGCGAGCCGGTCGGAAACCGGCAGCGGCGACGGGCGGCCGAAGAGGTAGCCCTGGAAGACGCTGACGCCGAGGATGCTCAGCCGGTCGAGGTCGCGGGGGTCCTCGACGCCCTCGGCCACGAGCGTCGCCCCTGACTGGTGCGCCAGCTCGGCCATGCCACCGACCAGGGCCTGGCGGGCGGGATCGTCGGCGATGCCCTGGCTGATCGACAGGTCCACCTTCACGATGTCGGGACCGAGCTCGAGGATGTGGCGGAAGCTGGCGAAGCCCGCACCGGCGTCGTCGACCGCGATCCGCACGCCGGCGGCGCGCAGCCGTTGCACCGCCGTCCGCAGCTCCTGGTAGTCGCCGACCCGCGCGTGCTCGGTCAGCTCGATGACCAGTCGCGTCGGATCCTCGGGCATCAGCTCGTCGAGGTCGATCGACATGAGCGCGGTCGGGGAGAGGTTCACGCTGAGGTACGTGCCCTCGGGCAGCTCGGGCATCGCCTCGATGGCGGTGCGGGCGGCGTGCACCTCGAGCGCGACCCCGAGCCCCACCGCGATCGCGTCGGCGAACCACTGGTCCGGCCGGGCCGGCTCGCCGGGGAAGCGGCTGAGCGCCTCGAAGCCGACGACCCGCGAGTGCTCGAGGTCCACGATCGGTTGGAACACCGTCCGCAGCAGCCCGTGGTTGATGACCCGGCCGACGCGGTCGCGGATCCGCCGGCGGTCGTCCCCGACGATCGGCACGTCGCGCAGCAGGTCCGACGCGGTGTCGGCCAGCATCTGCAGGAACTCCTGCTCGCGGTCGTCGATCGTCCGGGGCCGGGCGCTGACCGCGCACAGCATCCCGGTGACCGCCCCGTTGGGCGCCTTCACGGGGACGCCGACGTAGGACCGGATGCCGAGTCCCACCGTGGCGTCGAGGCCGCAGGTCTCGGGGTCGGCCAGGGTGTCGGACACGACGTTGCCGATCCGACCGTCGAGCACGCGGGCGCAGTAGGAGTCGACGTACGGCGACGACCAGCCCTCCTCGACCGGCGCGGTGCCGAGCGAGCCGCTGACCAGCACGAGCTCCATCCGGTCGGCGCGGAACCGCGACACCCACGTCATGTCGGTGTCGGTGCGGGTGCGGGCCACGTCGAGCAGCCGCCGCACCAGGTCCTCGGCACCCGTCAGCTCGTCGACGCCCGTGTCGGGCGCTTCCATCTCCACGGCCCCCCATCGGCGCCGCTCGCGGCCAACTGAAGCTTCGCGGGTCAGCCCGGCCGCCTGCGGGGGAGGACGGCCTGACCCGCCTTCGCGTCGTCAGTCCCAGCTGTCGATCTTGACGTCGTCGGGGGAGGGGGCGCCGCGCCCGTCCTCGAGCAGCGACTTCAGGCTCAGCAGGTAGACGCCCCACTTCGTGCTGCAGTGGTGCATGAACTCGACGGGCTCGCGCCAGCCCCGGTGGGCGAACAGGACGGTGGCGTCGTCGCCGTCCTGGCGGAGGTCCCAGTCGATCGTCGTGTCGACCCACTCCTCGGGCCCGTCGGTCACGCGCCAGCGCACGTGCCGGCCGGGTTCGACCTCGACGACCTCCATGTCGAAGCCGCCGGCGGGGAAGCGGAACTGCAGCGCACCACCCTCGGCGGCGTCGCCGGTGGTGTCGTTCGTCCACCAGCCGGACAGGCCCTCGACCGTCGTGAGCGCGTCGGAGACGGCGGCGGTGGTGGTCGAGCGGCACCCGACCTTGTGCAGGATCTCGGGCATGGTCATGGCTCCTCTGTGTCGTCGGTGGGGTCTGTGTGGTCGGTGTGGTCGGTGGGGTCTGTCTGGTCGCTGGGGTCCGGGTCGTCGGTCCGGTCGTGCGGCCGTCGCGCCCGATCGCGGTCGCGCTCGCGCTGCAGGGTCTCGGCGATGCGGGCGATGCGGCCCAGGCGGCGGTCCCACGCGGCGCCGACCTCGGCGAGCTGCGCCGCAGCCCGCGCGAGCCGACGGTCGTCCACCCGGTAGCGGCGCTCCCTGCCCGCCGTGGTGGCATGGACCAGCCCGGCTCGGTCGAGCACCGCGAGGTGCTTGCTGACCGCCTGGCGCGTCACGGTGACCTGCTCGCTGAGCGTCGTGGCCGTGCCGTCGCCGGCCTCCAGCAGGAGGTCGAGGAGCCGGCGCCGCGTGGGGTCGCCGATGGCCGACCACAGGTCGTCGTCGACGCCATCGTCGAGGACGGTGCTCACGCCGACACCAGCTGCGCGACGTACCGGTCGAGGCGGGGCAGGAAGTGCGCCCAGCCGTCGCAGTGGTCGCGGTACTGCTCCTCGAGCACGGCGACCTCCCAGCCCTGCAGCCGGAAGCCCGACTCGGTCATCCGCAGGAGCGTGCCGCCGTCGGTCCCGAACAGCTCGAAGGTGACCAGCAGCGAGTTGCGCTCGGTCGCCGGTTCGCCGACGGGGTGGGTCCAGCGGAACGAGAACGTGCGGGGCGGGTCCGCCGCCACGACCGTGACGGCGGGGACCTGCGCGTCGGGCGACCCTGGCTCGCCGAAGGTGAAGTGGCCGACCGAACCCGGGGTGGGGTCCAGCTCGACCTCGTCGGGCCACCAGCGCTCCAGGTGCCGGGGGCTCGACACGACCTCGAACACGAGGTCGGGGTCG
The DNA here is from genome assembly GCF_020715685.1 of Dermatobacter hominis. Classification (GTDB taxonomy): domain Bacteria; phylum Actinomycetota; class Acidimicrobiia; order Acidimicrobiales; family Microtrichaceae; genus Dermatobacter; species Dermatobacter hominis. The sequence continues at coordinate 3,831,273 of NZ_CP085840.1, forward strand.
GCCGCGACGTGGACCTCCCGCACGATCGTCCCGTGCTCCAGGCCGTCGGGTGCGGCAGGGGTGGGCTCGGGCAGCTGGTCGGTGGTCATGGGCGCTCCGTCGGGGTGCTCGATCGCTTGATGTGCAATCAGTGGTTGCGCACCATCGTCGCGCCGACGGGGCCCGAATGCAACCAAGAGTTGCGCGTTTCCCGGTAGGGTCGGCGCAGCCACCACGGAGGGATCCCATGAAGCTGTACCCCGACGCCCCCGAGCGCCGCCGCCGGATGCAGGTCCGCGACGGCGTCGTGGTCCTGCTGGTCCTGCTCTTCGCCTGGATCGGCGTCCGCGTCCACGGAGCCGTGGACGAGTTGAGCGTGCTGGGCTCGGGCGTGACGACGGCCGGGAGCTCGGTGAGCGACGCCTTCGAGGCTGCGGCCGACGGTGCGTCGCGCCTGCCGGTGGTCGGCGACCGCCTGTCCGACGTGCTGTCGGGCGCCGGCGACGCCACGGGCGGCAACGTCGCGTCGCTCGGGGAGCGGGGCGAGGACAGCGTGCACCGCCTCGCGCTCGTCCTCGGGCTGCTGGCCTTCGCGCTGCCCACGATCGTGCTGCTCGCGCTGACGGTGCCGCGCCGGCTCCGCACCGCCCGCGCGCTGACCGCGGCCGACGCAGTGCTCGTGGACCTCCACGACCCCGAGCGACGGCGGCTGCTCGCCACCCGGGCGGCGATGACGCTGCCCTACGACGTGCTCGTGCGCCACACGCCGGACCCGTTCGGTGACCTGCTGGCGGGACGGATCGACGCGCTGGTGGCGGCGGGGCTGGAGGACGCCGGCGTCGCCGCCCTCGGCGCCGGCGACGGGCCGCTCAGCCCCGGTGGCGCTCCAGGAAGTCCAGCACCGCTGCGTTGAACACGTCGTTGCGGTCGCCGACCACCATGTGGCCGGCGCCGGCGACGTCCGCGAACTCGGCGTGGGGCACGCGCGCCAGGAACTCCTGCGCGCCCTCCTCGCTCAGGAGGTCGCTCGAGCGTCCCCTCACCAGCAACGTCGGGACCTGCAGCGCGGCGGCCGAGCGCTCGAGCAGGCTCGGCTCGACGACGCTGGACCGCGTCTCGTCCGACGAGCCGAACTTCCCCGACACGAACCGGGGGTCCCAGTGCCAGCGCCAGCGGCCGTCGGGGCCCTGGCGCAGGTTCTTGGCCAGCCCCGACAGGTCCTTGGGTCGCGGCCGGTTGGGGTTGTACGCGGCGATCGCGTCGGCGGCCTCGTCGAGCGAGGCGAACCCGTCGAGGTTGCCGGTCATGAACGCCCCGATGCGGTCCGTGCCCCGCGACTCCAGGCGGTGAGCGACGTCGACCAGGACGAGCGCCCGCGCCACCTCCTCCTGCGGGTCGGCGCCGGCGATCGCGACCATCGAGGCGAGCCCGCCCAACGAGGCGCCGACGAGCACCGGGGGTCGGGGGAGGGAGCGGGCGATCGCGTCGGCGTCGGCCGCGAAGGCCTGGAGCGTGTAGTCGCCGTCGCCGGACCACTCGCTGTCGCCGTGGCCGCGCAGGTCGACGGTCCACGCGCGCCAACCGGACCCGGCGAGGAACCGCCAGGTGCTCGACCACGAGTGGCGGGTCTGCCCGCCGCCGTGCAGCAGGACCACGGTGGGCCCGTCCTCCGGGCCGTCCACGTCGGCCGCCAACCTGATGCCGCCGGCCCCGCTCAGATCCGTCCTCACGCATCCACCTCCTGTCGCCCCCGTCCCGTCACAGGCCGGCGCGCACGTCGAGGAGCAGCCGGGCGAGCTCGTCGGGACGGGACAGGAACGGCGAGTGCGACGCCGCCATCTCGACGACCACGTCGACGCCGACGTCGGCCACCATGCGGTCCTGCACGTCGGGGTGCACGGCCCGGTCGAGGTCACAGCGCACGTAGGCCCGCGGCACCGAGCCCCACCGCTCGGGGGTGGTGCGGATGGTGCCGGTGGCCGGACCGGTGGGCTCGGCGCACAGCCGCTCGACGGCCCAGGCCCGGTCCTCGGCGTCGCAGTCGCCGTAGAAGAGATCGGCCGCGGCGTCGGGTCGGATCGAGGTCGAGAGGCCGTCGCCGGCGAGCTCGACCGCGGCCAGCAGCTCGCTGTCCAGGTCCTGCGCGTGCAGGTCGGCGGGCGAGGCGCCCGAGGGGCTGGAGCAGGGCGCAGACGTAGACGAGGGCCTCGATCCGCTCGGGCACCCGCTCGGCGACCTGGCTGATCGTCGCACCGCCCATGCTGTGGCCGACGAGCACGACCGGCTCGTCGACCGAGGTCACGACGGCGGCGACGCGCTCGGCGTAGGCGTCGAGGTCGAGCCCGTCGAGCGGGGTCGGGTCGCCGGCCCGGCCCGGCAGGTCGACGGCGGTGCTGACAGCGCCGGCGGCGGACAGCGACGCCTGGAGGCGGGACCAGCACCACGACCCGTGCCAGGCCCCGTGGACGAGCACGAACATCGGAGCACCGTAACCCGAGCTCAGGCCACCTCGTCCGGCCGGCCGCTGGACGGCTGGTCCCGCTCCCGGTCCCGGTCGACCGGCGTGTGGCCGTCCGGTCCGCCGGGTGCGGCGAGCGCCCGCGCCGTGTCGTCGAGCACGAGGTCCATGTTGATGAACGCCCCGGTGAGCGCACCGGACGAGGCGGCCTGGGCGACCTGGAGCGGCTCGACGATCGAGCCCGCCGCGTAGACGTCGTCCACGGTCGTCCGACCCTGGGGATCGGTGGGCACCAGGTCGCCGCGGCCCATCGGGTCGGCGACGGCGACGACGCCGAGCGCCGACACGGCGTCGATCCTCGGTCGCATCGTGGCGGCCACGACGACGGCGTCGGCCGGGCGCGACCCCCCGTCGGCCAGTTCGACGCCCGTCAGGCGGCCGTCGGCGTCCTGGGTGAGCCGGTCGACGGGCCCCTCGACGATCGCCACGCCGCGCGCCGCCAGGCCCTCGGCCTGGTCCCCGGGGACCTCGCCCTCATGGACGACGACGGTGAGGTGCTCGGTCTGCTGCCGGAACAGCATCGCCTGGTGCCACCCACCGGTGGCGGTGGCGACGACCACCACCCGCTGGTCCCGCACCTCCCACCCGTGGCAGTACGGGCAGTGGACCACGCCGCGTCCCCACTGCTCGGCGACGCCCGGGATCGGGGGGAGCTCGGCCGTCAGGCCCGTGGCGAGGAGGAGCCGGCGGGTGCGCAGGCTGGAGCCGTCGGACACGTCGACCAGCAGCGTGCCGTCGTCGTCGCGTCGGGCGACGGCGTCGACGTCCTCGACGACGGCCACGCCGTAGGAGCGCACCTCGTCGCGACCCCGGGCCACGAGGTCGAGCGGCGGGAGCCCGTCGAGCCCCAGGTAGCCGTGCACGTGCGCCGCCGGCGCGTTCAACGGCTTCCCACCGTCGAGGACGACGACCCGACGTCGCTGCCGGCCGAGCTGCAGCGCCGCCGCCAGGCCGGCGGCGCCGCCGCCGATCACCACCACATCCGCATCCGTCGAGCTGTGCCGCGTCGTCATGCGGCCAGCGTACGGATGGGTGCGATCTGAGCAAGGGTACTTGCAGGATTCGCAAGAGCAGTGCATGCTCGACCGATGGCCGACGACGTCGAGACGATCGCCCGGGTCCGGATCAGGTCCCTGCGGCGGTCGCTCGGCTGGACGCTCGACGACCTCGCCGAGCGCAGCCACCTGAGCCCCTCGACGGTGAGCCGGATCGAGACGGGGAAGCGCACGATCAGCCTCGACGTGCTCGTCGCCCTCGCCGGCGCGCTGCAGGTCGAGGTCGGCGCGCTCATCGACCAGGCCCCCGACGACGACGTGGTCATCCGGCCCGAGCCGGTCGAGCACCACTGGCCCGGGGCGACCGTGTGGCCGCTCACCCGCCCGACGGGCGCGATGAGCGCGATCAGGGTGCGGCTGGAGCCGACCGACGAGCAGCACGACCCCCAGGTCCACCCGGGGCACGACTGGGTCTACGTGCTCGCCGGTCGGATCGGCCTCACCCTCGGCGAGCGGGTGATCCGCCTGCGGGCGGGCGAGGCCGCCGAGTTCTCGACGATGACCCCGCACGCGATCGCGGCGATCGGTCGGGCGGCCGAGCTGATCATGGTCTTCGACGGCGACGGGCACCGGGCGCACACGTGAGCGCCCCGGCCACGGGGGGGGACCGGGACCGGGGCGCTGCCGGCCGTGCGGCCGGCCAGCCATCGGGCCGCGTCGCGCCACCGGCAGGGGGGTGCGTGGCGCGACGCGGCCGTCGGCGAACTGTCGGGGGTCAGTCGAAGACCGGCAGGCTCCTGAACGGCTCTCCCTGGATGAGCTCGGACTCGCCGCCGTCGGTCCCCACGGGGACCTCGCCGATGAGCGTCACGCGGTGCAGCACCCGCTCGACGTCGAGGTGGTCGAGGTCCTGGGGGCCCAGGTGCGCGGTGGCCCGGTTGTCCCAGAACAGGACCGTGCCCGGGTCCCAACGGAACCGCACGGTGTAGGCGGGCTTCGTGATCTCGGCGAAGAGCAGGTCGAGCAGCGCCGCCGACTCCTCCTGGCGCAGGCCCACGATCCGCGACGTGAAGCCGGGGTTCACGAAGAGCGCCCGCTCGCCGGTGTGGGGGTGCACCCGCACGACGGGGTGGCGGGCCACCAGCTGCTTGTCGGAGATCACGCCGGTGGTCGGGACGCCCTGGCGGGCGAAGCCGGCGCCGTAGCGGTGCTCGGCCCGCAGCCCGTCGAGGAACGCCCGCAGCGGTGCGGACAGCCCCTCGTAGGCCGCGACCAGGTTCGTGAACGTCGTGTCGCCGCCGTACTCCGGCACCACCTCGGCCCGCAGCACGGACGCGGCCGGCGGATTGACCGCCGGCGTCACGTCGGTGTGCCACTGGTTCGTGTACGAGTACTTCCGCCGGACCTTGCGAGCCGCCTCCTCCGACAGCCCGTACTGCTGGGCGAAGCGCTCGGGCGACACGGTGTAGATCTCGGGGAAGCCCTCGGGCGGGTCGTCGTCGTAGGGGTGGGCGTAGGTCAGGTCGCCGAACTGGCGGGCGAACGCGATCTGCTCCCGGTGCCCGATCCGCTGGCCGCGGAACGCCAGCACCTTCCACCGATCGAGCGCGTCGGCGACGACCGCCTGGTGCTCGGGCGGCAGGGGGCGGGACAGGTCGACGCCGTCGACCTCGGCCCCCGTGTTGCCGGTCAGCGGCCGGACGGTCGGCTCGGTCGGGGCCTCGAGCGGGGTGCGGTCGGCGACCGGCGCGTCGATCGCCTCGGGCGTGACGACCGGGCTCATCGGGCCACCCCCGCCGGCTCCTCGCCGCGCAGCGTGACGCGCTGGATCACGCGGTGCTGGTCGCCGAAGTCGCCGACCACCGAGTGCTGCGTCGCACGGTTGTCCCAGAAGCCGATCGTGCCCTCGGTCCAGTGGTAGCGGACCGTGAAGTCGTGCTTGACCGCGTGCTCGTAGAGGAAGCCGAGCAGCACCTCGCTCTCGCGTGCGCTGAGCCCGACGATGTGCGAGGTGAACCCCGGGTTCACGAAGAGGACCTCCTCGCCGGTCTCGGGGTGGACCGTGACGACGGGGTGCTCGAGCGGCTCGAGGGCGGTGAACGGCTCGCCCTCCCAGCGGCCCTCCCCGATGAGGTCGAGGATCGGCTGGAACTGCCGGGTGCCGTCGTGCACGGCCCGCAGTGTCCGGAGGTAGCCCTGCAGCGAGGGGCTCAGCGCCGCGAAGGCCGCCACCTGGTTGGAGAACAGCGTGTCACCGCCGGAGGGCGGCACGACGACCGCCCGCAGGATCGAGCCGAGCGGCGGGCGGCGCACGAAGGTCACGTCGGTGTGCCAGTGGATGCCGCGGTCCCGGGTCGACACGTCGCCGTACTGCGCGTACAGCTCGCCGGCCGCGGAGTAGTCGATCTCGAACACCTCGGGGTTGCCGTCGATGCCGGGGATCACCGGATGGCCCTCGGTCGGCTCGCCGAAGCGGGCGGCGAAGGCGACGTGCTCCTGCGGGTCGAGGTGCTGGCCGGGGAAGAACACGACTTTGCGCTCGAGCCAGACCTGGCGGATGGCGGCCACGTCGGCGTCGCTCAGGTCCCTGACGTCGAGGTCGAGGATCTCGGCGCCGATGTTCGCCGACAGCGGCCGGACGTGGAGGTGGGTGGTGGTCGCCGCCGTCCCGGAGGGCGGCGGGGCGACGGGGTCGAGGGTCTCGGTGATGGCCATGGGCGGTGCTCCGTTCGGGTCGTTCGGGTCGTTCGGGTCGTTCGGGTCGGTGAGTCGTCGGGTCGGTGGGTCGGGTCGTCCGGTGGACGGTCGCGCTCAGGGCCCGGTGGCCTGGTGGTGGCCCTCGGCGGTCTCGTCGACGCCGAGCTCGGCCAGCAGGCGCGAGCGGAGGGCGACGAACGCCGGGTCGCCGCGCAGCCGAGGGTCGGACAGCCCGACGGGAACGTCGAGCGAGATCGCGCCGTCGGTCAGCACCAGCACGCGGTCGGCGAGCAGGATCGCCTCGTCGACGTCGTGGGTGACCAGCAGGACGGCCGGCTCGTGGCGGGCGCAGAGCTCCTGCACCAGCACGTGCATGCGGATGCGGGTGAGGGCGTCGAGCGCGCCGAACGGCTCGTCGAGCAGGAGCAGGTCGGGGGAGCGCACCAGCGCCCGGGCCAGCGCAGCGCGCTGGGCCTCGCCGCCCGAGAGCGTCTTCGGCCACGCTCCTGCGTGGTCCGCCAGCCCGACCTCGTCGAGGGCCCGACGGCCCTGCTCCTTCGCAGCCGTGCCGTCGGCGTCGCGATCGTCGAGCCCCAGCACCACGTTGTCGAGCACCTTGGCCCACGGCAGGAGGCGGGCGTCCTGGAAGACGACGGACCGACGGGCGGGGACCTGGATGGTCCCGGTGACACCGTCGTCGAGACCGGCGAGCGCCCGCAGGAACGTGCTCTTGCCGGAACCGCTGCGGCCGAGGAGGGCCACGAACTCGCCCGGAGCGATCTCGACGTCGAGTCCGTGGAGCACCTCCCTGTCGCCGAAGGTCCGTCGGACGTCGTGGGCGCTGACCGCCAGCTCGGGGCGCCCCGCCGTTCCGCCGGGATCGATGTCGGGGGAGGTCGCAAGCGGCGCGGTCGCCGCCGTGCCCACCTGGTCGGAGCCGATGTCTGTCACGGTCACGTCGATCACCGTCCCGGCTGCCAGCGCAGCAGTCGTCGTTCGAGGGCCCGGACGCCGGCGTCCGAGAGGAGGCCGAGCACGGCGTAGGTCACGAGACCGACGACGATGACGTCGGTCTGGTTGAACACCTGGGCCCGTGTCATCAGGTAGCCGATGCCGCTGGTGGCGTTGATCTGCTCGGCGAACACGAGGAGGAGCCACGCGATCGCGGTGGCGAGGCGCAGCCCGATGAGGAAGCCCGGGAGGGCGCCGGGGAGGACGACCCGCCGGACGAGCTGCCAGCGGGACAGGCCGACCGTCTCCGCGAGCTGCAGGTAGCGGGGGTCGAGGGTCTTGATGGCCGTCACCGTGTTGACGTAGACGGGGAAGGCCACGCCGAGGACGATCAGCGACACCTTCACGGTCTCGCCGACGCCGAGCCACACGACCAGCAGCGGCTGCAGGGCGATGATCGGGACGAACCGGAGCATCTGGACGTTCGCGTCCACGAGGTCGTCGCCGATCCGGGACAGCCCGGCGGCTAGGGCGAGGAGCGCACCGATCGGGATGCCGATGGCCATGCCCCACACCACCCGCTGCAGCGACGCCCACAGGGCTGAGGTCAACGTGCCGTCGCGGAAGAGGTCGACCCCGGCGGTCAGGACCGTGGACGGTCCCGCCAGGATGTCGGTGCTGATCCACCCGAGCTGGGAGGCCAGCTCCCACAGCGCGAAGAGCAGGACGACGCCGATCAGGCGCTCGAGCCCCCGCGGCAGGCGCCAGCGCCGCCGCGCCGCGGCCTCGGCCCGGGCGGTGGGGAGGGTGACGAGCTCGACGGTGCTCACGAGCCGGAACCTCCCTGGGAGGCGACCCCGGCCTCCTCGGCCGTCTGCTGGACCAGCTCGTTGAAGCGGTTGTCGAACTCCTTGGCGGTGTCGATCTCGGTCGGGATCTGCCCGGCGGCGTGGAACCGGTCGGCGAGCTCCTGCTGGGGCTTCGCGATGTCACCCGGGAGCGACAGGAACGTGGTCACGCCGGTGCTGTTCGCCAGCTCGAGCGCCCGCTCGGGGGTCAGGCCGTACTGCTGCACGAAGATCGAATCCGCCAGCGCCTGCTTGTTCTTCGAGAGGTAGCCGTACGCCTTGACCAGGCGGGTCACGTAGTCGGCGAGCGCCGCGGACCTGGCGTCGTCGTCGAGCGCTTCCTTGCTGGCGATCAGGAAGGCGCCGCGGTCGGTGATGTCGTTGGCCTGGGCCACCACGTGGCCGCCGGGCGTGTCCTTGACGAACCCGCTGATCAGCGGCTCGGTGGAGATGCCGGCGTCGGCCGCACCGCTCTTGATCGCTGCGGCGATCCCGGTGATCGGCAGGTCCACGGTCGTGATGTCGGACAGCGTCAGGCCCTCGTCCTCGAGGGCGGTCAGCACCGCGGCCTCGGCCGAGGTGCCCCGCTGGTAGGCGACCCGCTTGCCCTTGATGTCGGCCCAGCTCTTGATCGACGGATCTGCGCTGATCAGGCCGCCGAGGCCCTGCTCGGGGGCCCAACCGGCCACGGCGGCGATGTCCTGGCCGGACGCCTGGGCGAAGATCAGCGGGGTGCTGGCGACGAAGCCGGCGTCGACGGCGCCGCCCTGGAAGGCCTGCAGCATCGGCGGGCCGCCGATGAAGTTGGCGTACTCGACCGTGTACGGCAGGTCCTGGTCCTGGCCGCTCACCGACAGGATCGTCTGGAGGTACTCGAGCTGGTCGCCGATCTTCAGCGTGGTGCCCGGGGGGATCGACGGGGGCGTGACGACCGCCTTCGCCGTGGTGGTCGGGCCGCTGTCCGCCTCCTTCCGCGTCGAGGCGTCCGACGAGCACGCAGCGGCGGCCACCAGGAGCAGCGCGGTGACGATGGCGAGGAGGGCCCCGGAGGGACGGGACCGTGGGAGGGGGGACACTGACGCTCCTGACGTGACAAGCCGGGCTAGTTCGTAAACCCGATCGGAATGGTCAGGTTTTAGACCCGAGTGGTGCGCCTCGCAACTCGACGTGCGTCACACCGTCGCCAGGACCCCGTGAGGACAGGACCGTGGTCAGGACAGGACCGTGGTCAGGACAGGACCGTGGTCAGGACAGGACCGTCAGAGGAGCGTGACCGTCGGGCGCGGCTGGCCCGGCACGGTGTCGAACCGCACCGAGGGCGCCGGCACGGACCACGTCGCCGTGGGGACCAGCGCGTGGTAGGTGACGGTCATCGCGTCGGGTGACAGCTCCACCACGCCGTAGCCGTTGCGGTGGATGTCCATGTGGTCGAACGGCGGCTGGGTCGGGTACGAGGGCAGCCCGTCGGACAGCAGCGCCTCGGTCACGCCGCTCGGCGACGAGATGCCGCCGCCGGTGTACTCGTACGCCACGACCGGCGCGTCTGGGTCGTCGAAGTCCGTGCTGAGCGGCGCGGCCATGAACGTGTGCTGGTCGCCGGTCAGGAACGCCACGTCGGCGACCCCGGCGTCGCGCAGGTGCGACAGCACGAGGTCGCGCTCCCATCCGAACCCGTCCCACGAGTCGGTGCCGAGGTACAGGCCGGCGTGCTTGGGCAGGTTCGGGTCGAGCGCCCGCATCTCGGGCGTGTCGAGGTCCACCAGGCGGACCGGGGCGATCATCACCGGGTTGCCCACGAGCTTCCAGCGGACGCCGTCGGCCTGCGCGGCGTCGAGCCCGTCGAGCAGCCACTGGCGCTGCGAGTCGCCGAGCATGGTCCGTCCCTCGGCCTGGAGGTCGCCGGTCATCACCTGCGTCCCGAGCAGGCCGAGCAGCGAGGTGCCGAGGTGGTCGTCGCGGTACTGGCGTGCGTCCAGCACGAACAGGTCGGCCAGGTCGCCCCACCGCAGCTCCCGGTGGATGCGCGTCCCGTCGACCGGCCACACCGGCATGTACTCGAACCAGGCCTGGTGCGCGGCGGCGGCCCGCTCCGGGTGCTCCGCCAGGTAGGAGCGGTCGTGGTCGTTGGCGACCTCGTGGTCGTCCCAGGTCACGACGAACGGGTGGGCGGCGTGGGCGGCCTGCAGGTCGGGATCGCTGCGGTAGAGCCGGTAGCGCTGCCGGTAGCCCTCGAGGGTGTCGGCATCGCTCGTGTACTCGTCGCGCACCCGTCGCAGGATCTGGATCGGGAGCGCCTCGTAGATGTAGTCGCCGAGGAACAGGACGGCGTCGACGTCCTTGGTCGCCAGATCTCGCCACGCGCCGTAGTAGCCGCCGGCGTAGGACTGGCACGCGGCGAAGGCCAGGCGGAACGACGAGGGCGAGGAGCCAGGCGCCGGCAGCGTCCGGGCCCGCCCGACCGGCGAGGTCGTGCCGCCCGTGCGGAACCGGAACCAGTAGGAGCGGTCGGCGTCGAGGCCGCCGACCAGCACCTTGACGCAGCCGTCGCTGGCCGCGCTGACCGGCGCCGTGCCGGTGGCGACGACCGTGGCGAACGCGGCCGAGTCGGCCACGTCCCACTCCACCGTGGACACCGGCGTGCTCGCCAGCTCGACGCGGGTCCAGAGCACGACCTCGGAGGTGGAGTGCAGGCCGGAGGCCACGCCCAGTCCGAACACGCCGGGGACCGGCCCCGCCGCCGGCGAGCACGCGCTCGCCGCACCGAGGGCGGCGGCGCCCAGCACCGTCCCGCCCGCGACCAGGAACTCGCGACGACCCAACTCGTGACGGCCCAGCATCTCCCACACCCCCCGCACCGACATCCGGATGAACGTCAGATGGACGCAGGGTAAACGACCGGTGCCGGTCGGTGCTGGCTCAGGCCAGCTGGGCGTTCAGCTCCGTGCGGTTGTCCGCCGGGTCGCCCTCGGGGGTGGGCTCGGTGAGGTACACCTCCCACAGCTCGCCGCTCGCGGCGAGACCCTGCCCGGCGATCCACGCGAGCAGCGAACCCCACGCCTCGCCGAGCCCGTCGTACCCGCCGGCGTGCACCGTCCGGGCGACCCGTCCGCCGGGCAGCGTGCTGACGACGACCTCGCCGACCGGCTCGATCGGTGCACCGGTGATGAAGCCGACCTCGAGGTCGGCCGTGTCGGTGGGCTCCCCGTGGTACAGCGCGAAGGCCGGGCTGAGGGGCTGGACCTGCTGGTCGGCGAGGACGCCGGCCAGCGCCGGGAACGCCGTGTCGAACACCGAGGCCAGCTCGGCCATGGGCGACACCCGCTTGATCACCATCGTGATCTGCTCGGCCTGCTCGACGATCTCCGGTTCGGTGGTGCTCATGTCGTCCTCCTGCTCAGTCGCGGCAGGCCGCCATCGTGGTCTCGGCGAACCGCTCGAGGGCATCGATCTTGTCCTGGAGCGGCTCCGTGTCCGGCCCGACGACGTAGGGCCACCGGAACCCGACGATCACCTCGGTGACGCCCTTCTCCTCGAGCCGCTTGATCCCGTCGACGCTGAACGCCTCGGGGCTGATGACCTGGATCTCGAAGGGCTCCTCGGCCTTGCCGGCCTCCCTCCGGAGCACGTGGAGCCGCTCGATGATCGCGTCGAGGTCGTCCTCGCCACCGCCGTGGATCCAGCCGTCCAGCCGGGCGGCGCGGCGGAGAGCCGGACCGGAGTGGCCGCCGATCAGGATCGGCACCCGCTCGGTCGGCACCGGACAGATCTTGACCGACTGCATGTCGTAGACCTCGCCGTGGTGCTCGTGGAAGCCGCCGTCGAGCAGGTTCGACACGATGTCGATGCACTCGTCCATGCGCCTGCCGCGGTCCTCCCACGGAGTGCCGGTGATCGCGTAGTCCTCGGGCCACGGGCTCACGCCGACGCCGAGCGTCAGCCGGTTGTCGCTGAGCACCGCAGCCGACGACGCCAGCTTGGCGGTGTGCAGTGGGTGGCGGATCGGGAGCTTCAGGACCGAGATCGTGAAGCGGATCCGGTCGGTCACCATCGCCAGCGCGCTGATCAGCGCGAACGGCTCGATGAACGGCTTGTCCTCGAGGAACTCCCGGGAGCCGTCGGGCGTGAACGGGTACGTCGAGTCCGAGACCTCGGGGTACGCCACGGAGTCGGGCACGAGGAAGCTGTCGTAGCCGGCGGCCTCGGCGGCCTGCGCCAGCGGCGCCATGTAGGCCGGGTCGGTCAACGCCTCGGCGTAGGTGAATCGCACGGTGGTCCCCCTTGTGGTGCTGTTCGTTCCCGGCTGGTGGGCCGGTGGTCGTGGGCTCGTCGGTCGGTGGCGGTCGGCCGGTGGTGGTCGGCCGGTGGTGCCGGTCAGCGCTCGTGGTCGAGCGCGTCGATGGCGTCGGCGTGCAGCCGGTGCTTGATCGCCCGCAGCGTGGCCGGGTCCTTGCCGGCCAGCCCGGCGGCGATCTCGATCGCGCGAGGGAGCACCTCGTCGAGGGGGGCGACCTCGTCGGCGATGCCGGCCGCGACGGCGTCGGGGCCGCCGTAGCGGCGGCCGGTGGTCATGGCGTGGTGGGCGGTGCGGCGCGGGAGGCGAGCCTTCAGGAGCGCGTCCATCCCCGGCGTGAACGGCAGGCCGAGGTCGACCTCGGGCACGCACCAGTAGCCGCGGTCCTCGCGCATCACGACGACGTCGTGGGCCGTCGCCAGCATCGCCCCGCCGGCGAAGGCATGGCCCTGGACCGCGGCGACCGTCGGGATGCCGGCACCGAGGACGTCGCCGAGCAGGCGGTGCAGCCGCTCGACGACCGTGCCGGCGTGCTCCTGGTTCGCCATCATCCAGTCGAGGTCGAGCCCGTTGCACCAGATCTTGCCGGTGGCGGCGGTGACGAGCGCCCGGGGTGGGGGCCGGTCCTCGACCTGGGACACGAGCTCCAGGAGCCGAGCCGTGCTGTCGAGGTCGAAGCGGTTCTCGCCGTCGCCGAGGTGCAGCACCCAGACGTCGCCCTCCTGGCGCAGGCTCGGGTGGCTGGGGCTGGGTTCGTCCGGCACGCGGTCCTCCGTCGCGGTCGTGGGCCGGAGGAGTCTGTCAGGTGCGGCGGGCCCACGGTTTCGGTGCTCGGGTCGGTGGGTACGGCAGGGGTCCATGGCCGGTTCAGGATCCTCCGTCGTCATCGAGGTCGACGCCCCGCGCGACGTCGTCTACCGGACGATCGCCGACCCCCGCACCTATCCCGACTGGTTGGTCGGCGCGCGGGCGATCCGGTCGGTCGACGACGAGTGGCCCGAGGAGGGCAGCGCCTTCCGGCACGTCATCGGGTTCCCGCCCGTGCTGGTCCCCGGATCGACCACGTCGCACGGGGTCGAGCCCGGCCGCTGCCTCGAGCTGCGGGCCGGGATGGGTCCGCTCGGGGCCGCGATGGTGCGCTTCGAGCTGAGCGACACCGCCACCGGCGGCACCCGGATCGAGGTGCTCGAGCGCTTCGTGGCCGGTCCGGCGCAGTGGTCGGCGCACTTCGCCGGCCCGATCGTCTCCGCCCTCGTGTGGGGCCGCAACGCCGTGTCGCTCGACTCGCTGGCCGACGTGCTCGGCCGGCACGTGACCAGCGGTCCGAAGTGAGGGCATCGACCCCCGCCGGGCCGGGCGCCGTCGAAGGCGGCGTGCCGGTGCTGGCCGAGCCGCCCGAGGGCACCGACGAGGCGGTGGTCGTCGCCGCGGCCGAGGCCGGGCTCCGCTACGTCACCGACGACGAGCCGGGGATCCGGCGCACCCGTCGCGGGAAGGGCTTCTCCTACACGCGGGCCGGCGGTCGCTCCGCCGTCGGCAAGGAGACCCGCCGGCGCATCGACCAGCTCGCCATCCCCCCGGCGTGGACCGACGTCTGGATCTGCGCCGACGAGAACGGTCACCTCCAGGCGACCGGGCGCGACGCCCGCGGTCGCAAGCAGTACCGCTACCACGACCGCTGGCGGGCGGTCCGCGACGAGGCGAAGTTCGACCACCTGCGCGAGTTCGGCGAGCGGCTGCCCGACCTGCGGGCCGTGGTGGGCGAGGACCTCGGCCGCCGGGGCCTGCCGCCCCGGAAGGTGATCGCGCTGGTGATCGCGCTGCTCGACCGGACGCTGATCCGCGTCGGCAACGAGGCGTACCGCCGTGAGAACGGCACGTACGGGCTGACGACGCTCGAGGCCGACCAGGTCGAGGTCGACGGCGCCGAGATCTCGTTCTGCTTCATCGGCAAGGGCGGCCAGGAGCACGAGGTGTCGCTCGACGACCGGCGACTCGCCCGGGCCGTGAAGGCCTGCCACGAGCTCGGCGGCCGGGAGCTGTTCACCTACCGCGGGGTCGACGGCGGTCCGGTCCGGGTCGACTCGGCCGACTGCAACGAGTACCTGTCCGACGTCATGGGTCCCGACACGACCGTGAAGTACTTCCGGACGTGGGGGGCCACGGCGACCGTCCTCGAGGAGCTCGCCGGCCGACCCGAGGGCCTCACGACGTCCGACGTGCTGAGCGCGGTCGACCTGGCGGCCGAGCGCCTCGGCAACACGCGGGCGGTCTGCCGGCGCTCGTACGTCCACCCGCTGCTCACCGACGACCTCGACGAGCCGCGGCTCCGCGAGGCCTGGGCGGGCTCCCGCACCACCGAGTCGATGGCCCGGGCCGAGCGGGCCACCCTCCGCCTGCTGGACAGCTGAGCCGCCCGGCCACCAACCGGGGACGCGTCCGCGCCTGGACACACGGGCGGGGTGGAGGAGCGGTGCGGGGTGGAGGAGCGGTGCGGGGTTGATCGTCCGGTGGGCGGTCCCGCGCTCAGGCGGGTGCGGGTGTTCGTCGGTGTTGGCTGTGGGAGACCGCGCCGCTGGGGCTGGTGATGGTGAAGAGCCCCTCGCCGGCGCCTGGTCTCGGGTTGGCGGCCATGCTCCAGCCGGTGCGGTGGATGACACCGTGATGGCGCCGGCAGAGGAGGGCGAGGTTGCGGATGTCGGTCGCTCCGCCGTCGGCGTGGTGGGTCACGTGGTGCGCGTCGCACCAGCTCGCCGGGGCGTCACAGCCCGGGAACGTGCAGCGTCCGTCACGGAAGCGGAGGTTGCGGCGCTGCTCCCGGTTGGCGTGACGCTCTCCGGGTTGGCAGGCGACCGGATGGCCGCCGGCATCCTGAATGACCCACGTGACCTCGGCGTCGCAGGTGAGCAGCTCCCACTCGTGGGTGGCGTACCGCAACGGTGCCCCCGTGCTGTCGGTGGCGCGCTGTGACCAGTCGACCGGGCCGGCGTCCTTGCCTGGCAACAGCACACCGTCGGCGAACAGGTGCTGCAGCTCGTCGGTATCGACCTCGAGGAGGATGGCGAACTCGCCGGTGGGTCGGGTGCGACCCGAGGTGGGGTGGGTGGCGCCGTGTTCGACGAGGTCCATGAACGCCCGGGCCAGCAGCTCCGACCGGGGTGGGACCTCCAGATCGGGATGAGCCAGCTGGTCCCGGACGTGGATGCGCCACAGACGGTCGGCCTCGGCTTCGACCCGCTGTGCGAACGCCATCGCCGCAGGCCCGTACAGGTCGATCGTCGCGGAGACCTGATCGGCGGACTGCTCGATGCGGGCGTGGTCGCGCGGCATCGGCGGCTCCGCACCGTCGTCATCCGCAAGCCTCGCGACCTGTTCGGCATGGCGGGCGAACTGCACGAACGTGCACTGCTGGCGACACAGGTCGATCAATGCGTCCTGGGCGCCTTCCAGGGCGTGGCGGTTGCGGTCGTTGACCCGCCGACAGACCTCCCGCACGCGATCGACGGGCACCTCAGCCCTCGCCAGCGCGGCCGCCATCTTCGGTTGGTGCTTCCGCATCGTGTTCGCCGTCGCGAGATCGGCCTTCACCCGCTTCGGGTTCGCACCGTGGCGCCACCCCGCCTCGTTCGCCGTCACGTGACCCAACCGGCGGTCGCAGAGCTGACGGGCGTCGAGCTCCGCCAACATCGCGAACCGCGCCGAATGGAACAGCCGGTCGACCGTCTCGAGGCCGTCGAACAACCCCAGGACCGCCTCGTCGTCCAGACCGCGCACGTCCAGCTGCGTCACCTCACGCAACGCCGAGATCACCGCTGCGACCGGCACCGGTACCCCGAACGCCGGCACGCGGAACAGCGCTGCTTCCGGCACCCCGGCAGCACCCGCACCATCGGCTGCCCCGCCAACAGCCGGGGCGTCGTCTCCGGCCCCGTCGTCTCCGACCCCGTCGTCTCCGGCGCCATCTTCGGGACGCTCGCTCGCTTCCCCGGTCGAACGCATGTTCGACACGCTACGTACCAGGTGTGACAGCCGGACGTCGGGCGGGTGAGCGCCCGCCCGGCGCGCTATCCCGGTGCGACCGGGTCGACGGCGCCGGCCGATGCCGCCTGGCGGCCGGCGTGGTCGCGCAGCACTCGGACCAGGGCCCGCAGCTTCGACCGATCGGTCGGGCGCTCCGAGAACGACAGGGCCCGGTCCATCACCGACGGGCCCTCGACGACGAGCCCGTGGCCGGGGAGCAGGTGCTCGACGTCGAGGGCGCGCAGCCGGCTCTCCGTCGCCACCGACATGCGGCCGTCGACGAACTCCGGGTTGAACCACGCCAGCCCTTCCACCGAGAGCACGGCGTCCCCGGAGATCAGCGTCCGGGTCGACGGGCGGTAGAGGCAGGTCGAGTCGTCGCTGTGGCCCGGCGTGTTCAGCACCTGCCAGTCGGGGAGCCCGGGCAGGCGGTCGCCGTCGGCGAGCCACGACTCGGGTTCGAACGGGAGGCGGACGCCCTTGCGGTCCCACCCGATCACCTTCATCGTGCGGCCGATCTCGAAGGTGGCGGCGAGGTCGGTCGGCTGGCTGGCCATCACGGGGAGGATCTGGGCGATCGCCCGCAGACCCGGCGGGCGGACGGCGCGGGTGCCGGCCCGCATCTCGGCGATCGCCGTCGGCAGGTGCACGTGGGTGCCGGCCCGGGCCCGCAGCTCCGGCAGGCCGCCGACGTGGTCCGCGTGACCGTGGGTGGCGACCGCGCCGCTGAGGTCGCGCAGGTCGGCGTCGAGCGTCCGCAGCTCGGCCTCCACGAGCGGCACCTGCGAGGGCATGCCCAGGTCGACCACGAACGGGCGGCCGTCGCCGCCGTCGTGGACCACGTAGCAGTTGTAGAGCCACTTCGAGATCATGGTGACCCCGATCTCCGGCAGGTGCCGGATCACCGCGCTGCGTGCACGCCGAGCCATGGGGCGCCTCCTCGTCGGCGGCCGACGCTATCCACGGACCGAGGTCCCCGCCGGTCCGAGCCGCACCAACCGTCCCCGACGTGGTCGCGGTCGTCCGACGGCACCGATCACGCCGAGAATGGCGGCATGACGACCCAACCGCTGGCCCTGGGCCTCGACGCTGCCGGCGTCGACCGTTCCGGCGTCCCCCGGTGGTGCGCAGTGGTGGTCGGACCCGACGGCGTCGTGTCCGCGGGGATCGGCGGGCTGGTCGAGCTCATCACGTGGGCCGACGGGCTGGGTCCGGGACCGGTGGCGGCCATCGGCGTCGACATCCCGATCGACCACGTCGACGGTCCCGTCCGCACCGCCGATGCCGCGACCAGGGCGTTCGTCCGGCCGCTGAGCTCGACGGTCTTCCCGACGCCGCCCGCACGGGTGCTCGACGCCATCTCGTACGCCGAGGCGAACGAGCGGCTCGCCGCGTCCGGGGCGCCGAAGCTGTCGAAGCAGGCCTGGATGCTCGTGCCCCGCATCGTCGAGGCGACCGAGCTGGCCCGGCTCGACCCCCGGCTCCACGAGGTGCACCCCGAGGCGTCGTTCCGGGAGATGAAGATCCAGCTCGCCGCGGCCGCCGCTCCCGAGGCCGTTGCGGACGACGTCCGCATCACGCGCTCGAAGAAGACGTGGAACGGCCTGCTCGAACGTCGTCGCCTGCTCGCCGCGCACGGGATCGCGGTGCCCGAGGACGACCCGGCGCTCGATGGCGTGATGTCCGACGACGTCGTCGACGCCGCGGCGGTCGCGTGGTCGGCCCGGCGGATCGCGCTCGGCGTCGCGTGCCCGATGCCCGACCCGCCGGAGTGGTCGGCCGACGGGCGCCCCGTCGCCGTCTGGCGCTGAGCCCACCGCCGGCGGACCCCGGCGGCCCGGCCCCGTCTGCGCCTCAGTCGTCGCCGCCGTGGCCGCTGCCCGAGTCGCCGCCGTCGTGGTCGTCGCCGCTCCGATCGTCACCGCCGTGCCCGCTGCCCGAGCGGTCGTCGGTGGTGTCGTCGCCACCGTGCCCGGGGCCGGAGCGGTCGTCGCCGGCGGCGTCGTCGGACCCCCGACCGTGGCGACCGTGGTCGTCGATCGTGGTGGACGGGGCGACCGTCGGCGGCACGGTCACCGGGGCGTCGGTCGAGGGCGGCGCGATCACCGGTCCACCCGGGGTGCCGGGCGCGTCGCCGGGGCCCTGGTCCGGGGTGCCGTCGTCGTCGGCTGCGCCCGCCGGCGGGACGGTCGGGACCGGCACGGTCGGGCTCGGGTCACCGCCCGCGGTGCCGGGCGCGTCGCCGGGCCCCTGGTCGGGCGTGCCGTCGTCGTCGGCTGACCTCACCGCCGCCGGCCGGGTCGCGTCGTCGGCGCCGCCCCGGGCCCCGGCGACCGCGACGCCGCCCAGGGTCACGGCGAGCGCGGCCAGCGCGCTCACCCCGCCGATCCCGAGCCTCCGGGTGATCGTCCGGACCATCTTCATGGTGTTGCCTCCTCATCGGGTGTGGGAGGGACACGACGGTCGGTGTCACCGGGTTTGGACGTCAGGTCTGCACCTCGAGGGCACCGTCGCGCATCCGCGCGTCGATGGTCGACGTCGACGACCCCGACCCGCCCCCGTCGCGCCGGAACCGGATCACGGCACGCGTCGCGTCGGGTCGCTCGACCCGCTCGACGCTCCACCCCGGCGCCGGACGCGTCGACACGACGGTGAGCGAGGTCGGGGTCCACGTGAGCGTCGCCGATCCGCCCGCCGCAACCGCCTCCTGCGTGCCGCCCGCCGGGGCGGGAGGCGTGGTGGTCGTGGGCGGAGCGGCCGGTCCCGACGGCGTCGCCGTCGTGGGCGCGGAGGGGAGCGTCGAGCCGGGCCCTGGCGTCCCCGGGAGCGAGGTCGGCGGCGCCGTCGCCTCGGGCTCACCGGGCACCCCGACCGTCGTCGGCGTCGGGCCGGGGGCCGTCGTCGTGGTGGTGGTGCTCGTGCTGGCGGTGGGCAGGGTGCTCCGATCGGCGGTGTCGAGCTGCTGGCGGTCGTCGCCGCCGAGCGCAGCGAGCCCGAGCACCACGACGAGCACGGCCGCCGCGGCACCGGCGACCGCGAGCCCCGTCTGCCGCCGTCGACGGGCGTGCTCGAACCGCGGCCGGAGGACCCCGAGCTCGTCCTCGGCCTCGGCCTCGGTGGGGGCGTCCGCCGCCACGCCGGCGCGGAGCAGCGAGCGGAGCTCGTCGTCCCGGTCGTCGGCCGTGCCGTCGTCGAAGGGTCCGGTCCGGTCGCTCATCGTGCTCGCCCCTCCTCGGTCGGCTCGTCGGCGGGGCCGGCGGCGTCGGCGCCCAGCAGGGCGCGGAGCCGGCCGCGGGCCTGGTGGAGGTGGTACTTGACCGCCCCCTCGCTGAGGTCCATCGCCTCGGCCACCGCGGCGACGGACAGGTCGTCCAGGTAGTGCAGCGCCACGACCGCGCGCTGCTGCGGGCTGAGGTCGGCGACCGCGGCGGCCAGCCCGCTGTCGCGGAGCGCCGCAGCGTCGGTGAGCCCGACCTCGCCGGTGCGCCGCAGCTCCGCCCGGCCGCCCAGGCGGGCGAGCGCTCGCCGCCCTCGGCTCGAGCGGCGGTGGACGTCGGTCGCCCGGTTGATCGCGACGCGGCGCACCCACCCGAGCGGGTCGTCGAGCCGGCCGACGCGCCGCCAGCGCACGTAGGCGCGCTCGAAGGCGTCGGCCACGCACTCGGCCGCGACCTCGCGGTCGCCGCACACGAACGTGACCGTGGCGACGAGCCGCGGGTAGCCCGTCCGGAACAGCGCGTCGAAGTCGTCCGGCGCCACGCCCGGCCCCGTTCCCGCTCCGCTGCTCGCCCGGCTCTCCACGACGGTCATCCCGGTCCCGACACGACGGGGCGGGACCCGAGGTTTGGGTCATGCGGCCGGCCCCCGCCGCCGGGCTCCCGTCCAGGCTACGGGGACGCCCGGTCACCCGGTTCCGGCCCTCGCGGCGCTCCCCGTTCTGCGATGCTCTCCGGATGCTCAGCTACGAGGAGGCGTGCCGCCAGGTGACGGCACCGGGGGCTCCGTTCGAGACCGTCGAGCAGGAGGTCATGGGGGTGCCGCGGACGCTGTTCCGCAACGCGCCCGGCAGCCTGCGCGACGTGGTGATCGGCGCATCGCAGCGCGGCGACGCCACCTTCCTGGTGTACGAGGACGAGCGCTGGAGCTTCGAGCGCTTCGGCCGCGAGGTCGCCGGGCTGGCGGCGGCGCTCGTCGACCGCTTCGGCGTGCGCAAGGGCGACCGCGTGGCGGTGGCGATGCGCAACTACCCCGAGTGGGTCGTGTCCTACGCCGCGGCGGTGTCGGTCGGCGCGATCTCGGTCAGCTTCAACGCCTGGTGGACGCCCGACGAGATGGACTTCGCCCTCCGGGACTGCGGGGCGTCGGTGCTGATCGCCGACGAGGAGCGGATCGAGCGCAGCCGGGGGACGTGCGACGCCCTCGGCATCCCGACGATCGCGGTGCGGGCGCCGGCCGCGGCGGCGACGCCCGGCGGTGCTCCCGTCGAGGGCTGGACCGAGGTCGTCGACCCCGACGCCGCGATGCCCGACACCAACATCGACCCAGACGACGACGCCACGATCCTCTACACCTCGGGCACGACCGGGAACCCGAAGGGGGCCGTCTCGACGCACCGGGCCGTCGTGCAGGCGATCATGGGCTACGCCTGCCGGTCCGCGCTCGACAAGGCCCGCGATCCCGACCGCCTCGGGGGCAAGAGCGCGCCGGTGTTCATCCTCGTCGTCCCGCTCTTCCACGTCACCGGCTGCGTGCCGGTCATGCTCAGCTGCCTGATCGGCGGGCTCGAGCTGGTGATGATGTACAAGTGGCAGCCCGAGCGGGCGCTCGAGCTGATCGAGCGCGAGGGCGTCACCAACTTCGTCGGCGTGCCGACCCAGAACATCGACATGCTGAACTCGCCGGCCTTCGACCGGTACGACACGTCGTCGCTGCGCAGCGTCGGCGGCGGTGGGGCGCCCGCCCCGCCCGAGCTCGTGCAGCGCATCTCGACGACCTACGCGTCCGCGGCGCCGGGCGTCGGCTACGGCATGACCGAGACCAACGCGTACGGCCCGCAGAACAGCGGCCCCGACTACGTGGAGCGCCCGACGAGCGCCGGGCGTGTGACGCCGATCATGCGGGTGGAGGTCCGCGACCCGGCGGGCGTGCCGGTGCCGAACGGTGAGGCCGGTGAGATCTGGTTCGACGGGCCGAACCTCATCCGGGGCTACTGGAACCGACCCGACGCGACGGCCGAGGTGCTGGTCGACGGCTGGCTCCGGTCGGGCGACGTCGGCCGGCTCGACGATGAGGGCTTCATCTACGTCGAGGACCGCATCAAGGACATGGTCCTGCGCGGCGGCGAGAACGTGTACTGCGCCGAGGTCGAGGCCGCCTTCCACGAGCACCCGGCGGTGCACGAGGTGGCGGTGTTCGGCGTGCCGCACGAGCGGCTGGGCGAGGAGGTCGCCGCCGTCGTCATGCTGCGCGACGGGGCATCGGCGACAGAGGAGGAGCTGCTCGAGCACGTGGCCGAGCGGCTGGCGGCGTTCAAGGTGCCGACCCGGCTGCGCGTCACGTCGGAGCCGCTGCCGCGGAACGCGGCGGGCAAGTTCCTCAAGAGGGAGCTGCGCCGCTCGGAGGTCGAGGACATCGCGGCGGCCGACGCGTGACCGACGGCTTCGACCCGCACGGTGCCTGGGCGACGTTCGCCGAGGTGCTGGCCGGGGCCGACTCGCTGCTCGACCGCGAGTGGATCGAGCTGGACGACCTCGACCGGGCCGAGGGCCTGCGGTACCTGGCGCGGCTGACCGAGGTCGCGATCGACGCCCACCTCGGCACCCGGACCCCGAGCCACCCGGCGTTCCGGGTGCTGTCCAACGGCTTCGGGATGGACAACCCCGACAACCGCTACATCGGGGCGCCGGTCGACCCGCGGGCCGACTACGTGGTCCGGGGCCGGGTCGGGACGTTGTCGTACCTGTCGTTCGCCGCGCAGAACCAGAACTTCGCCGCTGCGTCGGCGATCACCGGCGGGGCGGGGCACCTGCACGGTCGTGAGCTCGTCACCGATGCGGACGGACGGTTCGAGATCCTCGCCAGCCGGGAGGAGCGGCCGGGGAACTGGCTGCGGTTCGCCGACGACACGTCGCTGCTGCTGGCGCGCCAGACCCGGGCCGATCCGGCGACCGAGCGGTGGGTCGACCTGGAGATCGAGCGGATCCCCGACGCCGGTCCACCGCCTCCGCTCGAGGTCGGCTCGATCGCCGACCGGCTGGCGATGGCGGCCCTCTACGTCGTGGGTGCCTCGCAGTGGTTCGTCGACTGGGTAGAGCCTTGGACGGCGCGCCCCAACACGTTCGACCGCGCCGACCGGACCGAGCAGCGGCGCATGGGTGGCGACCCGAACATCCTCGCCCAGAGCGGCTACTGGACCCTCGGCCCGGAGGAGCGGCTCGAGATCGAGATCCGGCCGCCCGAGTGCGCGTACTGGAACGTCCAGCTCTGCAACGTGTGGGCGGAGAGCCTCGACCCCCGCCGGCAGGTGTGGCTGAACAACCGGTCCGCCACCGTCGACGCGGACGGCGTGGCCCGGTTCGTGGTCGCGCACGACGATCCGGGCACGGGCAACTGGCTCGACACCGCCGGGCACCGGCACGGACTCATGCACATCCGCTTCGTGGACGCGCAGGGCGACGACGACGAGGCGCGGTGGCCGGTCGCGGCGACGCAGCTCGTCAGCGGCTGAGCGCCTTCTCCAGCTGCCGCTTGTCCATCTTGGAGCGCCCCTCGATGCCCCGGTCCTTCGCCTCTTCGTAGAGCTGGGCCTTTGTCCGGCCCGAGCCGCCGTGCTTGCGCCGGTACGCGGCTCGCTGCTGCGACGAGATGTCGTCCTTCGACAGCTTCGACGACTCCCTCGCCTCGCCGTTGCGGGCCCGGGCCTTGTTCACGGTGCGGGCCGCGATCTCCTCGGCCTCGGACTCGCTCGCGCCGCGCTCCAGCTCCGACTCCTTGATCGCCTCGTACTGGCGCTCCCGCTTGGGTGACGATCCTCTGGGCATGATCCACCTCCACTCGTCGCGGTCGGACCCCGGGGCCTTACCCGCGCGGCCCGGCGGGGGAACACGAGCGGGACGCCGGCTGCCCGCGATGGTGAAGAATGGCGCCGATCGGGCCCGGACGCGATGGAGGTCGACGATGGCGGTCACGCGAGGGTTCACCGGTCGGCGCGAGCGGGATCCGCGCCTGCCCCCAGGCCAGTACGACGCCCGCGACCAGTGGCCGGTGCTGTCGGCCGAGGCCACGCCCCACCTCGACACCGCCACCTGGACGTTCCAGGTGCGCGGCCTGGTGGCGCAGCCGACGACGTGGACGTGGGACGAGGTCCACGCGCTGCCCGGCGCGGTCTTCGAGGGCGACATCCACTGCGTCACGACGTGGTCGAAGCTCGGCGTCCGCTTCGCCGGCGTCTCCGCCGACACGCTGCTCGCAGCGGCCGGGGGCACGCTGCCGGGCGCCTCGCACG
Source organism: Dermatobacter hominis (assembly GCF_020715685.1). Classification (GTDB taxonomy): domain Bacteria; phylum Actinomycetota; class Acidimicrobiia; order Acidimicrobiales; family Microtrichaceae; genus Dermatobacter; species Dermatobacter hominis. Next base: position 3,855,076 of record NZ_CP085840.1, read on the forward strand.
TCATGGTCCACAGCCACACCGGCTACACGACCAACCTCCCGCTGGCCGACGTCACGGACGGGAAGGCGTTCCTCGTGTGGGACTTCGGTGGCCAGCCGCTGGCGGCCGACCACGGCGGTCCGGCCCGGTTCCTCGTGCCGCACCTCTACTTCTGGAAGAGCGCCAAGTGGGCGTCGGCCATCGAGGTGATGGACCACGACGAGCGAGGGTTCTGGGAGCGCAACGGCTACCACGACCGCGGCGACCCCTGGACCGAGGAGCGTTACCAGGGGGACTGAGCCCGGGGAGGCCGTCGCTCGCGCCGTTCTTGCGTGCCCTTCCGTCGCCAGGCGACGGGGACCGGCGCCAGAACGGCACGAGGCGGGGCGCACGTCGGCCGGTGGGTGCGACGGCCTGACCTACCCTCTGGCGATGGCCGACGGACCTGGCGTGCGAGTGGTGGACCGCACCGGGCCGGGCGGCTCGCCCTGGCAGATGTCGCGGGTGGTTGAGATCCACCGCGAGACCGAGAACGCCACGTCGTTCCGGCTCCAGCTCGAGCGCCCGGTGCTCCACGTGCCCGGCCAGCACTACGTGCTCCGGCTGACCGCACCCGACGGCTACACCGCCCAGCGCTCGTACTCGGTCGCCTCGGCGCCCGACCCGTCGGGGACCATCGAGCTCACCGTCGACCTGCTGCCCGACGGCGAGGTGTCCGGCTTCCTCCACGACGTCGTCGAGGTCGGCGACGAGCTCGAGGTGCGTGGGCCGATCGGGGGCTACTTCGTGTGGCGGGCGGACGAGCCGGCCCTGCTGATCGCCGGCGGGTCGGGCGTCGTGCCGTTCATGAGCATGCTCCGCCACGCCCGCTCGCTCGGCCGGGAGGACCTGCTGCGCCTCGTCGTGTCGGTCCGCCGCATCGAGGACCTGTTTCTACGCGGACGAGATCCGTGGGCCCCGCACGACGGTGATCACGACGCGGGAGCCGCTCGTGGGCTCGGACCGGACGCCGCACCGCGTCGACGCGGACGATCTCCTGCCGTTCGTGGCCGAGGTGCCCGAGGGCTCGACGATCTACGTGTGCGGCTCGAACCGCTTCGCCGACGCCGTCACCGACCTGTTGATCCGCGGCGGCGTGGCGTCGGAGCGGATCCGGGTCGAGCGCTTCGGCGAGGCGGCCTGAACCGATCGCCCGGACCCGGTCCACGCTCCGGGACGAGCTCAGCCCTTGGCGTCGGCCTCGATCGCCGCCGCGTCGGCCTTGAGCTGCTTCTCCTGGACCTTCTTCGCCTTCTTGAGCGCGTGCTCGATCTTGGACTGCATGTCCGCGACCGCGACGACGACCAGCCCGGCGGTGCCGGCGTCGAGCTCCTCGCCGGCCTCTTTCAGGTCCTTGCGGCTCATGCCCGCGGCGGCGTGGCCGGCGAGCGAGCCGAGCAGCGCGCCGCCGGCGGTGGCGCCGACGAGCAGCCCGGTGCCGATGGCGGCGGCGGGGAACAGCGCGATCACCAGGCCGGTGGCCAGGCCGACGCCACCACCGAGCACGCCGCCGACCCGCGTCGGCGTCTCGTGCTTCTTGACGATCTTGACCTTGCCGTCCTCTCGCTTCTCGACGACGGCGGCGTCGTAGGCGTCGACGAGGCCGACCTCGGAGTGCAGCACGTGGACGGCCTCGTAGTCCTCGAGCGCGTCGGCGAGGTCGTCGTACACGCCGAGGTAGGCGTAGAAGGTGTCGATGGCCATGGTTCCCCTCTCGGTCCCCGGCGCCTCGCCGGGTGGGCGTTCCCTGCCCGGCGACGATAGGCCCGGGCCGCGGCCCGTGGTGCGGCGGATCAGATGAACTTCGTGATCCACCCGTTGCGGCGGAACCGGCGCAGCTGGTGGGCCACGAACCACGTCGACGCCGCGGCGATCACGGCGGTGCCCGCCGCAGCGATGCCGAGCTCGCCCCAGGCGACGGTGCCCTCCTCGATCCCCGTGCGGACGGCGTCGAAGACGTGCGTGAGCGGGACGACCGCGGCGATCGCCTGGAGCGCGCCGGGCAGGTCCTCGACCGGGTAGAAGACGCCCGACAGCGGCATCAGCAGGACGAGCGTTCCCCACGAGAACACCTCCGCCTTGTCGCCGTACTGGAGCGTCATGCCCACGACGAAGAGGGCGACGGCCCAGCCGAACGCCAGCAGCAGCACGGCGCTCGGCACCAGCACGATGCCCGCGGACGTCGGCGACACGGCGAAGAAGACGAGGCCGACCCCGCCGATCATCAGCGAGGCCACGAACGTGCGGACCAGGCCGACGATGCCGAAGCTCGACAGGAGCTCGCGCTCGGTGAGCGGCGTCGCGATCAGGTTCATCAGGTTGCGGCTCCACACCTCGTCGAGCAGGCCGAACGAGCCGGCGAGGGTGAGCTGCCAGATGAGGTGGAACAGCAGGATGCCGGTGACCATCAGGACCACCGGCTGCTCGCCCCCGTCGAAGGCGACGCCGATCGAGCCGAACAGGAGGCCGTCGACGAGCGGGAGCACGAGCAGGAGGAACCAGTAGCCGGGGTTGCGGCTCTGGGCGAGGAAGGACCGGCGCACCATGGCCCGGACGCGCCGGGTCGAGTAGGTGGGCGCGGGCGCCGGCGGGACGGCGACGGTGGGATCGATCGCGGTCATCAGACCTCCTGCTCGCGCAGTCGCGTCGCCTCGGCCAGGAACATGGCCTCGAGGTCGCGGTAGCCGGCGTCGGCCACCACCTGGGCCGGGGGGCCGTCGGCGATGACGCGCCCGTGCCGGAGGAAGATCACCCGGGTCGTCAGCTCGGCGACCTCGCGCATGTCGTGGCTGGTCAGGAGCAGCGTGGAGTCGTGCTCGGCGTTCATGTGCTCGAGCCGGTCCCGCACGCGCATCGCGACGTCGGGGTCGAGCGAGGCCGTCGGCTCGTCGAGCACGATCAGCCGGGGGTGGTGGATCACCGCCTTGGCGAAGCCGACGAGCGTCCCCTGACCCGACGACAGCGACTCGACGCGCTGGTCGGCGAGCCGGGTGATGTGGAGCTCGTCGAGCACCTCGGCGGCCCGGGCCGCGGGATCGGCGACCCCGTAGAGCGTCCCGAAGAGCGCCAGCGTCTCGGCCACCGTCAGACCCTCGGGCAGGGGCAGGTAGCCGGCGGCGAAGCCGACGTGCTGCATGGCCGCGCTGCGGTCGCCGGGGAGCCGGTGGCCGACCAGGTCGATCGCGCCCTCGTCGGGTTCGATCGCGCCGAGCAGCATGAGCAGGGTCGTCGTCTTGCCGGCGCCGTTGGGTCCGACGATGCCCACGCGCTCGCCCCGGTGCAGGGTGATCGAGACGCCGTCGACGGCCTGGGTGTCGTCGAAGCGCTTGCGCAGCCCGTGCGCGCGCAGGACCGGTTCCCCCTGGATCGGTTCCATCCGGCCAGTCTCGTCGGGCGACCGGGGGCCCGTCCGCCGGGTTTCCGGAAAAATCCTGCGATCGCGTGTCGATCTCCGCGATCGCGTTCGTCGTCATGGTGTCGGACGACGCGATCGTGTCGCCGACGACCTGACAGCATCGACGGAACGACGAAGGAGACAGACGATGGCGCAGTACCTGCTCTCGGTGTGGCACGACGAGGACTACGCGGACGCGGACCAGAACATGGACCCCGCCGACATGGAGCGCCTGCACACCAAGGTGATGGCGTTCAACGAGGACGTCACGGCGTCCGGCTCGTGGGTGTTCGGCGGCGGCCTGCTCCCCGGGATCTCGGCCACGGTGGTCCGCCCGGTCGGCGACGACGACGTCTCGGTGACCGACGGCCCCTACGCCGAGTCGAAGGAGATCATGGGCGGCTTCTGGGTCCTCGAGCTCCCGGACCTGGACGCCGCGCTCGAGCACGCCCGCCGGGCATCGCTCGCCTGCGAGGGCCCGGTCGAGGTCCGGCCCTTCCAGGGGTGAGCCCCGCAGGCGCCGCCGGCGGCCGGGGCGACGGCGACCTCGACGCCGTGTTCCGGCGCGAGGCCGGCCGTTGCACCGCCACCCTCGTCCGCGTCCTCGGCGACATCGACCTCGCCGAGGACGCGGTCGCGGAGGCGTTCGTCGAGGCGGCGCGGCGGTGGCCGTCCGAGGGCCTGCCCGCCAACCCCGGCGCGTGGATCACGACCACCGCCCGCAACCGGGCGATCGACCGGCTCCGCCGCGAGTCGGGCCGGGACGACCGCCACCGAGCGGCGCACCGGATGGCGGAGCTGCGCCGGGAGGAGGACGACGTGGACGACCCCGACATGCACGACCTCGACGCCTACGTCGACGTGGTGCCCGACGACCAGCTGCGCCTGATGTTCCTCTGCTGCCACCCCGCGCTGTCGCCCGACGCGCAGGTGGCGCTGACGCTGCGGCTGCTCGGCGGCCTCGAGACCACCGAGATCGCCCACGCCTTCCTCGTGCCCGAGCCGACGATGGCGCAGCGCATCGTGCGGGCCAAGCGGAAGCTGCGCGACAACCACGCGCCGTATCGCATCCCCCGCGCCGCCGAGCTGCCCGACCGCCTGCGGACGGTCCTCGCCGCCATCTCGCTGATCTTCACGGAGGGCCACCGCGCGAGCTCCGGTTCGGAGCTCGTCCGCGTGGACCTGTCCGAGGAGGCCATCCGGCTCGGGCGGGTGCTCGTCGACCTCATGCCCGACGAGCCCGAGGCCGTCGGCCTGCTCGCCCTCATGCTGCTGACCGACGCCCGGCGCGCCGCCCGCACCGACGCCGACGGCTCGCTCGTCGCGCTTGCGGACCAGGACCGGACCCGCTGGGACCACGACCGCATCGCCGAGGGCCACGACCTGGTGCGGGCGTGCCTGCGGCGCGGCCGCCCTGGTCCGTTCCAGGTCCAGGCCGCGATCGCCGCGGTCCACGCCGACGCCGCGACCGCTGCGGCCACGGACTGGGCCCAGATCGTGGCGCTGTACGACCAGCTGCTCGTCCTGCGGCCCGACCCGGTCGTGGGCCTGAACCGGGCGGTCGCGGTCGCCGAGCTCGACGGTCCCGCCGCCGGCCTCGACGCCCTCGGGCCGGTCGACGCCGAGCGGCTCGACGAGTACCAGCCGTTCCATGCGGCGCGGGCCGACCTGCTCGCCCGCGCCGGGCGGGGCGACGAGGCGCGGCGGGCCTACGACCGGGCGATCGAGCTGACCACCGTGGACGCGGAGCGGGCGTTCCTCGTCGACCGCCGGGCCGCACTCGGACCGGAGGGGTAGGCACGCCTTCCCATACGGTGTATATCTAGACCCGTGGCCGTCGTCGACACCGCCCCGCGTCGCAAGCGGGGCTCGCTCACGCCCGACGAGGTGGTGGCCGAGGCCGGCGCCCTCATCGAGGAGTCCGGCGTCGACGCCCTGACGATGCGACGCCTCGCCGAGCGGCTCGGCGTCAACCCGATGACGCTCTACCTGCGGTTCGAGAACCGTGACGAGCTCGTCGGGGCGCTGGTGGCCAGCCGGCTGCAGCAGGTGCTCGTCGATCCGGATGCCGTTCGCCCGCCGGCCGCGGCGCCGGTCGAGGACCAGATGGTCGCCTGGGCCCGCTCCGTCCGCGACGCCCTCGTCGGTCTCGGCCCGCTGATGTCGCAGGTGCGCGACGGCCGCCACATGGGCGGCGCGGTGCTCGACCTGACCGAGCGCGGCCTGGCCGCCGTCAAGGCCGCCGGCCTGGACGACGAGGTCGCCGTCGCGGCGTTCCGCTCGTTGTTCTGGCACGCGGTCGGCTTCGCCGTCCTCCGGCCCTCGCTCTGGGCGCACGCGCCCGAGCTGCTCGAGGGCGTCGAGCTCGACGCCGCCACGCACCCGAACCTGGCCCGGCTCGCCGGCGAGCTCGGGGCCTTCGACCCGGACGAGCTGTTCGAGCGCACGACCCGCGCGCTCGTCGCCGGCCTGGTCGCACCGTCACGACCCGATCGGGGGGAACCATGAGCACGACCACCACCGACGTCCCGCTCGCCGAGGACCAGCCGGATCCGGCGGCCACCGGCGCCCTGCGCATCAGCCTGCCGGGCAGCGACGTGCAGGTCGGTCCCGTCGGGTACCTCGCCGCCGAGCGCCGGCGGCTCGACGGGCTGACCTGGCGGCACTTCGACGTGCAGCGCTGCAGCGCGACGGTCGGCGCCGAGCTGTCGGGCATCCGCCTGGCCGACGACCTGCCCGACGAGGTCATCGCCGAGGTCGCCCGAGCACTCGCCGAGTACAAGGTGATCTTCTTCCGCGCCCAGCCGATGACCGCCGCCGAGCACGTCGCGTTCGCCCGCCGGTTCGGCGACCTCGAGGTCCACCCGTTCCTGCCGGCCAACGCCGAGGCACCCGAGGTCGTGCGGTTCGCCAAGTCCGCCGACGTCGGCGGCTACGAGAACGGCTGGCACCACGACGTGACCTGGCGCGCCGTCCCTTCGAAGGGTGCCGTGCTGCACGCCCTCGAGGTCCCGCCGTCGGGCGGCGACACGGTGTTCTCCGACGCCCACGCCGCGCTCGAGTCGCTCGACGACGACCTGCGCGCCCGGATCGACGACCTGCTGGCGGTGCACGACTTCTCGAACGTGTTCGGCCACGGGATGGCTCCCGACGAGCTGGCGAGGATGCGCGACCAGCACCCGCCGGTCGAGCACCCGGTCGTCGTCACGCACGAGGTGACCGGGCGCGACCTGCTCTACGTCAACCGCTTCTTCGTCTCGCACCTGGCCGAGGCCGACGGCACACCGCTCGACCGCGACGAGAGCCGGGCCCTGATCGACCGCCTCTGCCGGGCCTTCGAGCTGCTCGAGCACCAGACCCGGTTCCGCTGGGAGCCCGAGTCGGTGGCGTTCTGGGACAACCGGGCCGTCCAGCACTACGCGTGCAGCGACTACTGGCCCGACGTCCGCGTCATGGAGCGGGCCAGCATCATCGGCAGCGCCCCGGCGCGGGTGCGCTGAGCGGGGCCCGAGGCGGGACCGAGCCGAGGCGGGACCGAGCCGGGGCGCGGCGCCGGGGCGGGGCGTCAGCAGCCGCGGCTGCCGGCCAGCGCGACCTCGACCAGCCGGCGCAGCTCGCCCCGGTCGCGGGTGGCCGTGGCCGGGTCGGCCAGCAGGCTCTGCAGCACGCGCACGACGAGCTCGACGACGAGGTCGCGCCGCTCGGCCGGCACGCCGCCGTGCCCGGGCAGCTCGGCGAGCACGGCCAGCGTGAAGGCCAGGCTCTGTTCGCCGACGACGGAGGGGTTGAACGAGCCCGGCGCGAACAGCACCGACAGCTGGCGGTCCGCAGGGAGCTCGTCGAGGCAGAACAGGACCGCGTCGACGAGCGGCTCCTCGCTCCGCACCTCGTCGAGGTGGCGGAGCAGGCGCTCGACGAACGGCACGCCGGCGCGCGTGGTCGCCGCCGCGATCAGGGCGTCACGGCCCGCGAAGTACCGGTAGAGCGTCTGGCGCGTGATGCCGACCGAGCTGGCCACCATCGCCATGTCGACGCGTGCGCCGACCTCGTCGATGCAGGCCGCGGCCGCGTCGACGATCCGCTCGACCGCCTCCTCGTCGGACGCCGGCGGATCGCCCGCCCACCCGTGCGTGCGCACCGGCCGGCGTCAGGACCCGACGGGCGTGAAGCGCGCCGGCATGTGCTTGAGCCCGGCGACGAACGCGGAGGGGACCCGGTCGGGCAGGCGCTCGGGGTCGACGACCGCGATGTCGGGGAGGCGGCGGAACAGCTCCTCGAACACCACCTTGATCTCCATGCGGGCCAGGTTGGCGCCCATGCAGTAGTGCGGGCCGAAGCCGAAGGCGACGTGCGGGTTGGGGTCCCGGTCGATCCGGAACTCCTCGGGCGAGTCGAACACGCGGTCGTCGCGGTTGGCCGACTGGTAGAGCAGCAGGACCTGGTCGCCCTCGGCGAGCTCCGTGCCGGCGAGCGTGACCGGGCCGGTGACCGTGCGGGTGAAGTTGAGCACCGGCGTGGTCCACCGGAGGATCTCCTCGACCGCGGCGTCGATCAGCGACGGGTCGGCCAGCAGCGCGTCGCGCTGCTCGGGGAAGCGGCTGAAGGCGCGCAGCCCGCCGGCGATCGCGTTCCGGGTGGTCTCGTTGCCGGCGACCATCAGCAGCACGCAGAACATCAGCAGCTCGTCGTTGCTGAGGTCGTTGACGACCCGGTCGGTCGTCTCGTAGTGGCCGCGGATCTCCTCGTCGTAGCTGAGCTCGCCGGCGTCGTAGGCCTGGGCGAGGATCGAGAGCATGTCGTCGCGGGGGTCCTGCCGGCGCTCGTCGAGCACCTTCGACACCAGCGCGGTGTACTCGCCGAACGCGAGTCCGGCCCGCTCGATCGTGGCCACGTCGTCGTCGGAGGCGGCCTCGCCGGCGATCATGCCCTCGGACCACTCGTAGAGCGACCCCCGGATGGTGGGGTCGAGGCCGAGCAGCTCGGAGATCACGATCAGCGGCACGTGCGCGGCGAGGTCCGACACGAAGTCGATCTCGCCGGTGGCCGCGACGTCGTCGATGACCGAGTTCGTGAGCTCTCGGACGTGGTCGGTCATCGTGCGGACCTGCCGCGGCGTGAGCCCGCGGGACAGGATGCGGCGCTGGCGAGTGTGCTCCGGGTCGTCCATCGAGACGATCGACAGGGGCACCAGGTTCACCGGCCGGACGCCCTTGGCGGAGCTGTAGTGCTCGGCGTCGCGGGACACCTCGACCACGTCGGCGTGGCGCGACACGGCGTACATGCCGCTCCGCTCGTCGTGCCAGACGGGGTGGTGGTCCCGGAGCCACGCGTAGAACGCCCACGGGTCGTCGTAGAGCCCCGGGTCGGTGAGATCGGCCTGCTCGAAGTCGGTCATCGTCGCGGGACCCCCTGTGGTCGGAGCGAGCTGCGGTGTCGGGTCGGACGGTCGTCGGGATCGTCCTGAACGATCGTTCGCTCGCGACCATACACAAGCCGAACCGTGTCTACCCGCGCGCCCCGGGGCCGCCGGTAGCGTCCTGCGGCCGTGGGGTCGTTCGCGGCATCGGCGGTCGTGGCCATCGTGGGCGGCATCGTGATCGCCCTGCTCGTGTTCGTCCCCGAGGTCGCCATCCGGTACCGGCGGTCCGGGCGCATGACCGCGAGCGACCTGGCGGCGCTGGTCGTGGTCCCCGTCTACGGCCTGGCGGTGTGGACCTACACGCTGCTGCCGCTGCCGGACCCCGACGACCTGGTGTGCCAGGACCCGTCGTTCCGGCCGTTCGGCTCGTTCCAGGCGATCCGCGCCGCCGGCGTCGACTCGCTCGCCGACCTGGCCACGAACTGGCCCCTGGCGTCTGCGGTGCTCAACGTCCTGCTGTTCGTGCCGCTCGGTGTCATCCTGCGGTGGCGCTACCGGCGCGGCGCCGTCGTCGCCGGGCTGGTCGGCCTCGGCGTCTCGCTGCTCGTCGAGACCACGCAGCTCACCGGCATCTGGGGCGTGTACCCGTGCGCCTACCGCTACTTCGACGTGGACGACCTGATCACCAACACGACGGGCGCGCTGATCGGCTCGTTGCTCTCGTGGTTCGTCCTGCGCCACCGGCCGGAGCCGCATGTGGTGCCCGACGAGCGGATGATGACGGGCGGGCAGCGGATCGTCGCGGTCGTGTGCGACGTGCTCACCATCCTCCTCGTCGGCACCGCCACCGTCGTGGCGTGGCGGGCGATCGCCCTGCGCGTACTCGAGGTCGACGCCGACCAGCACCTCGGCGTCCAGCGTGCGCTCCAGTGGGGCGTGCCGTTCCTGGTCGAGGCGGTGGTCGTGCTCGTGCTCGGCCGGACGATCGGGGAGTGGGCCGTCCGCCTCGGGACCGTCGCGCCCCGCCCGCTCTGGACGGTCCCGGGGCGCGTGATCAAGCTCGCCACCGGCCCCGGGGTGATCGTCGCGATCGGCTGGTGGGACTCGCCGTGGGCGCTGGGCGCCCTGATCGCCGTCGCCGTCGCCAGCGTGGTCGCGGCGCTGGCGTGGCCCGATCACCGGGGGCTGTCGAACGGCATCGCCGGACTGCGACCGGTCGTGTCGGCCTGGCGCCACCGCCGTCCCGTCGATCTCGGTCCCGTCGAGCTCGGGGCCGTCCACCCCAGGGCCGACGACCGCGGGGTCGACGACCGGCCCCCGCCGCCCGTCCGGTGATGCCCGGGACGTCGATCCCGACGTCCCGGGCACCACGGAGCGGTGTCAGGTGCCCTTGTAGTTGAGGACCTGCTGCAGCGTGCGCTGCACCGACACCAGGTCCTCCTGGTCGGCCATGACCTGGTCGATGTCCTTGTAGGACCGCGGGTCCTCGTCGAGGAGCGCCTCGGCCTGCTCGGAGTTCCACGCCCGGCCCGCCATCCGGGCCCGGAGGCCCTCGAGGTCGAGCGTCCGCCGCGCCTGTCCCCGCGACAGCCGCCGGCCGGCGCCGTGGCTGCACGAGCAGTACGACGCAGGGCTGCCCAGGCCCTCGACGATGTACGAGCGCGTGCCCATCGACCCGGGGATCACGCCCACGTCGCCGGCGCGGGCCCGGATCGCGCCCTTGCGGGTGATCCACATGTCCCGGTCGAGGTGGTGCTCGAGCTGGGTGAAGTTGTGGTGGCAGTTCACCCGGCGGGTCTCGATCACCTCGGTGCCGAGCACGTCGGCGACCTGCCGCAGCACGGCGTCCATCATGACCTCGCGGTTGGCCAGCGCGTAGTCCTGCGCCCAGAGCATGTGCCGGACGTAGTCCTCGAACTCGGGCGTGCCCTCGACGAGGTACGCCAGGTCCTGGTCATCGAGGTCGATGAACCAGCGGCGCATCAGGCCCTTCGCCGTCTCGATGTGCCGCTGGGCCAATCGGTTGGCCGATGCCCCCGCGAGCCGGAGTGGAGGACGACCCAGACGCGGTCGCGCTCGTCCAGGCACACCTCGACGAAGTGGTTGCCCGACCCGAGCGAGCCCATCTGCGTCGCCGCCGTCCGCTGCTGCTTCGCGTCCAGGTCCTCGGCCCGCCCGTCGTGGAGCAGCGCCGCGGCGGCGTCCTGCGCGGTGTCGTGGCCGCGCCCGACGCCCGCCGGGACGACCTGGGAGATGCGGTCGTGCAGCGGCCGCAGGTCGTCGGGCAGCGCGGACGAGTCGAAGGGCAGCTCGGCCGCGATCATCCCGCAGCCGATGTCGACGCCGACCGCGGACGGGATGATGGCGCCGCGAGTGGGGATCACCGAGCCGATCGTGGCGCCCTTGCCGACGTGGGCGTCGGGCATGAGCGCCAGGTGCCCCGCGACGAACGGCATCGACGCGGCGCGCTGGGCCTGCGCGAGCGCGGCGGCGTCCAGGTCGGACGCCCAGTTGAGGACGTTGCCGGTGCGGGTGGGGGACATGGCTCCCACCTTGGAGGAGCACCCGGCACGCGGTCGACCGCTTTCCCTCGGCCCCTTCTCACGGGACGGGTCGCGTCGGGCCGTAGCGGGCGCACGGCGCGCCGGTCACGGCGGCCCAGTGCTGGTCGCCGTACGACACGTGCCACCACTCCTCGGCCAGGCCGACGAAGCCCTGGGGGGCGAGGTGCGCGTGCAGCAGCCGGCGCAGCGCGCGGGACCCATCGTCGGTCGCGCCGGCTGGCCGCTCCTCGAGCGAGCGGAGGTGGGCGGCCGGGGTGAAGTCGTCGAACACGGTCCCGAGCGCCAGCGCGGTGCCGCGCCACGTCAGCGTGACGTCGACCGCGGCGCCGGTCGTGTGGGGTGGGACCACGGCGGGGTCGTCGGGATCCGCGAGGAACCCGGGCGGCAGCGTGCTGCCCGGCCCGTAGAAGTGCTCGTAGAGCGCCCGGACGGTGGTCGGGCTCCGCCAGCCGTCGAACACGGCGAGGCCCCAGTCGTCGGGCAGCGACGACGCTGCGGCACGCAGGCGGTCGGCCACCCCGGCGCGCAGCCACACGTCGTCGGCGGTGCCGTCCCAGCCGTCGCGCCGGTACAGGTTGAGCAGCCGGAGGCGCGGCCCCTCGTCCATGCGCACCATCGGCTCGTCGCACTCCGCGACGTCTGGCGTCCGGCCCCCGCCGTCGGGGTCCACGAGCGGCGGGAGGTCGTCGGCGTCGGGCACCTCGATGCCGGCGACCGCCCCGGGCGGCGGGTGGTCGGGGTCGTGCCCGGGCTCGTCGGCCATGACCAGCCATCGTGTCACCCGAGCGCCGCATGCCGAGCGCCACTGCTGCGACCGGCGGCTGTTAGGGTTGCTTGACAACCCCCGACCGCCACCCGCCCGAGGAGCCCCGTGCACGACGAGACCGCGACCGCCACCGATCCCGACGAGCAGGTCCTCGCCGTCGTCGGTGCGCTCAACGGCGTCTACGCCGACTCGCTCCTGCTGGTGGGACGGATCCTCGGCGACCGTCGGGACGCCACGTCCGCCACGGTCGTCGGCGCCGACCTGGCCGGCATCGACGTGCGGCTGACGGACCCGGACGGCGACCACGACGTGCGCATCGACTTCCCCGAACCCGCCACCGCCGAGTCGCAGGTCGTCGACGCCGCGATGGCGCTCGTCGTCACGGCCCGCGAGCGCTCGGGCGAGCCCGGCACGACGTCGGCCGAGCGGGTCATCGCCGAGATGGGCGGCATCCGGACGATGCTCACCCGTGTCGTGCGGGTCGTCGACGAGCACCCGCACCTCCGGCGCATCACCTTCCGGGGCGGCGACCTCGACACGTTCGCCCCCCTCGGGCCCGACACGTTCCTTTACGTGCTGCTGCCGCCGCCCGGTCGGACGGAGCTCACGATCGACCAGGGCTTCAGCTGGGAGTCGGTGGGGGACATGCCGCAGGACGAGCGGCCGGTCGGGGCGTACTACTCGATGCGCGAGTGGCGCCCCGACACGAAGGAGCTCGACGTGCTGTTCGTGCTCCACGGCGACGAGGGCCCGGCCTCCGCGTGGGCCCAGCGGGCCGCGCCGGGCGACCCGGTCGCGCTGTGGGGGCCGCGCACGGCGTACGCCCCGCCCCCGACCACGACCGAGTACCTCCTCGTCGCCGACGAGACCGGCCTCCCCGCGACGGCGGCGATCATCGAGTCGCTGCCCCTCGGCACCCCCGTCCGGGTGTTCGCCGAGGTCGCGTCGATGGACCAGCGCCAGGCGCTGCCCGAGCGTGACGGCGTCGAGGTCACGTGGCTCGACCGCGCCGGGGCGGAGCCCGGCACCACCTCGCTGCTCGACGATGCGGTGCGAGCGGCGGCGCCCCCCGCCCCGACGGCTTACGTGTGGGGCGGGGCCGAGAGCCGCTGCATCACGGCGGTGCGGCGCTACGTGCGGCGAGAGGTGGGCCTGCCGAGGGAGCAGGTGTCGCTCACCGGCTACTGGCGGCACCGGGACCACGAGGACGACGCGTACTTCGACGAGGATGCCTGAGCAGAGCGCAGCGGAGGGCCTGAGCACAGCGCAGCGGAGATCCTGAGCAACGCCGTAGCGTGACCGCGTGGCGCTGCGCTTCCTGACCGAGTTCGATCCCGAGTACGGCCGGGCCGTCGACGTGTCGCCCGGCCTGGTGCGGGTGGTCGCCGAGAACCCGAGCAAGTACACGGCCTGGGGGACCGGGACCTACCTGGTCGGCGACGGCGAGGTGGCGGTGATCGACCCCGGTCCGGACCTGGCCCCCCACGTCGAGGCGGTCCTGGCCGCCCTCGACGGTCGGCGCGTGACCCACGTGCTCGTCACCCACACGCACGCCGACCACTCGCCGGCGGCGCGAGCGATCAGCCGGGCGACGGGGGCGCCGACGTACGGCTTCGGGCCGCACCCGCCCGAGGCGACGTCCGGTGACGCCGACACGCGGTCACCGGCCGGCGGTGAGGTCGACGCGACCGACGCCGCCGACGAGGTCGAGGTCGACGAGTCCGGCGATCGCGAGTTCGTGCCCGACGTCGCGGTCCGCGACGGCGACGTGCTCGAGGGCGACGGGTTCCGGTTCGAGTGCCTCCACACGCCGGGCCACATCTCGAACCACGTCTGCTACGCCGAGGGGGAGCGGGGCCTGCTGTTCCCGGGCGACCACGTGATGGGGTGGTCGACGACCGTCGTGTCGCCGCCCGACGGCGACATGGCCGCCTACGTGGCCGGCCTCCGGCGCCTGGTCGACCGTCGGGAGGACGGGCGGGACGGCACCTACCTGCCGACGCACGGTCCGCCGATCACGGACCCGGGGCCGTACGTCGCGGCGCTGGTCGACCACCGACTCGAGCGGGACCGACAGATCCTCGAGCTGCTCGACGGCGGGACCCGCACGGTCGACGAGCTCGTGGCCGTCATGTACGCCGACGTGCGGCCCGAGCTGCACGCGCCTGCGGGGCGCTCGGTGCTCGCCCACCTTCTCGCCCTGGAGCGGGCCGGGCTGGTCGAGGAGGCCGATCCGGCGGGGTGGCGACCCGTGCGGACGGGGGGCAGTCTGGGGTCATGACCCTGACCGAAGGCGGGCTGCCCGTCGGCGCCGTCACCGAGGACTGGGCGACCGACGCCCGGTACTTCGAGTACACGGCCGCCGCCGACCCGATCCGCTCCGGGCACACGCCCCGCGTGCCGATCCGCTCCTTCCCGTCCGCCTTCATCGGCGACCACGGGACGGGCATCGAGCACCTCGACCTCTCGGCCGAGCTCGGCACGGCCGTGGCCGGCAGCGAGGGGCCGGCGACCAGCCCGGCGCTCCTGGCGTCGTTCGTCCACATCCGCTCCGGCGAGGCCCTCCGGACCTCGGCGACCGCCACCTCCGAGCTGCACGTCGTGCTGCGGGGGAGCGGCGTCACCGAGCTGGCCGACCTCGTGCTGCCGTGGTCGACCGGCGACGTGGTCGTGCTGCCGGCGGGGGCGCCGGCGGTGCACCGCGTCGACGCCGTCTCCGAGGCCGAGGCGGCGGTGATCTACCGCGTGACCGACGAGCCGCTGCTGCGGTACCTGGGCGTCGCACCGGTCGAGGCGCGCTTCGGCGCGACGCGCTGGGAGGCCTCGGAGATCCGGCGCCAGCTGGACCTCGTCGCGTCCGACCCGCGGGCGGCGGACCGCAACCGCGTGAGCGTCCTGCTCGCCGGCGCCTCGCAGCCGCAGACGCTGACCGCCACCCACGTGCTGTGGGCCATGTTCGGCCTGCTGCCCGTCGGGGCCGTGCAGCGACCGCACCGCCACCAGTCGGTGGCGCTCGACCTGATCGTGGACTGCCGGCCGGGTTGCCACACGCTCGTCGGCGACGAGCTCGACGAGCGGGGCGACATCGTGGACCCGGTCCGCGTCGACTGGGAGCCCGGAGCCGCGTTCGTGACGCCGCCGGGCCTCTGGCACGCGCACGTGAACGACTCGGGCGCGCCGGCGCACCTCTTCCCGGTGCAGGACGCGGGGCTCCACACGTACCTGCGCTCGCTCGACATCCGCTTCGTCCGCTGAGCGGGCGGTCGGGGCCCGTGACCGAGACCGTCGAGACCGCGCGTGCCGCGGACCTGCGCGCCGGGCTCCCGCTGGCGGTCGTGTCGGCCGCGTCGTTCGGCCTGTCGGGTTCGCTCGCATCCGCGCTGATGGACGCCGGCTGGACGGCGGGGGCGGCGGTGACGGCCCGGGTCGCGGTGGCGGCGGTCGTGCTCGTGGTGCCCGGGCTCCGTGCGGTGCAGGGCCGGTCGGAGGTCCTCCGCCGCAACGCCGGGACGATCGTCGCCTACGGCGTGCTGGCCGTCGCGGCCACCCAGCTCTGCTACTTCTACGCCGTGTCGCGGCTGCCCGTGGGGGTCGCGCTGCTCGTCGAGTACACGGCGCCCGTGGCCGTGGTCGGGTGGATGTGGGTCGTCCACCGCCAGCCCCCGAGCCGGCTCACGGTCCTCGGCGCGGGGATCGCGCTCTGCGGGCTCCCGCTGCTGCTCGACCTGTTCGGCAGCGGCGCCTCGGACGGCGGCGTGGACGTCGTGGGCGTTCTGTGGGCGCTCGCGGCCATGGTCGGCGCCGCGACGTACTTCGTGATGTCGGCCGACGATTCCTCCGGGCTGCCCCCGATCACGTTGGCGGCATCGGGCCTGGTGGTCGGGGCGGTCGTGCTGGGCGCGGCGTGCGCGGTCGGGGTGCTGCCCGTGACCGCCACCGCCGACCCGGTCGCGTTCCGGTCCGTCGCCGTCCCGTGGTGGGTGCCGATCCTGGTGCTCGGGCTGGTGACGGCGGCGTTCGCCTACGTGACCGGCATCGCCGCGACGCGGCGGCTCGGCTCGCGGCTCGCGTCCTTCGTGGCGCTCACCGAGGTCATCGCCGCCATCGGCTTCGCCTGGCTGCTGCTCGGGCAGGTCCCGCTCGCCGTGCAGCTGGTGGGGGCGGGGATCGTGCTGGCCGGCGTGGTCGTCGTCCGCCTGGGGGAGTCGGTCCCGCCGGCGGAGCCCGCGCCCGACGTCACGCTGTCCTGACCAGCCCGCTCCGCCGCCGCCCCGGCACGCTTCGGGGGCGCCGTCCGTCGTGATCCGACGATCAGCGCCGCCGAAGCGGTCGGTCGCGAGCGCGAGGTGCCCTACTTGATCAGCGGGTCCCGCGGCAGGCCGAGGATGCGCTCGCCGATCTGGTTGCGCTTGATCTCCGACGTGCCGCCGGCGATCGACATGCCGCGGTGCCACAGCACGAGGCCGCCCGAGGTGAGGCCGGCGGCGTCGAGGTAGGCCGCGTCGGGGTTCAGCGCGTTGAGCACGGCGGCCGCCTCGGCCAGGTTCTCCGACAGGACGAGCTTGGTGATCGCACCCTCGGGCCCGGGGGCCGCGCCGGCGACGGCGCGATGCGCGCTGCGCAGGTTGAGGATGTCGCACGCCCGGGTGCTCGCCGCGTAGCGCCCCACGCGCTCGGCGCCGCCGGCGAGGCGGTCGGGGTTGGCGTCCAGCGCGTCGACGAGCCCCTCGGCGGGCATCGCCATGCCGCCCTGGCCGCCGCCGATGCTCACGCTCTCGTTGCCGAGCGTGGCCCGGGCGACCGTCCAGCCGCCGTCGACCGGTCCGACCACGTCGTCGTCGGGCACGAAGACGTCGTTGAAGAAGACCTCGTTGAACTCCGAGGTGCCCATCGGCATCTTGAGCGGCCGCACCTCGACGCCCTCGGCGTGCATGTCGAGGACCATGATCGTGATGCCCTCGTGCTTGGGGACGTCGGGGTTGGTCCGCACGGTGGCGAAGCCGAAGCCGGCCACGTGCGCGCCGCTGGTCCACACCTTCTGGCCGTTGACCAGCCAGCCGCCGTCGACCCGGGTCGCCCGGGTCTTGACGCCGGCGGCGTCGGAGCCGGCGTCGGGCTCGCTGAACAGCTGGCACCAGATGACCTCCTGCTCGAGCGCGGGGCGCACCCAGCGGGCGATCTGGTCGTCGGTGGCGTACTGGATCAGCGTCAGGATCACCCAGCCGGTGATGCCGTAGCCGGGGCGCTTGACGCCCGCGGCGGCGAACTCCTCCTCGATCACCAGCTGCTCGACGGCGCCGGCGTCGCGGCCCCACGGGCGGGGCCAGTGCGGCATGACGTAGCCCGAGTCGATGAGCTTCGTGCGCTGCTCCTCGGCGGACAGGCCCGTGATGCTCGCCGCGACCTCGCGCACCTCGTCCCGGATGGCCTCGGCCTCGGGCGGGAGCTCGATGGTCACGCTCCGGCGCACACCGGCGCGGTGCAGGTCGGTCAGGTCGGCGGCGGCCCGGTCGGCCGAGACGATCGCCTCGACGGCGGTCGCGCGCCGCAGGTACATGTGCGCGTCGTGCTCCCAGGTGAAGCCGATGCCGCCGTGGACCTGGATGTTGAGCTGGGCGCACAGGTCGGCGGCCGGCACCGCGAGCGTCGCCGCCGCGGCGGCCGCGGCCGAGAACTCGCGGTCGTCGCCGCCGTGGGTGCGGGCGGCGTCCCAGACGTTGCCGGTCGAGAGCTCGGTGGCGACGAGCATGTTGGCGCAGTGGTGCTTCACCGCCTGGAACATGGCGATGGGGCGGCCGAACTGCTGGCGCTCCTTGGCGTACTCGGCCGCCTGCTCGGTGCACTCCCGGGCGATGCCGACCGCCTCGGCGGAGAACAGGAGGCGGGCCAGGTCGACCAGCGTGCCGGCGGCGCCGGCGAGGACCTGGGCCTCGGCACCGTCGAGCGTGACGCGGGCCGACGGCCGGCTGGGATCCAGGTTCGGCGGCACCTCGAGCTGCACGCCGGCCGCGGTGCCGTCGCCGGTGCGCAGCGTCACGACCGCGACGTCGTCGCCGACCGGCACGAGCAGGACGTCGGCGACCCCGGCCCCCACCGCGGTCCGGACCGAGCCCGAGGCGCGGCCGCCGTCGACGGTGAGGTCGCCCTCGAGCGAGACGGCGGCCGTGGTGGAGCCGTCGGCCAGGCCCGGCAGCAGCGCGCTCCGCTGCTCGTCCGACCCGGCCGCCGCGATCGTGGCCGAGGCGATCACCGTCGGGACGAACGGTCCCGGCATCAGGCCCCGGCCGGTCTCCTCGACCACCACCACGAGCTCGGGGAGGCCGAAGCCCGACCCTCCCGACGCCTCGGGCAGGTGCAGCCCGAGCCATCCCAGCTCGGCGAGGTCGCCCCAGAAGGACGGCAGGGCCTCGGGTGCGCCGTCGAGCAGCGCGCGGGCCGCCTCTCGGGAGCGGTGCTTCACGAGGAAGTCCGAGACCGTGCCGGCGAGCGCGACGTGGTCCTCGTTGATGGCGATCGACATGGTGCGGTGTCCTTGTGGGGTCGAGGGCGTGTGGGGTCGAGGGCGTGTGGGTGTTCGAGGGCGTGCGGGTGGGGGCGTGCGGTGGTCGGTGCGAGCCCGGCGTCAGACGCGCTCGAGCACGATCGCGGGGGCCATGCCGCCCGCGGCGCACATCGTGACGAGGCCGACGTTCTGGTCCCGGCGCTCGAGCTCGTCGAGCACGGTGCCGATCAGGAGGCTGCCGGTCGCGCCGATCGGGTGGCCGAGGGCGATCGCCCCGCCGTTGACGTTGATCTTCTCCCGGTCGACGTCGAGGTCGCGGATGTACTTCTCGGGCACGACGGCGAAGGCCTCGTTGACCTCGAACAGGTCGATGTCGTCGAGCGTCATGCCGGCCCGCTCGAGCACCTTGCGGGTGGCGGGGACCGGGGCGTTGAGCATCAGGGTCGGGTCGTCGCCCTGGTTCGCGATCGCCCGCACCTTCGCCCGGGGCGTCAGGCCGTGGGCCCTTGCGTACTCGGGGCTGGTGACGAGGATGGCGGCGGCGCCGTCGACGACCCCCGACGAGTTGCCGGCGTGGTGGACGTGGGTGATCTCGAGCCCGGGGTACCGGGCGAGGACCATGTCGCGGTAGGTGGTGCCGTCCTCGTCGAGCGGGAGGTCGGCGAGCTGCTCGAAGGAGGCGGGCAGCTGGGCGAGCGCCTCGGCCGTCGTGCCCGGTCGCGGGTACTCCTCGCGGTCGAGGGCGACGGTCCCGTCCTCGTCCAGCACGGGCACGAGCGAGCGCTCGAAGCGGCCCTCCTTGATGGCGATCTCGGCCCGGCGCTGCGACTCGGCGGCGAGCGCGTCGAGCGCCGTCCGCGGGATGCCCTCGAGGGTGGCGATCGCGTCGGCGGCGACGCCCTGGTTCGTCTGCGGGTGCAGGGCCCGGAGGTGCAGGTTCCCGTTGTCCATGAACGGGTTGCGGTTCTTCGGGGCGTTCTGCTTGTAGGACGACATCATCTCGGCGCCGCCGGCCACGACGACGTCCTCGAGCCCCGACATGACGCTCGCGGCCGCGAGGTTCACGGCGGTGATGCCCGAGGCGCAGAAGCGGTCCAGCGTGACCCCGCTGGCGGTCTCCGGGTACCCGGCGTCCAGGGCGGCCATCCGGCCGAGGTCGCCGCTCTGGGTGCCGACCTGCCACGAGCAGCCGAAGATCACGTCGTCGACGTCGGCGGTGTCGAGCCCGGTCCGCTCGGCCAGCGCGGCGAGGACGGTGGCGCCGAGGCGCTGCGTGTGGAGGTGGGCCAGGGAGCCCTTGCCCACCTTCCCGGTCCCTCGCGGCGTGCGGCACGCGTCGATGATCCAGGCCTCGGTCATGTCGTTCCCCCTGTGGTCGTGGTGGCCGGCCAGGTCGTGGCGACGTGCGGCGGCTCGGCCCCTGGGTGCGGGCGGCGCCGCTCCGTAAGTCATCCTATGGAATCGGGCTCGACGGTGCCGCTCGGGTGCCGCCACGACGAACGCGAGGCCGCGACGTCCGGCCGCGGAGCCCGGGTGCAAGAGTGACCCCATGGAAGGGGACGGTCAGGGGGAGCTCCGACCGCTCGCCGGTCCGGTGGTGGCCGTCGTGCCCGCCCGGGACGCGGGCGACGTCGGGCGGACGGTGTCGTCGGTGCTCGCCACCGGGCGGGTCGATCGCTGCGTGGTGGTCGACGACGGCTCGGTCGACGACACGGCCGAACGGGCGCGTGCGGCCGGCGCCGAGGTGCTGGTGCTGCCGCACAACCTCGGCAAGGGAGGCGCCGTGCGCGCCGCCATCGACCACACCCCCGAGGCCGGCACCTACCTGCTGCTCGACGCAGACCTCGGCGGGACGGCCGGTCGCGCCGTCGGGCTGCTCGACCCGGTGCTCGCGGGGACGGCCGACCTGGCCATCGCGGTCTTCCCGCCGGCGGCCGGGCGGGGTGGGTTCGGCACGGTGAAGCGCGGGACGACGCGCGCGATCCAACGCCTCTGCGGCTACACCCCGGTCGAGGCGCTCTCCGGCCAGCGGGCGGTGCGCGCCGACGTCCTGCGGCGTCTGGTGCTGGCACCGCGCTTCGGCCTCGAGGCCTCGATGACGGTCGACGCGATCCGGGCCGGCTGCCGCGTCGTCGAGGTGCCGCTCGCCCTCGAGCACGAGCACACGGGTCGCAGCCTGGCCGGGTTCCGCCACCGCGGCGCCCAGGCGGTCGACATCGTCCGCGGCCTCGCGGCGCGGGTCGGGACCGTGCGGTCGCGGCGGGTCGGGATGCTGGCCGTGGCGGCGGCAGTCCTGCTCGCCGCGGCGGTGCCGGCATGGGGGCGCGGCGGGGGCGGCTCGCCGGTCGCGGCCTCGTCGTCGCGCTCGATGGTGCTGGTCACCGTGTCCAACACGAGCCTCGCCGACCTCGACCGCGGGGTCATGCCCAACATCGCCCGCCTGCTCGGATCGACCGGCGGCGCACTCACGCCCCGCATCCCGACGGGTTCCGAGGACCAGGCCGCGTCCTACGCCTCGCTGGGCGCCGGCGGACCCGTGACGATGGGTGCCCGAGGCGGGGACGAGCCGGTGGCGGTCGGGGCCTGGCCGACGCCGTGGCTGCCGCCGACCGCACCCGAGGTCGCGGTCGTCGCACAACCCGACGGCAGCGCCCGGGTGGTGAGCCGGCGCGTGCCGCAGCGGCGCACCAACGCCTACGGGACCGCCGGTGCGCTCGGCGACGCCCTGCACGAGGCCGGCCTGTCGACGACCTACCTGGGGGCGAGGACCGACGGACCGACGGACCTCGCGACCGGGCGGCGGGCGGTGCCCGCCACCGGCGCCCTCGCCCTCGCCGACGCCGACGGGCGCATCGACCGCGCCGTGCCGGGCGAGCTCGCCCCGGCGCCGGGGCCGTTCGCGGCGCTCGGCGCGGCGCGGGTCTCGGCCGAGGTCGGCGCCGCCGCCGCCACACCGGGGGTGGTGCTCGTCGACGCCGGCGGGTCCCAGGAGCCGTGGCCGGCGGACCGGGCGATGACGGCTGCGGACCGCGCCGCCCGGCACGAGCGGCGACTCGACCAGGTCCGCGTCGCCGACGACCTCGTCGGCCGCATCGTCACCGACCACCCCGACCTGCTCGTCGTGGTGGTGGGGGTCGCGCCCGCCTCGCACTGGCGGCTGACGCCGATCGCCGTGGCCGGCGAGCGGGCCGGCGCCATCTGGAGCCCGTCGACGCAGCGCGCCGGCCTGTCGGTGCTCACCGACGTCGCGCCGACCGTGCTCGGCGCGCTCGGCGTCGAGGTGCCCACGACCATGGTCGGCCGCCCGCTCGCGGTCAGCTCGGAGCCGTCCGACCTGGCGGCGGTGCAGGAGCTGCACGAGCGGACGGTGCTCCGGGAGGGGCTCTCGGGCAGCATCACGGTCGCGTTCATCGTCGTCCAGGCGATCGTCTACGCCGCCGCCCTGGTCGCGCTGTCGGGCGCGCGGCGACGCCGCCGTGACGGGACCGGCCCGGCGAAGGGGTCGTGGCCCGGCCGGCTGCTCTCGGTCACCGAGCGGCTCGCCCTGGCCTGCGCCGGGCTGCCGGCGGTCACCTTCCTCTACCGGCTCGCCCCCGTGCCGCTCCAGCAGCCGGCGGTCGCGGCGACGGGCATCGCGCTCGGCGCCACCGCCGTGGCGGCCGTCGCGGTGCGGTTCCGCCGCCACCCCCTGAGCCCGCTCGTGGCCGTCGCCGCAGTCACGCTGGTGATCATGGTCGTCGACGCCGCGTCGGGCGGCGTGCTGCAGGACCTCAGCCTGTTCGGCTACACCCCGCTCACGGCCGCCCGGTACTACGGCATGGGCAACCTCGGCTTCGCCGTCCTCGGCGCCGCCGTGATCGTCGTCGCCGGCTCGTGGGTCGCGTCGCAGCAGGTCCGCGGCGACGGCGTGTTCGCGGCGGCGTGCCTGTTCGCGGTGGTGACCGTCCTCCAGGTGGCGCCGGTGATGGGCGCCGACTTCGGCGGGGCGCTGGTGCTCGTCCCGACCGCCGTGCTCGCGGCCACCGCCTGGTCCGGCGTGCGCATCGGCGTGCGGCGCGTGCTGCTCGCCGGGGCCGCCACCCTCGGCGTCGTGCTCGTCCTCGGCGCGCTCGACGCGACCGTGGGCAGCGGCAGCCACGTCGGCCGGTTCGTGTCGTCGGGCCCTGCGGCGATGGCCGAGGTGGTCCACCGGAAGATCGACTCCAACGTGCGCGTGCTCACGACGAGCACGTGGACCTGGGCCGTCGTCGTCGTCGGGGTGTTCGCACTCGGCGCCGCGCTGCTGGCCGGGCGGCGCGCCGGTCGCTTCGAGCGGTCGCCGGCGTGGCGCACGACGCTCGCCGTCCTGGTCGGCTTCGGCGTCGCCGGCGGGCTCGCCAACGACTCGGGCGTGGCCATCCCGGCCATGGTCGCCGTGTTCGTCGGCGCCTTCCTGCTGGTCGTCTCGGCCCGTCGTCCGTTCGAGGCGCCGAGGGTGCTCGAACCCGCCTGAGATCAGCCGCCGTCGGTGCGGTCCACGATCTGCAGCTCGACGTCGAAGGTTCGCAACCGGTCGACCGCCTGCAGCAGGAACTGCTCGACGGCGGAGCGCACGAGCGTCACGTTCGTGACATCGAGCGTCACCGTGCCGCCTCGGCCCTCGGTGCCGACGGCGAAGCCGACGAGCTCGTGCGCGATCTCCTCCATGGCGATGAAGTCGAGCTCGCCGCGCAGCGTCAGCCGGAGCTCGCCGTCGCCGCCGTCGCGACCGGCGATCGCGGAGCGCGGCACCCGGTGGTGGTTGAGCAGGTGGAGCCCGAAGGTGCCCGACAGGTCCTGCAGCGCGGCGATCCCTCGCACGCTGTTGCCCCGGCTGTCGAGCCTCGGGCTGAAGGTGCCGATGCCGAACTCGGCGGGCTGGACGGCGACGATCCCGCCCCCGACGCCGCTCTTGGCCGGCAGGCCGACCCGGACCATCCACTCGCCGGAGTCGTCGTACATCCCGCACGTGGCCATCACCGACAGCACGGTCATCGCCGTCGACTCGTGGATCACGGTCTCCCCCGTGACCGGGTTGATGCCGGAGTTGGCGAGCGTGGCGCCCATGACCGCCAGGTCCCTGGCGGTGACGACGAGCGAGCACTGCCGGAAGTACGTGTCGACGGCCTCGGTGACCGGCGCGCCGAGCACGCCGGACGAGGCGGCGAGGTGGGCGAGCGCCCGATTGCGGTCGCCGGTCGCGGACTCCGACGCGTAGACGGCGTCGTCCAGCTCGAGCTCGCGCCCGGCGAACGCCGACAGCCGCTCGCGGATGCGGGCGAACCGCTCGGCGGGGCCGTCGGCGGCGACCAGCGACGTCGACACGATGGCACCGGCGTTGATCAGCGGGTTCGACGGCCGGCCCGACGCCTCGTCGAGGCTGATCGCGTTGAACGGCTCCCCGCTCGGCTCGAAGTCGATGTGCTCGGCGACCCGGTCGAGGCCCAGGTCCTCGAGCGCGAGGGCGTAGACGAACGGCTTGGAGACCGACTGGATCGTGAACGGGGTCGAGCAGTCACCGGCGGTGTACACCCGCCCGTGCACGCTCGCGAGCGCGACGCCGTACCGGTCCGGGTCCACCTTGGCGAGCTCGGGGATGTAGTCGGCGACGGCGCCCTCGGTGCGGTCCTCGTGCCGGGCCAGCACCTGCCCGAGCGCGGTGATCACCATGTTCGTCGCCGGCGACGCCTCGCCCTCGGTGAGCAGCTCGTAGGTCAGGAGCTCCGAGGGGGCGTCCTCGTCCGCGCCGCCGGGACCGGGGGCGAGGGAGGCGGGCGGAGCGTCGTCGGGAGCCGTCTCGTGCACCCGGTCAGTCTGCCCGGCGGGACCGCCCGTCCGGCGCAGCGGCATCGGCCCGTGGCCGGCTCCGGGCGCGGGCCGCGCCGTGGGTCATCATGGGGCGTGGTTCAGGAGCGCACGGGTGGCGGGAGCGTGTCGGAACGGCTCGCGTCCGCCGGGGCATCGATCTCGCCCGCCGAGCGCAAGGTGGCGGAGGTCGTGGCGGCCGACCGCGAGCTGGTCGCCTTCGGGACCGTGGCCGAGGTCGCGGCCCGGGCCGGGGCCAGCGGCGCCTCGGTCGTGCGGCTGGCCGACCGGCTTGGCTACGCAGGCTTCCGCGGCCTGCAGGACGCGGTCCGGGCCGAGATCAGCGGCCGGCTGCGCCCGGCGACCGAGAAGATCCGCCGACCGGCGCCCGGCGACCTGGTCGGCGCCCTGGCCGAGGCGGCGGAGGCGTCGATCCGCGGCACGTTCGCGTCGCTGGCCCGCGACGACGTCGACCGCGCGGTGTCCCTCCTCTCCCAGCGCCGTCGCCGGGTCCTGGTCCTGAGCGGCGACGCCGGCTCGGGTGTCGGCCGCCAGGCCGTCACGCACCTGTCGATGGTGCGCGACGGCGTCGAGGAGCTCGGCGGCAGCGCCGTCGCCGTCGGCCGGCTCCTGTCGAGGACCGCCGAGGGCGACGTGCTGCTCTGCATCGACCTGCCCCGCCACGACCGTTGGGTCCTCGACGCGGTCGGGGCCGCCCGGGCTCGGGGCGTGCTGGTCCTGGCCGTCACCGACTCGCCGCTCTCGCCGCTCGCCACCGACGCCGAGGTCGTCGTGGCGGTCGAGTCCCACGACGTCGGTCCGTTCGACAGCTACGTCGCGGTGCTGGCGGTGGTGGAGGTCCTCGTGGCCGGGGTGGCGCACCGCCTGCGCAGCTCCGCAGCCGAGCACCTCGACGTGCTCGAGGCGGTGTGGGAGGAGACCGGGGCGATCGATCCCGAGTGACGTCGCCGGCGCCGCGGCCCTGGTGCGGTCGGGGTCGGAGGGCTGCAACAGGTGAGCCAGGCGCGGTATCATCCTGAAATGGTCGTGTCAGTCTCGTGGGAGCCAGGGTGCGCCCTGCCGCAGCCGCCCGACGCCGAGGTCGGCGCCGAGCGGTTCGTCGGCGCCGCCGGTCGCGCGGGTCGGTCGCTGCCGCCCGCGGTCTTCGACGCCCTCGTCGCGCTGCAGGACGCCCCGCCGCGCGACGGTGCGCTGCTCGTCCGGGGCGTGCCCGTCGGCGACCTGCCGGCGACGCCCGCGCACCCGGCCGACCCGGTCGACAAGGACCGGACCAGCGAGCTGGCGCTCCTGGCCGTCGCCCGGCGGCTCGGCCAGCCCGTGGGCTACCTGCCCGAGCACGGCGGGGACCTCGTCCAGAACCTGGTCCCGACGGTCGCCGGTGCCGACCGCCAGGTCTCCACCTCGTCGCGCGTCGACCTGGCGTTCCACACCGAGACCGCCTTCCACCCCCACGCGCCCCGCTACCTGGTCCTGCTGTGCCTGCGGGGCCACCCCGACGCCCGCACCACGCTGTGCTCGGTCCACGACGTCATCGACGCGCTCGACGCCGACACGGTGGCCGTGCTCCGCCAGGCCCGGTTCGTGTGCGGTGTCGACGAGTCGTTCCTGAGCGGCCCCCGACCGTCGGGAGCGGACGACGGCGCCGTGCTGGTGGCGACCTCCGAGCACGGCCCGCGCGCCGTCATCGGGGGCACCGAGGCCCGCCCCACGTTCTGGTACGACGCCGAGCTGATGCGCGGCAACGACCCCGCTGCGCAGGCCGCGCTCGACCAGCTGGGCCGGGCGGTGGCCGAGCGGCTCGTGTCGGTGGTGCTCGAGGCCGGCGACTGCCTCGTGGTGGACAACACGGTCGCCGTCCACGGTCGCTCGTCCTACGCGGCGCGCTTCGACGGCACGGACCGCTGGCTGCAGCGGGCCTTCGTGGTCGCGGACCTGGCCCCGTCGGCGCCCGACCGGGACGGGCGCATCATCCTGACGCGATTCGACTGACCGCCGACGGTCGGCTCAGCCGCCGACCTCGGACCGGTAGCTCCGGAGGAGCTCGGTGATGGCGTCGGAGCTCTCGGTCAGGGTGGCCCCGACCGGGGCGCCGTCCGCGACCTTCGTGAGCAGGCCGATCAGCTCGTCGCGGTACTCGTTGTACGGGCCGACGAGGGGACCGGGGAAGTCGGGGTCGAGGTCCGTCATGCCCTCGGCCACCGTGGCCGTCCAGCGGCCGGCCCTCGTCGAGTCGAACGCCGCCTGCACCTCGGGCGAGTCGATCACCGACTGGCTGGACGGGAGGTAGGAGCCCTCGAGCACCCAGCGCTGCTGCTGGGGGAGGGCGTTGAAGTACTTCATGAAGTCCCAGGCCGCCGCGACCTCGGCGTCGGACGTGTCCACGACGTAGCCGGCGCTGCCCGACACGCCCGACTGGCCGGCCTCCTCGAGGCCGGGGAAGAGCCCGGCGTCGATGTCGAGCTTCTGCAGGGTCTCGGTGCTCGGGGCCCCGTCGATGTCGATCCCGCCGTCCTGGCCGTCCATCACCGCGGCGACCGTGGTGATCGATCGCTGGCCACTGATGATGAAGCTGGCGTTGCCCTGGCTGAAGGCCAGGAAGTCGTCGATGCTGTCGCCGTACGGGATCGTCTGGAGCAGGCCGTCGGCGACCATCCCCTGGATCCAGTCCAGGACCGCCGTCGAGCGGTCGTTGTCGAGCTCCGACGCGCCCGCCAGCGCGGAGCGGCCGTTGTCCTCGTCGACGATCAGCTGCTTCGAGCCGGTCAGGAGCGTCTCGAGCACCCACGGATCGAGCTTCATGACGAGCGGCGCCGTCACCCCGGGCAGGTTGGCCGCCTTGATCTTCTCCGCCATCGTCCGCAGCTCGTCGAGCGTCTGCGGGAAGACGTCCGGCTCGAGGCCCGCCGCCTTCAGCTCGGCGTTGTTCGCGTACATCATGAGCGTCGAGACGCTGAACGCCGCCGGCCACAGCGTGTCGCCCACGGTGTAGGCGGAGGTGACCGCCGGCAGCAGGCCGTCCAGGTACTCGGCGCCCTCGGCGTCCGATCCCCGGCACGACGTCGCCGGCACCACGACGCCAGAGTCGCTCATGAACTGCAGGTTGGTGTCCTCGGTGAAGACGAGGTCGGGCAGCGTGTCGGGGTTGCCGATCGAGTCGCTGAACTTCTTCTGGAGCTCGATGGTGTTGCCCTGCGACTCGACGTCCACGTGCACCTTCGTCTGCGAGGCGTTGTAGGCCTCGACGATCGACTCCAGGGTGGTCTTGGTGAGCGTGTTGTACGGGTGCCAGAGGGTGATCTCGGTCGTGCCGTCGGCCAGGTCGGTCGGGCACGGGGCCCCGGCGGCGGGCTGGTCGCCCTCGGAGCCGGACGCGCCGTCGTCGCCGCCGCAGGCCGCGGCCACGAGGGCGGACGCGAGCACGAGGGCGAGCAGCATCACGAGCTGACGGGACCGGGGGCGACGGATCACGTCCAAGGCTGAGATCCTACCGGGGGCATCGAACGGGGCGGCGCACCGTGCCCCACGTCGAGGGTGCCGCGGGCCCGGCCGGGCGGCGTCAGGCCTCGTCGGCCACGGCCTCCTGGTCGCCGACGAGGAAGGTCGACCGGCTGATCAGGGACGCCGAGATCGGGGAGGTCGCGAGCTGCAGGGCCGCGGCCAGGAGCAGCGACGTCCAGTCGTTCGTCCGGTGCGAGGCGATCGCGGCGCCCACCAGCACCAGCACCACCCCGAGCGTCGACGCCTTCGTCAGGGCGTGCAGCCGGCCGAGCGCGGGGCGGAACCGCAGGACGCCGATGCCGGCCACCAGGATCAGCAGCGATCCCACCAGCAGCACGACCTCGGACGCCGCGGTCCTCACGTCGCCGCCCCTCCGTCGGCGGTGTCGTCCTCGACGACGTCGCCGGGCACGTCGCCGTCGTCGACCCGGGCCTCGATGAAGCGCGCCGACGCGGCCGTGCCGACGAACCCGACCAGCGTCACGACGACCAGCACGGGCAGGAACGAGCCGTTGCCCGTGACGACCGAGCGGATGGCGACGGTGGACACGCCGACGAGCACCAGACCGTCGAGCCCGATCACCCGGTCCGACAGCGTGGGGCCGAGCACCAGCCGGGCGGCGAAGCACACCGCGGCGATCCCGAGCGCGACGAGCGCGATCGTCGTCATGGCAGGGCCTCCCGCTCCCGGGGGTCCTCTGGGCCGTCGCAGATGCCGCAGTCCTCGGGCACCGGCCGGAGCGCGGCGAGCTGCTCCCGGGTCCCGACCGCGCGGACGCAGCGGACCTCGAGCCCGGCGATCGTCCGGGCGAACCGCTCCGGATCGCCCGTCGCCAGGCAGTGGACCTGCACGGTCGGCCGGCCGTCGTCGTGGTGGGCGGCGCGCACGACCATCGATCCCGGGGTGAGCGCCGTCATGTTGATGACCATCGTGATCAGCGCCGGGTCGTCGAACTGCAGGTCGACCCACACCACCGCCGAGCGGACCTTCGACGACGGCGCCAGCGCCGCGACCACGAGCCAGGCCGTCGACACGACCACGTCGACGGCGAACCGGCCGACCAGCACCGCGACCGGCCAGGGCCGCAGCCGGCGCACCGGCCACAGCGGCAGCTGGCTCGGGTAGATGACGAACAGGGCGACGGCGACCGCGACCCCGCTCAGCAGGTTCGCCGGCGACGCCGAGCCCCACAGCAGCACCCACACCGCCACGAGGATGAGGCACACCGTGAACTTGCTCATCGGCCGGGAGGCGGGCGACGCCGTCCCCCGCTGGTGGGCGGTCACCGTCCCGCCGCCTGGGCGGGGACGTCGTCGCCGAGCACGGCCCGCACGTAGCCGGCCGGGTGCAGGAGGTCCGTCGCCGC
The DNA here is from genome assembly GCF_020715685.1 of Dermatobacter hominis. Classification (GTDB taxonomy): domain Bacteria; phylum Actinomycetota; class Acidimicrobiia; order Acidimicrobiales; family Microtrichaceae; genus Dermatobacter; species Dermatobacter hominis. The sequence continues at coordinate 3,884,387 of NZ_CP085840.1, forward strand.
CCGCTCGCTGAGGTCGTAGAGCGGCCCGGCCCACAGGGCGACCGCGAGGCTGATCGCGGCGAGGGCCGCGGTGGGGAGGACCATCAGCGCCGGTCCGCCGAGGCGCCCGACGGCGTGCGGCGTGCCCTCGGGCTCGCCCTCGGCCGGGCTCCAGAAGGCGCCCGCCCAGATCTTGGTCATCGAGAACAGCGTGAGCAGGCTGACGGCCACGGCGGCGGCCACGAGCCACCACCTCGACTGCTCGCTGCCGGCCGCCAGCAGCCCGAACTTCGCGACGAAGCCCGACAGCGGCGGGATGCCGGCCAGGCTGAGCGCCGGGACCAGGAACAGCACCGCCACGACCGGCGCGGACCGGGCGAGCTGGCCGACCCGTGACAGCCGGCCGGACCCGCCCACGTGCTCGATCAGGCCGCCGGTGAGGAACAGGGTCGTCTTCACCACGATGTGGTGGACGATGTAGAAGATCGCGGCCGCCAGCCCGGCCAGCGTGAACAGGCCGAGCCCCATCACCATGTAGCCGATCTGGCTCACGATGTGGAACGACAGGATCCGCTTCACGTCCGCCTGCGCGATCGCACCGAGGACGCCGACCACCATCGTGAGCCCGGCGATCCACAGGATCAGCGTCTGCGGGCGCGACTCGGGCGGGAACAGCAGCGTCTGGGTGCGGATGATGGCGTAGACGCCGACCTTGGTCAGGAGGCCGGCGAAGATCGCCGTCACCGCCGAGGGCGCCGTCGGGTACGCGTCGGGCAGCCAGAAGAACAGCGGGAACAGCCCGGCCTTGATGCCGAAGATCATCAGGAGGAAGAGCGCGAAGGCGCTCCGCACGGTCGGCGACAGCTCGGCCATCCGCAGCGAGAGGTCGGCCATGTTCACCGTGCCGGTCGCGGAGTAGATGAGCGCGAGCGCGCTCAGCAGCAGCGCGGAGGCCAGCAGGCTGATCACCACGTAGGTCATGCCGGCCCGCACCTGGTCGCGGCGGGCGCCCAAGGTGATCAGCACGTAGCTCGCCGTCAGCATCATCTCGAACGCGACGAACAGCGTGAACAGGTCGCCGGTGAGGAACGACGCCGACACGCCGGCGGCGAGGATCAGGTACACGGACTGGAAGCCGACGTGGTTGCGCTCGGCGCCCGGCTGGCCGATCGCGTAGACGAGGACCGCGAGGAGCATCACGGACGCGATCGCCAGCATGATCGAGCTCAGGCGGTCGGCCACCAGCGTGATGCCGAGGGGGGCGGGCCAGCCGCCGGCCTGGATCGCCGTCGTGCCGTCGGCGTCGATCCGCACGACCAGCACGATCGTGAGCGCCGTCACCACCGTGAGCACGCTCACCGAGATCACACGCTGTGCCGTCTTGGACCGGCCGACGACGATGCACGCGCCGGCCCCGAGCAGGGGCAGGAGGATCGGGAGCGCGATCAGCGCGGTCACGCCCAGTCCTCCGCGGGCACGTCCTCGCTCTCGGCGTCCGCGACCTCGGCGTCCGCGAAGCCTTCCGTGCCGATGAGCCGGTCGGTGACGTCGTCCTCGACCTCGTCGTCGGACGTGAGGATCCAGCTCCGGTAGGCGAGGGCGAGGAGGAACGCGGTCACGCCGAACGAGATCACGATCGCGGTGAGCGCCATGGCCTGCGGGAGCGGGTCCGAGAACCTGGTCGCGTCCCCCGAGCCGACCAGCGGCGGGTCGCCGCGGCGTCCCGCCATGATGAACAGGACGTTGGCGCCGTGGGTGAGCAGGCTGACGCCGATGATGATCCGGCTGAGCTTGCGCTGGATCACCAGGTAGGTGCCGATCGAGAAGAGCAGGCCGGCGGTCGCGGCCAGGAGGAGGTTCACGTCGCGCCCCTCACCGCTCGGACCCGAACCGGTCGCCGAACGCCTCGAACACCATCAGGACCAGGCCGACGACGCACAGGTACACGCCGATGTCGAACACGAGCGCGGACGAGATCGAGACCGTGCCCAGGACGGGGATGTCGTAGGGCTGGTACGCCGCGGCCAGAACGGCCCTGCCGAGCAGGACGGGCACGAGCGCGGTCGACACCGCCACGATCACGCCGGCGCCGAGGATGGTCCACGGCCGCCACCGGCTGATGCGTCGCACCTCCTCGATGCCCCCTGCGATGTAGCGGAGCGAGATCGCCGCGCCGGCCACCAGGCCGCCGACGAACCCGCCGCCGGGCTGGTTGTGCCCGGCGAACAGCAGGTAGATCGAGCCGACCATGATCACCCGGAACAGGAGGGGGACGGTCTCGTCGAGCGTGGCGAGCCGGCGGATCACGACGCGACCTCCTCGGCCGTCGGGATGTCGTCCTGGGCGTGGTCGGGGACCGTGCCCCGGGGCGGCCGCCCCGGGCGTCGCACCGCCCGGGCGAGCGCCACGGCGCCGATCGAGGCTGCGGTCAGGACGGTGAGCTCGCCCACGGTGTCGAAGCCGCGGAAGTCGACCAGGATCACGTTGACGACGTTGCGGCCGTGGCCGTCGGGGAGGGCCTTCTCCACCATCTCGGTCGACGTCGTGGTCGGGAACCGGTCGCTGCCCGCGGCCAGGGCGAAGAGGAACACGACCGCGCCGACCGCGACCGACACCGCGACGCGGAAGGCCTGGCCGATCCAGGTCGACCGCTGCTCGAAGTGGTCGGGAAGGCTGCGCAGCACCAGCACGAAGAGGACGGTGAAGAGCGACTCGACCGCGACCGTGGTCAGGGCCAGGTCCGGGGCGCCCTGGATCACGAACAGCCCGGCCATCGCGTAGCCCACGCCGGCCAGGAGCAGGGCGGCGGCGTAGCGGCGGTGGATGCTGGCGGCGCGGACGGCGGCGGCGAGCTGGATCGTCACCACGAGCCCGGTGCCGATCATCAGCGCGCTCGGCGCCTCCTCCCGGCCGAACCAGTCGGCGTCCATGCCGAGCACGAGCGCCGAGGCGGGCACCAGCGTGCTCACCGCGAGGACCACGCCCGCGTAGACCGGGAGCGAACCGTTCTGCACCACGCCGGTGACCTTGTCGGCCACCGTGTTCACCGCTCGCAGGGTCCACCGGTACGCGTCGCCCGCGGACGGGATCCGGTGGCCGACGGCGAGCACGGCGCCGACGCGGTCGCGGGCGAGGAAGACGGCGCAGCCCGCCACGATCGTGAGCGCCGACAGGGCGAGCGCGGCGTTGAACCCGTGCCAGAGCGCGAGGTGGACCGCCGGCGCGGAGCCGTCGAGCGCCTGCACCGCCGTGGTCACCGGCGTGTCGAGCACCATCGGGAGCAGGCCCAGCCCGACGGTCAGGGCCACGAGCACCAGCGGGGGGACGAGGAACAGGGTGGCGGGGCGCTCGTCGGCGGGCACGGGCGCCACGTCGCGACCGCCGGCGAGCAGCGAGCCGAACGCCATCCGGGCGCTGTAGGCGAACGTGAGCACCGACGCCCCGACGACCACGACGGCCACGAGCGCGCCCCACCTGAGGCCCGACCCCAGCACGGCGGTGTAGGCCGACTCCTTCGAGATGAACCCGAGGAGCGGCGGCAGGCCCGCCATCGACGCGGCGCCGACGAGCACGACCGCCGCGACGGCCGGCCACCGGCCGGCGATCAGCGGGAGCCGTTGGATGTCGCGCGTGCCGGTCGTCCGGTCGACGATGCCCACGCCCATGAACAGCGTCGCCTTGAACGCGGCGTGGGCGAGCAGGAGCACGCACCCCGCGGTGATCGCCTCGGGCGTGCCGATGCCGAAGAGCACGAACATGAACCCCAGCTGGCTGATCGTGCCGTGGGCGAGCAGCAGCTTGAGGTCGTGCTGGCGCAGCGCCCGGAGGCCGCCGAAGCACATCGTGGCCGCGCCGATCGTGATGACGGCGGGGCGCCACATCGCCTCGGCCGCGAAGGCGGGGGTGAAGCGGGCCACGAGGTACACGCCCGCCTTCACCATCGTCGCCGAGTGCAGGTAGGCGCTGACCGGGGTCGGGGCGACCATCGCGCCGGGCAGCCAGGAGTGGAACGGGTACTGCGCCGACTTCGTGGCCGCGCCGAGCAGGACGAGCACGAGCGCCGGGACCACGGTGGCGCCCGTGGGCGGGTCGGCCAGCAGTCCCGACAGGCTCGCGGTGCCGGCGGCCTGGGCGAGCAGGATGAACCCGACGAGCATGGCGAGCGCGCCCAGGCCGGTGGTGAGCAGGGCCTGGAGCGCGGCGGCGCGCGCGGTCGCCGACTGCGACCGGTTGCCGATGAGGAAGTACGAGCTGACCGAGGTGAGCTCCCAGAACCCGTAGAGCACGAAGAGGTTGTCCGCGACGACGAGCCCGAACATGGCGCCGGCGAAGAGCGTGAGCAGGCCGATCAACCGGCCGAGGCCGGGCTGGACGGGCGGGAAGTACGAGCCCGCGTACAGCAGCACCAGCGTCCCGATGCCGGCGACCAGCAGCACGAAGAGGGCGCCGAACCCGTCGAGCCGGAGGTCGATGTCGAGCCCGAGCTGCGGGACCCAGGTGACGGACTGCGTGACCACCTCGCCGTCGAAGAGCGCGGGCGAGAGGACCAGGAGCCAGCTGAGCGTGGCGACGAACGGCACCGCCGCGAACCAGAGCGCACGCCGGCCCAGGCGCTCGCCGACGGTGATGATCCCGCCGCCGACCACGGCGTGCAGGAGCACGAGGGCGATCACGGATGACGACCCGGAGCGGGATGCGTGCGGCCGGACCGGTCCCGGTGGCGGACCGAGACGTCCTCGTGAGCCGGGGGCATCTGGGCGGGCAGTCTAGTTGGGCCCGGTGCGGCGGTTCCCTCGGGACCCGGGTGAACGGCCCGTTGGGGACCGGTCGGGGCGCGCTGCCAGACTGACCGCCGTGCCCGACCGCCCCGACACCCCCGCACCGAACGCGCCCGCCGCCGACGCGCCTGCCGCCGACGCGCCTGCACCGGACGCGATCGTCGCGACGCCGGCGATCGTCGGCGCGGCCCAGACGATCGATCGGCCCGACGAGCGCGACCTGGCGCAGGCGCCGGGCCCGATCGAGCTGATGGTCGACGCGGCCCGCGCCGCGGCCGAGGACGCGGGCGCGCCGTCGCTGCTCGACCGCGTCGGCTGGATCGGCGTGACCGGTGGGTTCTTCCCGCACCGCAACCCGGGCGCGGTCGTGGCCGAGCACCTCGGGCTCGCCGGCGTCGGCACGGCGCTCACCGAGATCTCCGGCACCGCACCCCAGGACCTCGTCGGACTCGCCTGCCAGCGGATCGCCGCCGGCGAGCTCGACGTCGCGCTCGTGCTGGGCGGCGAGGCCCGGTGGAGCGCGCAGCGGCTCAAGCGCCAGGGGATCGAGCCGGGGTGGGACCTGTCGCCGGGGGAGGGCGAGCCCGAGGTCATCGGCGGGTTCGCCCCCGAGATGATCTCCGAGATGGCTGAGATGGGCTCGGCCGCCGCGTCCTACGCGCTGTTCGAGGACGCGCTCCGGGTCCGTGCCGGCCGGACGGTCGACGAGCAGCGGGACCACTGCGCCCGGCTGTGGGCCCGGTTCTCCGAGGTGGCCGAGACCAACCCCTTCGCGTGGGACCGGTCGCACCACCGCGTCGAGGACATCCGCGACGCATCCGACGCCAACCGGATGATCGCCTTCCCGTACCCGAAGGCGATGGTCGCCAACAACACCGTGAACATGGGCTCGGCGCTGCTGATCGCCTCCGAGGAGGCGGCCCGCGCGGCGGGCGTCGCCGACGACCGCCGCGCCTACCCGCTGGTCGTGACCTCGTCGCACGAGACGTGGGAGGTGCTCCGCCGCCACGACCTCGACGGCAGTCCGGCGCTCACGGCCGCCGGCGCCACCGCTCTCGAGCACGTCGGGCTGACGATCGACCGGATCGACCACGTCGATCTCTACGCGTGCTTCCCGGCGATCGTGCAGATGTCGTCGGCGGCGCTCGGGCTCCCCGAGGACCGGCAGCTCACCGTGACCGGCGGGCTCGGCTTCGCCGGCGCCGCCATCAGCAACGCGGTCGGCCAGTCGATCGCGGCGATGGTGCCGCTCGTCCGCGAGGGCGGGCTCGGGCTGGTGCACGGCAACGGGGGGAGCGCGACCAAGCACAGCTTCGCCGTCTACTCACCCGAGCCGCCGGCCGCCTTCGCCCGCATCGACTGCCAGGACCGGGTCGACCTCGGCGAGCGCGACGCGCTGCCGCGGGACCACGCCGGCGAGGTGCACGTCGACGCCGCGACAGTCCGCTTCGACCGCGAGGGCCCGACCGACGTGCTCGCCGCCGTGCGGGCCGAGGACGGGCGCATGGCGTGGGCGACGAGCGCCGATCCCGACCTCATCGACCGCGTGATGGTCGAGGGGCTCGCCGGCGCGACGGCGCGCCGCGCCGCCGACGGCACCTTCACGGTCTGACCGGCCCCGTCGGCCCCCTCGACTTCCCCCACCCATCGCTTTGGCGGAGGTTTCTGTCGTCTGACGACCGAAACCGCCGCCAGAGCGGGGGTGCGTCAGGCGTCGAGGAGCTCGGCGGCGTCGAGGTCGACGGCGTGCTGGGCGTGGCGCGACGCCATGGCCATGAACATCTGGTCGCCGCGGTCGGTGCGCTCGACGAGCATCGACGCGCCGACCGCCATCACGAGCCCGTTCCAGGTGCCGCGGCGGTAGGCGGTCCAGCAGTCCTCGCGGTCGACGTCGACGCCCGCGTCGACGAGTCCCCGCACGTAGTGGTCGAACAGCTCGGCCTCGTGCGCCCGCCGGTCGTGGGCCAGCAGCCCCGCGCCGACGAAGTACGCCGCGTCGGCGGGCCCCGGGCCGATCGTGCAGGTCTGCCAGTCGAGCACCGCGACCGACCCGTCGGTCGGGTGGAACAACAGGTTGTCGAGCCGGTAGTCGCCGTGCACGACGGTGACCGGCTCGCGGTCCTCGTAGAACGACGCCAACCGCCCGAAGACGACCTCGCCGGCGCTGCGGACCTGGTCGGACAGCTGCTCGTCGTAGCGCTCGAGGAACCCCGTCCAGAGCACCGGGAGCATCTGGATCATCATGTCCCGTGCCGGGCCGCGGTCGCCCTTGAGCCACTCCAGGTCGTGCAACGCCGGGTCGCCCCAGCGCGGTGCGTGGATGCCGACCAGCTCCGACAGGGCGGCCCGGGCCTGCTCCACCGTGCAGCCGACGAGCTGATCGCCCTGCGCGGCCGGTGCCATGTCCTCCATCAGCAGCACGAACGCGCCGGTCGTCGTGTCGATGTCGGCGTGGTGGACCGCAGGGGTGCGCACGTCCAGGCCGTCGACGAGCTCCTGGTAGAAGCGCACCTCCTTCTCGTACGCCCGCAGGCCGAGTCCGGCGGCCCGGCTGTTCGGATCGGTCGACGGCAGCTTGGCGATCAGGTCTCGGGTCGACCCGTCGGCCAGCGACAGGTGCAGCCGGTAGCTGTCGCACATCTGGCCGGTGCCGAGCGGCGACGCCTCGACGGCCACCACCGCACCGGCCTCGCCGCCGTCGGCGCCCGCCAGCACCGCCGTGCCGGCCAGGACGTCGGTCAGCCACGCCGGCGTCAGCGCGTCCACCGTCTCCACGATCGTGATCGTCACCCGGAACCCCCGTTCCCCCGCGACCGGGCCCCGGCGGGTCCGGACGGTGACAGCATGTCACTCCGGATCCGCCGGGGCCCTCGGGCGCCGATCCGTGCCGGTGGGCGCTACTGCACGACCACCGCCGTCACCATGCCGAACATGCCGTCCTCGCGCTCGGCGTGGTTGAGGATGTGGCAGTGGAACACCCACGTCCCCTTGGCCGACGCCTTGAACTGGACCGTGTAGCGCTGGCCGGGACCCACCAGGATCGTGTCGGCCCAGTAGGGCTGGTCCAGCGGGATGCCGTCGATGGCGGTCACCAGCTGCGGGAACTGGTGCAGGTGCATCGGGTGGGACTGGAAGCCCTCGTTGAAGTAGGTCATCGAGACCCAGTCGCCCTCGTTCACGACGATCGGCTCGGTGGCCGGGAACGACTTCCCGTTCAGCGAGAACCCGATGACGCCGGCGTCGTTGAGGACCATTGGGATGTCCTGCACCGGCGTGACGTCGGCGGGGATCTGCACGCCGCTCACCGTCCGGCCCCGGACGACCGGCGTGTCGCCCACCTGGATCTCGCCGAACATGCCGTTCGGGAGGCCCATCTGGCCGTGCAGGTGCGGGTGGTACATCCCGATCTCGGGCTTGGTGACCGTGAAGCGGTAGGTGAAGGTGTCGCCCGGCTCGATCGGGTCCTGGGTGATCGGGGCGACGCCGTCCTGGTCGAAGGGCACCGTGATGCCGTGCCAGTGGATGTCGGTGTTGACCGGGAGCTCGTTCTTGAGGACGAACTCGGCGGTGTCGCCGACGTCCAGCTTGATCCGGGGGGCCGGCACCATGCCGTTGTAGGTCCACGCCTTGACCGTCGTGCCCGGCTCGACCTCCCAGTCGACGATCTTCGCCGTCAGGTCGAAGCGCTTGGTGCCGTCGGGGAGGACCTCGGTCGGCTCGAGCGGCTGGTTGCCCGTGCCCTTCGTCGTGGCCGGGAACTCGGCGAAGCTCGCCAGCATGTCCTCGTCCATCTTCGTGTAGTCCATCTCGCCCGACGAGCCGTCCGTCGAGCCACCGGCGGTGCCCGACGGGTCGTCGGTGGCCCCGGCGGCCCCGGTCGAGGCGCCCGAGGTCGAGTGGTCCATGCCCTCCATGACCTGCAGCGTCGCCGTCATGCCCGACCCCTCGTGGCCGGCCACCGTGCAGACGACCGAGTAGTCGCCGGCGTCGACCGTGCCGAGGTCCAGCGTCACCGTCGTGCCGGGCGGGATCGCTCCGGTGGTCTTCCCGAGCTCCTCGATCGTGAGGTCGTGCTCCATGGTGCCGGCGTTGGTGACCTGCAGGGTCACGGGTCCCGGTGACGCCATGAGGTCGCCGGCGATCTTGAACTCGGAGAGCTCGACGGCGACCGTGCTGGCGGCACCACTGCCACCGGAGGCGCTGTCGCCGCCACCGGCGACGAGCACGATGCCGGCGATCATCGCCAGGCCGACGAGGTAGAGCGCGATCAGGAATCCGGTGGCCTTCGCCCAGGAGCGTTGCTCACCGGGAGCGGGGGTGGTCTGCATCCGTGGTCCTCTCGGGACGGTCTCTTGGAACTGCGCCCATCGTCCGCTCCGTGCGGGCCGACCCGACAGGGACCAAGGTCCCGAATCGCCGCGGACCCCTTCCGAGCGCCGTGTACGGTCCTGCGCGGTGGCACCGACGGAACCGCACGACGGGCGGCGCTGAGGCATGGGTGGCCGGTCGGCCCTGCTCGACGGGCACGGCGACGACGTCGACTGGTCGCTGTTCGACGCCGCCCCCGACGCGATCCTCGTCGTCGCGAGCAGCGGTGAGATCGCCTTCGTCAACGACCCGGCGACGGCCCTCTTCGCGTGCGGCCTCGACGAGCTGCTCGGCGCGCCGATCGAGTCCCTCGTGCCGGCCGAGGCCCGCAGCGCCCACGTCGGCCAGCGCGAGGGCTACGTGCGCCACCCCCGCACCCGCGCCATGGGGTCCGGGCTCCAGCTGTCGGCCGTCCGGCCCGACGGCTCCCGCTTCCCTGCGGAGATCAGCCTGAGCCCGCTCCGGCTCGACGGCCGGACCTACACGGTGGCGGCCGTCCGGGACGTGTCCGAGCGCGTCGAGGCCGAGCAGGCGTACCTGCGCAGCCAGGACGCCCTCCGCCAGGCCGAGATGCGCATGGCGGTGGCCGAGGATCGCGACCGGATCGCACGCGACCTGCACGACACCGTGATCCAGCGGCTGTTCGGCACCGGCCTCAGCCTCCAGGCCGCGGCGTCGCTCGCCGACGAGCCGCTCCGCGCCCGGCTCGAGACCGCGGTCGCGGACCTCGACGAGATGATCTTCGAGCTGCGGACCACGATCTTCTCGCTCCAGGGCAGCCGCACCCTCGCCGGCGGCCTGCGCGGCGAGCTGCTCGACGTCGCGACCGAGACCGGCGTGGCCACCGGGGTCGACGTGCGCGTCCAGTTCGACGGCCCGATCGAGTCCCTCGACGTCAGCGTCGCCGAGCAGCTGGTGCCGGTGCTGCGCGAGGCGCTGACCAACGTGGCCAAGCACGCCCGCGCCCGGCACGCCCGGGTGTCGGTGACCGTGGGCGACGAGGTCGTCCTGGCGGTCGCCGACGACGGCGTCGGCTCCACGGGCGAGGTGTTCGGCGGGTCGGGGCTGGCCAACCTCGCGGCGCGGGCCGAGGAGCTCGGGGGCTCCTCGACGCTCTCCCCGGGCGCCACCGGCGGCTCCCGCCTGGAGTGGCGCGTCCCCCGGTCCTGACCACCCTCGGGCTGTTCCCTTGCCTCAGGCCGGCGGGCTGGTGCTGCCTCAGGCCGGCGGGCTGGTCACCCACGCCTCCAGCGCGTCGAGGTACCGCACGGCCATCCGCCGCTGCAGGTACGCCGGCACCGGGCCGCCGAGCCGCAGCAGCAGGTCGGCCGGCCGGGAGACGGCGTCGACCTCGAACCGCACCCCGTCCTCGGAGCTCGCCACGGTGAAGGACTCCCATCCCGAGACGGGGTGGCCGGGGAGCGTGGCGTAGGTGAACCCCCAGCGGTCGGGGCGGTCGACGACGTCGACGACCCGGCACGACGCCAGCACCCACCCACCGGCCTGGCGGGTCACGATCGCGACGTCGCAGCCGACCGCCGGCTCGACGTCCGCCGGCACGACCTCCACCCCGGCGCCGCGGTGCGCGGCCCAGGCCCGCAGGCCGGCGCGGGCGCGCTCGAACGTCGCGTCGCCGACGCCGATCGTGCGCTCGGCCCGGAGCCGGCGGAACCCGGCGGGGACGGCCCCGCGCCGGTGGTCGGACGGCGGCGCGCTGGGCGCGACCGCCGCACGCTCGGCCAGGTACCGCTCGATGCGCGCCGTGCCCGGTCGGCGGAGCGAGATCACCGCCGCACCGCCTCGGCCGCGACCGGCGCGTGCAGCCACGCGAGCAGCTCGGCGTCGGCGAGCTCCCCGGCCCGGCGGTGGTAGCGCGTCAGCTGCTCGTCGGTGCAGGCGGCGACGCCCTCACCCGATCGCCCGGTCCGGAAGAAGCGCTGCTGGTCCCGCAGGACGCCGAGCCGATCGGGCACGGTGGCCGCCGGGTCGCGTCGCATCGCGTCGAACGACGCGGCCTCGACCAGCGCCGGCCACCGGGCCTCGTCGACCTCCACCCCCAACCGTCGCGCCAGCGCGCGCATGCCGCCGTCGAGATCCGCCTCGAGGTCCTCGTACCGGACCAGGACGACGTCGGTCCCGGCCGCCCGCGACCGCGCGTCGGCGAGGTGGTGGAGGTTGCCGGCCAGCGTGTCGAGCTGGTCCCGCGGGTCGGTGGGGTCGTCGATCCAGCGGTCGATCCACTCGCGCTCGGATCCGACCTCGGGCGCGGCCGTCCGCCGTCCGCTGAGCTCGGCGAAGCGGTCGCGATCGATGTTGCGGGCGTGGTGCAGCAGCGAGACCGCGACGTCGAGCGGGTGGCGGCCGACGACCACGTACGTGACCCGGTCGTCGAGGGGGAGGCCGTCGAGCGGCGTGTGGGTCTTGATCACCCGGCGGTGCGCCTGCGCATCGAGCCGGTGCCGGACGACGTCGACGGGCTCGACGTCCCAGTCCAGCCACGGCGACAGCACCGACAGCGGCGCCGGGAGCTCGGGCGTCCCGTGCACGAGCAGGGCGCAGATCATCTGGGCCCAGGTCGTGCCGCACTTCGAGCGGGTGCTCACGACGACGTCGCCGGGTCGGTGCTCGAACCCCAGCCAGCGCTCGTTCGCCTCCGACCCGTACTGCGTTGGCACGCGCCGACGGTACCCCCGCCGGGGCGGCGGCGGCCGGTGGCGGACTCAGCGGCGCTGGCGCTCCGCGCGCCGCGCCGCGAAGACCGCGGCCTCGGTGCGGCGGCTCATGCCCATCTTGGCGAGGAGGTTCGAGACGTAGTTCTTGATGGTCTTCTCGGCCAGGTACATCTCGTCGGCGATCTGGCGGTTGGTCAGCCCGTCGGCGAGCAGGTCGAGGATGCGCCGCTCCTGCGGCGTGAGGTGCTCGAGGCGCTCGTCCTCCTCGGGGCCCCGCCGGAGGCGCGCCGCGGCACGCTGGCGGAGCACCGGGTCGATGAGCGACTGACCGGCGGCGACCCGCTCCACCGCCTTCACCAGGTCCGAGCCCCGGACCTGCTTGAGGACGTAGCCGGACGCGCCGGCGACGACGGCGTCGAGCAGCGCGTCGTCGTCGGGGAACGAGGTCAGCATCAGGCAGGCGAGCTCGGGGCGCGCCGAGCGGAGCTCCCGGCAGAGCTCGATGCCCGTGCCGTCGGGCAGCTGCACGTCGAGCACGGCCACGTCGGGTGCGACGCCGGGCACGGCGTCGAGCGCCTCGGCGACCGTGCCGGCCTCGCCGACGACGTCGACGTCACCCGACGCCTCGAGCAGGTCGCGCACGCCCCGTCGGACGACCTCGTGGTCGTCCACCAGGAACACGGTGATGGTCATGGGCAGATCCTGTCGGGTGGTGTCGGGGTCCGTGGACACAGGCTGCCGCGCCGGCGGCGTGGGGGACAGGGCCGAAGGTCCCGGAGCCGTCGAGCGCCGCCGGAGGAGCACCCACTGCCCCTCGGGCGGCTTCTGACGGTCCGTCAGATCCGTCGCTACTGTTGGCCCATGACATCCGGCACACCAGATCGAGACCAGTTCGACCTCGCCACGGTGAGCGAGGTCGTGGCGGCGGCCGTTCCCGATCGTGAGGCGATCATCTTCGGCGACCGACGCCTCACCTATGCGGACCTGGCGGAGCGCACCCGCCGCCTCGCGTCCTACCTCCACGACCACGGCGTGGGCTGCCACACCGAGCGCTCCGAGCTGCAGCCGCACGAATCCGGCCAGGACCACGTCGCGCTCTACCTCTACAACGGCAACGAGTACATCGAGGGCATGCTCGGCTGCGTCAAGGCCCGGGCGGTGTCGTTCAACGTCAACTACCGCTACGTCGCCGAGGAGCTCCGCTACCTGTTCGACAACGCGTCGGCCCGCGGCGTGATCTACCACTCGACCTTCGCACCGGTCGTGGCCGAGCTCCTGGCCTCGATGACGGACGAGGAACGCGACCGCATCGCCGTGCTGCTGCAGGTCGACGACGGATCTGGCGAGGCGCTCCTGCCCGGGGCCGTCGACTACGAGGAGGCGCTCGCCGCGTCGGACCCGGCCGGTCCCGGCCTCACGCCGTCGCCCGACGACCTCTACATCGTCTACACGGGGGGCACGACCGGCATGCCGAAGGGCGTGCTCTGGCGCTCGCACGACATCTTCATGAACGCGATGGGCGGCAAGGAGGTCGGCACCTGGATCGAGGTCGGCTCCTACGACGAGATCGCCGAGCGGGCTCGCAGCAACGCGGGGTTCCGGCTCATGACGTTGCCGCCCCTCATGCACGGTGCCGCCCAGTGGGCCGCGTTCATGATGCTCAACGCGGGTTCGACGCTGATCGTGCCGCAGTCGCGCAACATGGACCCGGCCGAGGTGTGGACCCTCGTCGAGCGCGAGGGCATCCAGTCGGTCGTGGTCGTCGGCGACGCGATGGCGCGCCCGCTGCTCGAGGAGCTGCAGCGCGGGAGCTACGACACGTCCTCGCTGTTCGTGCTCGGCAACGGCGGCGCCGCGTTCAGCGCGGCCCTGAAGGAGGAATTCCTCGAGCTGCTGCCGGACCTGATGATCAACGACTCGCTCGGCTCCTCCGAGACGGGCGCCCAGGCCTCGACGCTGTCGACCAAGGGCGGCGTGTCGGCGGCCGAGTTCCAGCCGGGCCCCGGCGCCACGGTGGTGAGCGAGGACCTGTCCTCGGTGCTGGAGCCGGGCCACGAGGGGATCGGCTGGTCGGCCCAGTCGGGGGCGGTGCCGCTCGGCTACCTCGGCGACGCCGCGAAGACGGCGGCGACCTTCCCGACGATCGAGGGCGTGCGGTACTCGGTGCCGGGCGACCGGGCGATCTGGCGGCCCGACGGCGTGATCGAGCTGCTGGGCCGCGACTCGCAGTGCATCAACTCGGGTGGGGAGAAGATCTTCGTCGAGGAGGTCGAGCAGGCGATCATCTCGCACCCCGACGTCGCCGACGTGCTGGTGTGCGGGCGGCCCAGCGAGCGCTGGGGCAACGAGGTCGTGGCGGTCGTCCAGCTCGCCGAGGGCGCGACCGCGGACGAGGACTCGCTGGCGCGGCACGCCAACGGCTCGATCGCCCGCTACAAGCTGCCCAAGGCGTGGATCGTGGTCGACCGCGTGCAGCGGTCGCCCTCGGGCAAGGCCGACTACCGCTGGGCCAAGGAGCTCGCCGCGTCCTCCGCGGGCTGAGCCGGTCCCCCCCCCGTGGCGCACCGGCCGGAGCCGGCGGGCCACGGGACTGCAGGGCGGGGGGTGCTCCCTCCGGCTAGAGCTGGACCGTGATCGGGTCGAGCGGGATGTCGATCGGGATGCTGGCCAACCCGAACAGGTCGATGTAGGTCGTGATCACGAGCCCCGACAGCGTGAGCTGCATGCTGCCGAGGTCGAGCTGGCCGGTGACGACCACGTCGACCGGCGGCAGGTTGAGCGGGATGCCCGAGCCGGTGCTCGAGCAGATGAGGATCCCGGGCAGGATCGCCTGGATCGCCGGCAGGTGCACCTGGATGTTCGGCACCGTGATCACGCCGGTGAGCTGCACGTTGACGCCGGGGATGGTGGCGGTGGCGCCGGTGATCGAGATCCCCGGCGGCGTGTAGCCGATCGGGCAGCCGAGGAAGTCCTGGGTCTGCGGGGTCTGGTCGGTCGCGATCGGCGGGAGCGCGATCGTCCCGCCGACGGCGATGTCGATGCCCCCGTTCGGGCTGGGCGAGCAGGCGGCGGCCACGAAGGCCAGCGCGACGGCGACCGCGACGATCGGTCCTCGGCGCCGTCGGCCCCTCGGGGTCGTCACGGCGCGGGTCGTTTCGGTGTTCACGGCTTCCCTCCAGCTGGATCGCATCGCGGTTCGTGGCTCCCCCGCCACGCTGTGTGACTCGCGTCACGCAGGCCCGGTGACCAGGGATACCCCATGTGGCTCGCCGCTACCACTGCCGGTCTCGCCGCCCGGAACGAGCGCCGCTCCGAGGGCGCCCGGGTCGGGCGCGCTCCGAGGGGTCCGGGTGCGTCAGGCGCGGGGCGGGTCGATCGCCGCGGCGATCACCGCGAGCACCTCGGGCGCCCGCTCTGCCGTGATCGTCGGACCCAGCTGCACGACCGACATGAGGATCGACAACACGATGCTGACCAGCCCGTCGGCGATCCGGTCGGGGTCGATGTCGGCGCGCACGTTGCCGGTCAGCTGGTCGGCGCGGAGTCGCTCGGCGCAGACCTTGCGGACCTCGGCGAGCGCCGGGATGTCGAGCACCCGGACGGTGACCTCGGGTTCCAGGCCGGCCAGCAGCCGGCGGGCGAGGGGGTGGCGGTCCACCGTCTCGACCAGCGTGACGATGAGCCGCGACTGCCAGTCCTCGATGGCCGGGTCGTCGAGGACGCGGAGGAACCCCTCGTCGATCACGCCCGCCGCGTCCTCGTCGACCGCCGCGAGGAACAGCGCCTCCTTGTTGGGGAAGTACGAGTAGGCGACGGTCCCGCCGACGCCGGCGTCGCGGGCGATGTCGGCCACCGAGGTGGACCGGTAGCCGTCGCGGCCGAACCGCTCGATGGCGGCGGTCAGGATCGAGCGGCGGGTCTGGGCCCCCTTGCCGTCGGGGACCGGCTCCCGCCGGAGGGTGCGGGGCGTGGCGCTCGGTCGTGCGACATCGGTCACGACCCGCAGTGTAGCGGCATCGTCACCGAAATGAGGGATTGAGCGATTCTCTCAGATCATCTAGGGTGGCGGTGTGAGCGACTTGATGGATCGAACCCAGGGAACCACCGCCGACGCCGATCCCGCCGACGCCGCGGCCGTGCCCGCCCGCAACGTGCCGACGCGCCGCATCTCGTTCGAGGAGCGGCTGGCGGAGGTGCCCAAGTACTTCGCCGCCGACGAGGACCTCCTCAACAGCCACCTCGCGGTCGCCCTGTCCTCGGTGTTCCCCGACGGTGAGGACTTCTTCGTGCGGTCGGTGCGCCACTACCGCGGCGAGCTGACCGATCCCGAGCTCAAGCGGCAGGTCGCCGGCTTCATCGGCCAGGAGGCCACCCACGGACGGGAGCACCGGGTCTTCAACGACCGGCTGGACCAGCTCGGCTACCCGGCCAAGGAGGGGGAGTGGATCACGCGCAAGCTGCTCGGCCTGCGCTCGAAGGTCGCCCCCGCCTCGTCCAACCTCGCCGCCACCGCCGCGCTCGAGCACTTCACCGCGACCCTCGCCGAGCAGCTGCTCAGCGACGAGGCCATGCGTGAGCTCTTCGGCGACGCCGCCGTGCGCGACCTGTTCCTGTGGCACGCGCTCGAGGAGTGCGAGCACAAGGCGGTCGCGTTCGACGTCTACAAGGCCGTCGGCGGCAGCGAGCGCATGCGGGTGTGGACCATGGTCGCCCTGCGCTACGGCTTCGTCGGCTCGATGGCCCTGTCGATCGCCCTCTCGGTGGCGCGGGACAAGGGGGCCTACGAGAAGGGCCGGCTGCGGACGAGCTGGCGGCGCTTCAAGCGCAACCCGCTCCTCCAGCGCCACGTGTGGGAGCGGCTGAAGGACTACGACCGGCCCGACTTCCACCCCGACGACCACGACACCGACGCACTGGTCGCGGAGTGGCGCGAGCGGCTGTTCGGCGACGCCGGCGAGCTGAACGACCTGCTCGTGGGCCGGTCCGCGCCCGCCGCTCCGACCGAGCGGGCCTGAGCGTGGAGCGCGAGGCTGGGCCGATGGCCCACGACGCCTCCTCGACCCCGGAGCACCTCGACGTGCTCATCGTCGGTGCCGGGCTGTCCGGCATCGGCGCCGCCCACTTCCTGCAGACCGAGTGCCGCTGGGCCACGTTCGCGCTCTTCGAGGCGCGGGACTCGATCGGGGGCACCTGGGACCTCTTCCGCTACCCGGGCATCCGGTCCGACTCGGACATGTTCACGTTCAGCTACTCGTTCCGGCCGTGGCAGGGCGAGAAGTCGATCGCCGACGGCGACACGATCCTCCAGTACCTGAAGGACACCGCGGCCGAGGAGGGCATCGACCGCCACATCCGGTTCGGGCACCGCATCACCCGGGCCGAGTGGTCGACAGAGGAGGCGCGCTGGACGGTGACCGCCGAGCGCGCCGACACCGGCGAGCCGGTCGTCGTCACGTGCTCGTTCCTGTACTCGTGCACCGGCTACTACCGCTACGACCGCGGCTACCTCCCCGACTTCGAGGGGATGGACGACTTCGGCGGCACCCTGGTGCACCCGCAGTTCTGGCCCGAGGACCTCGACGTCGCCGGCCGGCGGGCGGTCGTGATCGGCAGCGGCGCCACCGCCGTGACCCTGGTCCCGTCGCTCGCGGCGCTCGGCGCGCAGGTCACCATGCTCCAGCGCTCGCCGACCTACGTGGTCGCCCTGCCCAACCGCAACCCGCTCGCCGACGGGCTCCGCAAGGTCCTGCCGCCGTCGGTGTCCGGGCCGATCCTCCGCTGGATGCTGTCGCTCGGCACCCTCGCCAGCTACCAGCTCAGCCGCCGTCGCCCCGAGCTGGTGAAGAAGGCGCTGCGCCGCCGACTCGAGAAGCAGCTCCCCGAGGGCTTCGACATCGACACGCACTTCACGCCGACCTACGACCCGTGGGACCAGCGCCTGTGCGTCGTGTCGAACGGCGACATGTTCACGGCCATCTCCGAGGGCACCGTCGACGTCGTCACCGACCACGTCGAGCGCTTCACCCCCGACGGCATCCGGCTCCGGTCGGGCCGGGAGCTGCAGGCCGACGTGGTCGTGGCCGCCACCGGGCTCGACCTCCTGTTCATGGGCGGCATGGACGTCATCGTCGACGGCGACAAGGTCGACCCGGCCGACCGGCTCGCCTACAAGGGGATGATGCTGGACGGCGTGCCGAACCTGGCGATCGCGGTCGGCTACACGAACGCGTCGTGGACGCTGCGCGCCGACCTGATCAGCGAGTACGTGACGCGGCTGCTCAACCACATGCGCCGCACCGGGATGCGCCAGTGCACGCCGACGCCGGCCGACGCCGACACCGAGCGCGCGCCGCTGCTCGGCCTCACCTCCGGGTACGTCACCCGCAGCGCCGACCGGTTCCCCAAGCAGGGCAGCCGGTCGCCGTGGAGGGTCGACCAGAACTACGTGTACGACTACCGCCAGATGCGGCGCAGCGACGTCGTCGACCCCGAGATGGTGTTCTCCAACCCCCGCCCGGCGAGCGCCGCCGGCCGGGCGACGGTGGGGCAGGGGACGGCGGGATCGATCGGGAGGGCATCGTGAAGGAGCTCCGCGGCCGCGTCGCCGCCATCACCGGGGCCGGCTCCGGCATCGGCCGGGCCCTCGCCGTCGACCTCGCCCGTCGCGGCACGCACCTCGCGCTGACCGACATCGACACCGACGGGCTGGCCGCCACCGTGGCGGAGTGCGAGGGCTACGGGGTCAAGGTCACCTCGCAGCGGCTCGACGTGGCCGACCGCGACGCGATCTACGAGTGGGCCGCGACGGTCCCCGCCGAGCACGGCCACGTGAACCTGCTGTTCAACAACGCCGGGGTCGCCCTGGTCGCCGACATCGCCACGATGTCCGACGAGGACCTCCACTGGCTCGTCGACATCAACCTCTGGGGCGTCGTCAACGGGTGCCGCGCCTTCCTGCCCCACCTCGAGGACTCGGGCGAGGGCCACATCGTCAACCTGTCGAGCGTGTTCGGGCTGCTGAGCATCCCGTCGCAGTCGGCCTACAACATCTCGAAGTTCGCGGTCCGGGGCTTCTCCGACGCGCTGCGGATGGAGCTCGAGATCGCCCGCAGCTGCGTGTCGGTCACGACCGTGCACCCGGGCGGGGTGAAGACCAACATCGCCCGGCGTGCCCGCCAGGACCCGGCGACCGCCGCGCCGGTGAAGCCGGGCCAGGACCTCGGCGAGGCGTTCGACCGTATCGCCCGCACGACGCCCGAGGCCGCGGCGGAGCAGATCCTGGCCGGCGTCGAGCGCAACCGGCGGCGGGTGCTGGTCGGGGCCGACGGGACGTTCCTCGACCTCGTGTCCCGGCTGCCCGCCGGCCTCTCCCAGAGGGTGCTCGTGCAGGGCGCCCGGCTCGACCGCCGCCGCAACCGCCGCTGACCTGCTCGCCCCACCCCACGCTCTGTCACGGCTGGCGGTGCCGAACGGCACCGCCAGCCGTGACAGAGCGGGTCGGGGCTCAGCCCAGGAGGTCCGAGAGCTCGTCGCGGAGGTCGAGGAAGCGCGGGTCGCGCTTGATCGACGCGCCGCGCTGGCCGCCGAACGGGATCTCGACCTCCTCGGCCATGCGGCCGGGGCGGGGGCTCATCACGTACACGCGGTTCGAGAGGTAGACGGCCTCCTCCACGTCGTGCGTGACCATCAGGATCGTGACGCCGGTGCGGGCCCACACACCGAGCAGGAAGTCCTGCAGGTGGCGCTTCGTCTGCGCGTCGAGCGCGCCGAACGGCTCGTCGAGCAGCAGCACGTCGGGCTCGGGGGCCAGCGCACGGGCGATCGCGACGCGCTGGCGCATGCCGCCCGAGAGCTCCTTGGGCAGTGCGTCGGCGAACTCGGTGAGCGACATGATCCCGAGCAGCTCCTCGACGCGCTCGGCGCGCCGCTGCTTCGACCACCCGGCGACCTGCAGGCCCCACCCGATGTTCCCGGCGACCGTCGCCCACGGGTAGAGCGAGTAGGCCTGGAAGACCATCCCGCGGTCGGCGCCCGGGCCGATCACCAGGTCGCCCTCGACGCGCACCTCCCCGGAGGTCGCGGTCTCGAGCCCACCGATGATCGACAGCAGCGTCGACTTGCCGCACCCCGACGCCCCGAGCAGGCACACGAGCTCGCCGTCCTCGACGTGCAGGCTCACGTCGTCGAGCGCGAGCACCTCGCCGGACCGGCCGCCGAAGCGCTTGGTCACGCCGTCGACCACGAGCTTGCCGGTGCGGCCGGCGGCGCTCGTCACGACCGGGCCCACGGTGCGCTGCG
This sequence comes from Dermatobacter hominis, assembly GCF_020715685.1. Lineage (GTDB taxonomy): Bacteria > Actinomycetota > Acidimicrobiia > Acidimicrobiales > Microtrichaceae > Dermatobacter > Dermatobacter hominis. Next base: position 3,904,482 of record NZ_CP085840.1, read on the forward strand.
GTTGCGCAGCCAGCGCAGGAAGAGGTCGGAGCACAGGCCGATCAGGCCGAAGACGACGAGCAGGGCGAACATCTTGTCGACGGCCCGGAACCGCAGCGCCCGGTTGATCTGGTAGGCGAGGCCGGAGTCGGCTGCGAGCAGCTCGGCCACGACGAGCATGAGCCACGCCGCGGCCAGGTTGACGCGGGCGGCGTCGATCAGGCCCGGGACCGACCACCGGAGCACGACGCGCCGCATGACCGTCCACCGTCGGGCGCCGAGGGTGTAGGACGCGTCGATCAGCTCCCGGGGGACCGATCGGGCGACGTCGGCCATCATCAGGATGTTGAAGAAGGCCGTGCCGATGATGATCAGCCAGATCTTCGGCGCCTCGCCGAGGCCGAGCCAGAGCAGGAACACCGGGGTGAGGGCGCTGGCGGGGATGTAGCGGAGGAAGCCGACCGGCGCCTCGAAGAACGACTCGAAGCTGACGAAGGTCCCGATCAGCAGGCCGAACGCCACGCCGAGCGCCACCGAGATGCCGTAGCCGACGACGATGCGCACGCCGGACGCCCACGCGTCCTCCCAGAGCGTGCCGTCCGAGGCGAGCTCGCGGAGCGCGGTGAGCGTGGCGGGGGGCGTCGGCAGCACCTGCGGCCGGGCCATCCGGACCGCGAGCAGCCACCACCCGCCGAGCACCACGACGATGCCGAGGAGCCCGAGGCCCCACCGCCACGGCGAGGCGATGCCGCTGCGGATCCGCAGCAGGTGGGACTGGGCGTGCCCTCGCACGCCCGGTCCCGCTGCCAGCGTCGTCACCGTCAACCGCCCGCCGTCGTGGTCGTGGCGCCGGTCGAGGCCTTCTCCGTGAACTCGGGGAGGAAGAGCTCCGACAGGTCGGCCTCCTCCTCGGCCAGCCCCGACTCGACGAGGAACGGGTTGATGCGCCGGGCCATCTCGGGCAGCGACGTGGGGTCGCCGGCCCGGTCCTCGAAGGCGTTCATCGCCTGCTCCCGGGTGAAGAGCGTCGTGCCGGCGTCGAACTCCGCGTACTCGGCGTCGCTCACCCCGGCCTTCTCGGCCATGATCGAGCGGGCCTCCTCCGGGTTGGCGGCGATCCACTCGAGCGTGGCGTACCAGGCGTCGACGAGGGCCTGCATCGCCTCGGTGTCGCCGGCCGCCTCGGCGGTGGCCACGAGGTGGTCGGGGATCACGCCGGGGAAGTCCTTCGAGCTGAAGAGCACGTGGGCGCCCGGCCGCTCCATCGCCTGGACGGTGAACGGGGCGAACACGCCGACGCAGTCGAACTCACCGCCGGCGAACGCCGCAGCGGCGGCGTCGGTCTTGACGCCCTTGAACTCGATGTCGTCCTCGGTCAGGCCCTCCTCGGTGAGGCCCTGCAGGAGCAGGAAGTGGTCGACGACGCCGGCCTCGGCGGCGACCGTCTTCCCCTTCATGTCCTGGACGGACGTGATCGACTGGTCGCAGATGATCTGGTCGTTGCCGGTGGAGTTGTCGTTGACGACCACGACCCGCTGGTCGGCGCCCGAGGCGACGCCGAAGATCGTGTCGTTCAGCGTCTGCGCGTTGACGTCGACCTGGCCCGCGACGAGGGCGTCGAGCGAGGCCGTGTAGTCCGTGAAGTACTTGAGGTCCACGTCGAGCCCGTGCTCGGCGAAGATGCCCTTCTCGTCGGCCACGGCGAGCGGGAACCACCCGGGCCAGGCGGAGTAGCCGATCGTCAGCGCCATGTCGCCGCCGGACCCGCCGGCGGTGGTCGTGGCGCCGTCGGCGCTGTCGTCGTCGCCGCAGGCCGCTGCGGCGAGCGCCACGACGGCCAGCAGCGCCACGAGCAGCGCAGCGGGGCGGCGACGGCCCGAGGGTCGGGGAGTGGTGGTCACGGTGTGCTCCTGAGGGGTCGGTCCGCCGTCGCGGCGCTCGGTCGACGACCCGGAACGTACGGAGCTTGTGTTTCCTCCTCGTTTCGCCGCCGCGAACCGGCCGTGTCGATTTCGATGACGACTCGAAACCTTCGACGTCGGGCGCAGCGCCCGAGCGCGGGGGCGGTACTGTCGGGTCATGGCGACCGGTGCCGACGAGCCGCGACGGGTGGGCCGTCCTCGTGCCGGCGGCCGCGCCCGGAGCGGGCTCGACCCGGTCGAGGAGATCCTCCAGGTGGCCGGCGAGCTGTTCGGCGAGCACGGCGTGGCCGGCACGTCGATGACCCGGATCGCCCAGGCCGCCGGCCTGCGCCAGTCGTCGCTCTACTACTACTTCTCCTCCAAGGAGGAGCTGCTGGCGGCGCTCGTGGCCCGCGCCAGCGTCGTCCCGCTCGAGCTGCTGCGACGGGTCATGGCGGACGGCGGCTCCCCGGCGACGCAGCTGTACCGCTTCGTGCGCGGCGACGTGACCGCGCTCACCCGGCTCCCGCTCGACATCAACGAGGTCCACCGCCTGGCGCGCCACGACGCCGAACGGTTCGCCGGCTACTGGCGCGACCGCGAAGCGCTCGTGCGGCTGCTGTCGGGCCTCGTGCGGACGGGGGTCGAGGAGGGCGAGCTCCGCGAGGTCGACCCGCGGCGGGCCGCCCTGACGGTGATGGCCACCGACGAGGGCTCGCAGAACTGGTACCGCGGCCGCACGCGCCCGCCGCTCGACGTCGTCGCCTGCGAGGTCGCCGACGTCGCGGTGGCCGGCCTGCTGGCCGAGGGCACGCCGCTCGAGGCGATCCGCGCGAAGGCGCTCCCGTTCGACTGATCGGGCTGCGACGGCTCGATCCGCCCCCCGTCGCGTGAACGCTCCGTTACGGCTCGGAGAAGCGACGCGCTCGGCGTTGACCGCGGGGCGGCGCAGGCCCTTCACTGTTGTTTCGATACGTCGTCGAAATGCGCCGTCACCGGCCGGCCACGAGGAACGAGGAGCGCGAGTGGGAGCGGACGACCAGCCACCGGAGGGATCGACCGCCACGACGTGGGCGGCTCGCGACCACGCGCGGGCGATGGGCACGACCCGGGTCCGCACGCAGCCCACCGTCCCGGCCGGCGACGCGAGCGACCTGCCGGAGGGGGTCGAGCCGGCCGACGTGGTGTGGGCCGAGGTGCTCGACGGCGGCGGAGCGACGGCCAAGGTCCTCGCCCGGGGCACGCACCTGATGGTCGAGGACACCGACGGCGACGGCTGCGTCGGCCTCCTGGTGCACCGCGCCGACCAGACGGCGGAGCGGCTCAACATCGCCGACACGGTGAAGGTGCAGTGGCAGGCGTACCCGACCGCCGGGTCGCTCCTGCTGTCGGACCTCGGGAGGGTGATGATGGCGGTCGTCGAGGACACCTCCGGTCGCCACGACGCCTTCTGCGGGACGTCGAACCGGTCCACCAACGAGCGCCGCTACGGCGACGGCGAGGTCGACGGACCGAACCCGAACGGGCGGGACCGGTTCGCGGTCGCCCTGATCAAGCAGGGCCTCGACCGTCGCGACGTCGCTCCCAACCTGACGCTGTTCAAGGGCGTGACGGTGGCCGACGACGGGACGATCGCCCTCGACGCGGTCCCGGCCGCCCCGGGCACCCGCGTCGTCCTGCGGGCGGAGATGGACGTGCTGGTGACGCTGGTGGACGTCCCGCACGTCCTCGACGACCGGCCGGACTACACCGTCACGCCGGTCCGCATCCTGGCCTGGCGCGGCGAGCCCGCCGCCCCCGACGACCCGGTGCGGAACGCGACGCCGGAGGGGCTGCGGGCGTACCTGAACACCGAGGACCTCTACGCCGCAGCGGCCCCAGCGGCGGGGAGCGGGAGGACCGCATCGTGACCGGCGAGATCGTGTTCGACGAGACGGTCCGGGCCCGGGCGCCGTGGTCCCACGTGGTGCGGGCCGGCGAGACGCTGCGGATCACCGACCTCGGCGGCAACCAGGCGGTGGACTGCCTCATCCACGACGCGCACGATCCGCGCGAGCGCTACAGCGCCCCCGACACGATGGCCGCCCAGCGCAACATCTTCCTGACCCCGGGCACGGTGCTGCTGTCGAACGAGGGCCGTCCCCTGATGACGCTGGTCGACACGACGTGCTCCCGCCACGACACGATCGGCGGGGCGTGCTCGAAGGAGTCCAACACGCTGCGGTACGGCCACCACACGTGGCACCAGCACGCGTGCGTCGAGAACTTCGTGCTGGAGCTGTCGCGCCACGGGCTGACCAAGCGGGACATCCAGTCGAACATCAACTGGTTCATGAACGTGCCGGTCGAGCACGACGGCTCGCTCGGGATCGTCGACGGGATCTCGGCGCCGGGGCTGTGGCTCGACCTCCGCGCCGAGCGCGACGTCCTCGTCGTGGTGTCGAACTGCCCGCAGATCAACAACCCGTGCAACGGGTTCGATTCGACGCCCGTGCAGATGACGATCACGCGGCCGGTGGGCTCGTGAGCGGCCCGAGCGGCGCGCCGTCCGGCGCGTTCGAACGCGTGCTGGTCGCCAACCGGGGCGAGATCGCGTGCCGGGTGCTGCACACCCTCCGGCGCATGGGCATCGGCACCGTGGCCGTCTACTCCGACGCCGACCTCGGCTCGCCCCACGTCGCCATGGCGGACCGTGCCGTCCGGCTGGGCCCGGGCCCGGCGCGCGAGAGCTACCTCGACCTCGACGCCCTCCTGTCGGCCGTGCGCGGGTCGGGTGCGCAGGCCGTCCACCCGGGCTACGGCTTCCTGTCGGAGAGCGCCGAGCTGGCGGCTGCGCTCGAGCGCGAGGGCGTGACGTTCATCGGCCCGACGCCCGAGCAGCTGCGGGTGTTCGGCCAGAAGCACCTGGCCCGCGACGCGGCGGCGGCCGCCGGCGTGCCGCTGCTCGCGGGCTCCGGGCTGCTCGGCTCGCTCGACGAGGCGCTCGAGCGCGCCTCCGAGGTGGGGTACCCGGTGATGCTGAAGGCCGTGGCCGGCGGCGGCGGGATCGGCATGACCGTGTGCGACGACGCCGCCTCGCTGCGGGACTCGTTCGAACGGGTCCAGCGGCTGGGCGAGGCGAACTTCGGTTCCGGCGGCGTGTTCCTGGAGCGCTACGTCGCCCGCGCCCGACACGTCGAGGTCCAGGTCTTCGGCGACGGCGAGGGCGATGCCGTCACGCTGGGGGAGCGCGACTGCTCGCTGCAGCGCCGCAACCAGAAGGTGTTCGAGGAGACCCCTGCGGCGGGCCTCCCCGGCGAGGTCCGCACGCTCCTGCACGACGCCGCACGGGAGCTGGCCGCATCCGTGCGCTACCGGTCGGCGGGCACGGTCGAGTTCCTCGTCGACGCGGACCGCTTCGACGTCTCGTTCCTCGAGGTCAACGCGCGGCTGCAGGTCGAGCACCCGGTGACCGAGGCGGTGTGGGGCGTCGACCTCGTCGAGTGGATGGTGCGGCTCGCCGCCGGCGACGCGGACCTCCTCGAGCGGTGGCGGGCGTCGGACCCCCAGCCCCGGGGCCATGCGATCGAGGCCCGGCTGTACGCCGAGGACGCCGCTCGCGACCACCGTCCCTCGGCGGGCGTGCTGACCCGCGTCGTGTTCCCCGACGACGCCTCACGGTTCGAGCCGGCCCCGGTCGGCGAGGCCGGCGCCGCGCCCCGGGTCGATACGTGGGTCTCGACCGGGACCGAGGTCACCCCGCTCTACGACCCGCTGCTGGCCAAGGTCATCGCGCTCGGGACCGACCGGGAGGAGGCGGCGGACCGGCTGTCCGACGCGCTCGCCCGCACGCACCTGGACGGGCTCGAGACCAACCTCGGGCTCCTGCGGTCGGTGCTGGGCACACCGCTGCTGCGCGCCGTGCCGGCCACGACGGCCGACCTCGACGCCGTCCCGGTGCCGTCGCCGACGATCGAGGTCCTGGAGCCCGGGACGATGACGACGGTCCAGGACCACCCCGGGCGGCTCGGCCACTGGGACGTGGGTGTGCCGCCGTCCGGACCGATGGACGACCTGTCGTTCCGGCTCGCCAACCGTGCGCTCGGCAACCCGCCGTCGGCCGCCGGGCTCGAGCTCACGCTGTCCGGGCCGACCCTTCGGTTCCGGGAGGGGGCGGTGGCCTGCCTGGCTGGCGCCCCGATGCCGGTCACGCTCGACGGGGTCGAGGTCCAGTACTGGCGACCGTTCGCGGTGCCCGCCGGTGGGGTGCTCGCCATCGGCACCGGGAGCGGCCCCGGGCTGCGGGCGTACCTGGCGGTCCGGGGCGGACTCGACGTGCCCACCTACCTGGGGAGCGCCGCCACCTTCACGCTCGGCGGCTTCGGTGGGCTCGGCGGCCGGGCGCTGCGGTCCGGCGACGTCCTCCGCGTCGCCCCGGTCGCCGCGGGGTCGACCGATCCGGCACCGGTCCCCGAGGCCGACCGGCCGACGCTCACCTCGGCGTGGGAGCTGCAGGTCACGATCGGGCCGCACGGCGCGCCGGACTTCTTCACCCGGGAGGACGTCGACCGCGTGCTCGCGGCCGAGTGGAAGGTCCACCACAACTCGTCCCGGACCGGCGTCCGGCTCGTCGGGCCCAAGCCGACGTGGGCCCGGCCCGACGGCGGCGAGGCCGGCCTGCATCCCTCCAACATCCACGACACGCCGTACGCCGTGGGCTCGGTCGACTTCACCGGCGACATGCCGATCCTGCTCGGCCCCGACGGCCCGAGCCTCGGCGGCTTCGTCTGCCCGGCGGTGGTGTGCGAGGCCGAGCGGTGGAAGCTCGGCCAGCTCCGCCCGGGCGACACGGTCCACCTCGTGGCCGTCGACGCGGCCAGGGCGGCCGAGCTCCGCCGCCGTCGTGATGCCGCGGTCGGCGCCAGCGCCGATGACGGCGGTGCACCGGCGGGCGACGACGGAGCGACCGCCCCGACGCCGACGGTCCCGCCGGTCGGGGCGGCGGTGCCCGACGGCGTGCTGCACCGGGAGCCGCCGAGCCACGACCGCCACGAGCTCGTCCTCCGCCGCGCCGGCGACGACAACCTCCTGGTCGAGTACGGGCCGATGGTGCTCGACCTCGAGGTCCGCCTCCGCGTGCACACGCTCCACCGGTGGCTCGAAGCCCGGCGCATCCCGGGGATCGTCGACCTGACGGCCGGCATCCGATCCCTGCAGCTCCACGTGGACCCGTCGGTCCTGAGCGTCGAGCGCGCCGCCGACCTCGTGCTCGAGGCGCAGGACGAGCTGCCGCGCACGGACGAGATCGAGGTCCCGTCCCGGGTCGTGCACCTGCCGCTGTCGTGGGACGACCCGGCGACCCGCGAGGCGATCGAGCGGTACATGACCTCGGTCCGCGACGACGCGCCCTGGTGCCCCTGGAACATCGAGTTCATCCGCCGGATCAACGGGCTCGCGTCGACCGACGACGTGCGCCGCACGGTCTTCGACGCCAGCTACCTGGTCCTCGGGCTCGGCGACGTCTACCTCGGCGCGCCGGTCGCGACGCCGCTCGACCCGCGCCACCGGCTCGTGACGACCAAGTACAACCCGGCCCGGACCTGGACGCCGGAGAACGCGGTCGGCATCGGCGGCGCGTACCTCTGCATCTACGGCATGGAGGGCCCGGGCGGGTACCAGTTCGTCGGCCGGACGCTGCAGGTCTGGAACCGCTACGGCCGGACCGGGCCCTTCGAGGGAGAGGAGCGCTGGCTCCTCCGGCTGTTCGACCAGATCCGCTGGTACCCCGTCGAGGCGGACGAGCTGCTCGAGATGCGGGCCGCGTTCCCGCACGGGCGCGTCGAGGTCGAGGTGGAGGAGACCACGTTCCGCCTCGCCGACCACCGACGCACCCTCGAGTCCGAGGCGGCCTCGATCGAGGCGTTCCGATCGCGCCAGCAGGCCGCGTTCGCGGCCGAGCGCACGGCCTGGCGGGCGGCGGGGGAGTTCGACCGGACCGACGACGAGCCCGCGCCCGTCGCCGCCGGCGGGGCGGCCGACGACGTCGGCGCCGGGCCGGGTGAGTCGGTCGTGCGCTCGCCGATGGCGGCCAACGTGTGGCGGGTCGAGGTCGAGGAGGGCCAGGTGGTGGAGCCCGGCCAGGTGCTCGTCGTGCTGGAAGCGATGAAGACCGAGACGCCGGTCGCCGCGACCGCCGCGGGGACGGTCCGGCGGGTGGTCGCTGCGCCCGGCACCCTGGTGGAGGCAGGCTCTGCGCTGGTGGTGATCGCCGATGCATGACCGACAGGTGCCGACGCCGGCCGGCGTGGAGGAGCGGGTCGCCGCGTCCCTGCGCAGCATCGCGGCGTGCGACCGGCCGGAGATCTGGATCCACCCGCCCGACCACGACGCCGTCCTGGCCGAGGCCGCCGGCGTGGCCGGCCGGCTGGCGGCGGGCGAGCACCTGCCGCTCGCCGGTGCGACGGTGGCCGTCAAGGGCAACATCGACGTCGAGGGGTGGCCGACGACCGCCGGCTGCCCGTCCTACGGCACGATCCCCGAGCGATCCGCCACCGTGGTCCGGCGCCTCCGCGAGGCCGGGGCGGTGGTCGTCGGCGCCACCAACATGGACCAGTTCGCGACCGGCCTGGTCGGCACGCGATCGCCGTACGGGGTCGTCCGCAACGCGGTGCTGCCCGACCACATCTCCGGTGGCTCCTCGTCGGGGTCGGCCGTCGCGGTGGCGCTCGGGCTGGTCGACCTCGCGCTCGGCACCGACACCGCCGGCTCGGGTCGCGTCCCCGCCGCCCTCAACGGCATCGTCGGCCTCAAGCCGACCCGGGGCTGGGTCAGCGGCGCGGGCGTCGTCCCGGCCTGCCGGTCGCTCGACTGCGTGTCGGTGTTCGCCCGCGACGTGTCGGGCGCGCTGCAGGCGGTGGGGATCATGGCCGCGGAGGACCTCGACGATCCCTGGAGCCGGGCCCGGGGACCGGTGCCGGACCCGGTCGACCCGAGCGGCTACGGCGCAGTGATCGGCGTGCCCGACGCCGCGACCCTGGCCGCCGACCCGGACCTGGATCCCGAGCTGCGGGCCGCGCTGCTCGCCCGCGCCGACCGCCTGTCGGACCTGGGCCACCGCGTCGTCGAGCTCGACCTCACGCTCTTCCTCGAGACGGCGACGCTGCTCTACGGCGGCGGGTTCGTGGCCGAGCGCTACGACGCCGTGGGCCGGTTCGTCGACGGGCACCCCGACGAGGTGGACCCGGTCGTCGGACCGATCATCTCGGCGGCGGGTCGCATCCCCGCCCACTCCTTCGCCGCCGACCTGACGCGGCTCGCCGACCTCGCGCACCGGTCGGCTCCGACGTGGAGCGTCGTCGACGCCCTCCTGATCCCGACGATCCCCCGGGCGTTCACGATCGCCGAGGTGCAGGCCGATCCGGTGCGGACGAACTCGGTCCTCGGCCGCTGGACCAACTTCTGCAACCTGCTCGACCTGGCGGCGCTGTCGCTGCCGGCCGGCCGCCGCTCCGACGGTCTGCCCGTCGGCGTCACCCTGACCGGGCCGGCGTGGAGCGACCGGCGCCTGGCCCGCATCGGCGCCGAGCTCATCGGCGAGGCCGGACCGGTCGCGGCGCCGACGCCGCCGACCCAGCCCGGCCCGGTCCAGGTCGTGGTGGTCGGGGCCCACCTCCGGGGCCAGCCGCTCGAGCACCAGCTGCTCGACCGTGGCGGCCGGTTCGTGGCCGCCACGACCACGGCACCCCACTACCGGATGCACCTGCTCGACGGCCCGCTCCCCAAGCCCGGGCTCGTCCGGGTCGCCGAGGGGGGCGTGGCGCTCGACGTCGAGGTCTGGGAGCTCGGGGCCGCCGACTTCGGCGACTTCGTCGCGTCGGTGGCGCTGCCCCACTCGATCGGCCGCGTCCGCCTGGCCGACGGGTCAGAGGTGCCGGGGTTCCTCTGCGAGCCCGCAGCGCTGGCCGGCGCACCCGACATCAGCGACCACGGCGGCTGGCGGGCCTTCCTCCGGGCCCGCTCCTGACCGCCGTCTCCGGACGGGCCGTCCGGGACGGGCCCGTCGAGGACGGGCCTCGCGAGGACGAGCCGGGCCCCAGCGGGCATCAGGGATCGGGGTCCTCGTCGTCGAGCGTGGGCATCTCGATGCCGGCGGATCGGCCGACCATCGCGGTTCGGCCGATCGCGTCGGTGCCGAAGCGCTGCCGCACCTCGTCGAGCGCCCGGTCGAGGTCGTGGGTGGCGCGCCGGTCGAACGGCAGCGGGAGCTGGACGGCCGCGTCGTCCTGGAGGCCCGACACCGACACGCCGACGAGCGTGAGCCCTCGTTCCTCGATGAGCTCGCGCGCTGCCCCCATCAGGTGCCGGAGCTCGGCGAGGACCACCGACGTGTCGGCGGTGGGGTGGGGGAGCGTGCGCGACCGGCTGGCCCGCGTGAAGTCCCCGAAGCGCAGCCGCAGCACGACGACGCGGCCGACGCGACCGGCCTCGCGCATGCGGCGGGTGACGCGGTCGACCAGCCCGACCAGCGCCAGGTCGAGGTCGTGCTCCGAGCCCGCCCACCGCCCGAGGGCCCGCTGCGCCCCGATCGAGCGGCGGCGTCGGCCCGTCCGCACCGGGCGCGGGTCCTCGAGGTGGGATAGCGCGTGCAGGTGCCGGGCCGACGCCGGGCCGAGCATCGACGTCAGCGCCGCCCGCTCGACCGCCGCGAGCTGGCCGACGGTGGTGATGCCGCGCGCCCGAAGCTTCTCGGACGTGACCGGGCCGACGCCCCACAGGCGCTCGACGGGCAGCGGGTGCAGGAACGCCTCCTCGTCGTCGGGCGGGACCTCGAGCAGACCGTCGGGCTTGGCGACGGCGCTCGCGACCTTGGCCAGGAACTTCGTCCGGGCGACGCCGACGGTGATCGGCAGGCCCACCTCGTCGGCGACGCGGCGGCGGAGCGTGCCGGCGATGGCGACCGGCGTGCCGGCGGTGCGGGCCAGCCCGCCGACCTCGAGGAAGGCCTCGTCGATCGAGATGCCCTCGACGAGCGGCGTCGTGTCCCGGAACACCTCGAACGTGTCCTTGCTCGCCTGGACGTAGGCGCTGAACCGCGGCGGGACGACCACGGCGTGGGGGCAGCGGCGCATGGCCTCGCGGCCGCCCATGGCCCCCTGCACGCCGAACGCCTTCGCCTCGTAGCTCGCCGCCAGCACGACGCCGCCGCCGACGATCACCGGGCGGCCCCGCAGCGCCGGGTCGTCGCGCTGCTCGACCGAGGCGAAGAAGGAGTCGAGATCGGCGTGGAGGATGGTGGCGCGCCCGTCCATCGAACATGTGTTCTACTCGCGCACCCCGACGCCCCGCTGCCCGGACGCCCCCGGCCCGGGCCCGGGAGCGGGGACCGCAGCCGTCTTGGGTCCGTCGGGCCCCACCTGCAAGGCTCCTCCGCCATGGACGGCGCGTCGGACGGGGGCCTCGGCGACGGAGCGGGGACCTTCCGCGGCCCGTTCGCGGACGGGCCCCCGGCGGCAGCGCTGCACGTCGACGCGCCACCGCTCCAGGCGGTCCGGCTGGTCGACATCTGGCGGTCGGTCGTGGTCGTGACCGTGCTGTCGTGGTCGGTGCTGGCGGCGCTGGCCGGCCGGGCGCTGCGCCGGCGCCGGACCCCGGTCGTGCGCACCGCGTGCGACGGGCTGGTCGACGGGTTCATCCGCCTCGGCCCCACGTTCGTCAAGGCGGGCCAGATCATCGCCAGCTCCGGCAGCATGTTCCCAGCGGTGCTCGCCGACGCGGCCCGCCGGTGCCTCGACGAGGTCCCGCCGTTCCCGGCCGAGCAGGTCCGGGCGACGGTCGAGGCGGATCTCGGCGCGCCGGTGCGCGAGGTCTTCGCCAGCTTCGACGACGAGCCGCTGTCGGCGGCGTCGATCGGCCAGGTCCACGCCTGCACGCTGCGTGACGGCCGCACGGCGGTGGTCAAGGTGCAGCGGCCCGACATCCGCGAGCAGATGGCGACCGACCTGCGCAACATGTACAGGATCGCCGCGGTCATCGAGTGGACGCCGTGGGGCCGGACGTCGGGCGCCCGCGGCATCATCCGCGACCTCCACTCGGTGACCTTCCGGGAGCTGAACCCGGCGCTCGAGGCGCACCAGCAGCAGGTGTTCCGGGACAACATCGGCGCCTTCGGCGACAACACGATGATCACGGCGCCCGAGGTCTACTGGGACCACTGCGGTCCCCGGACGATCTGCATGCAGCGCGTCCACGGGATCCCGATGGACCACTTCGACGAGCTGGTCGCACGCGGCATGGACGGCCAGTCGATCCTCCGGCGCGGTGCCAAGGTCTGGGCCGAGGCGGCGATGGTCCACGGCCCGTTCCACGGCGACATGCACGCCGGCAACATCTGGGCGCTCGACGACGGCCGGGGCTGCTACCTCGACTTCGGGATCATGGGCGAGCTGTCCCCCGAGTGGCGGTCGGTGCTCAAGGACCTCTTCTTCACGTGCGCCTTCGACCTCGACTTCACCCGGGTGGCCAAGGCCTACCGCGAGGTCGGTGCCATCCCCTCCGACATGGGCTCCGACGAAGAGCTGGGCGCGTTCCTCAACATGGTGCTCGGGCCGATGCTCGCCGACGGGTTCGGCAGCATCGACGTGGCGGCGCTGGTGGCGCAGTCGCTCGAGATGCTCAAGACCTACAAGGCGTCGATCCCCCAGGAGCTGGCGCTGATCGCGAAGCAGCTCCTCTACATCGACCGCTTCACCAAGTTCCTGGCCCCGGACTACTCGGTCACGGCCGACCCCTACATCGTCCAGAACATCTTCCCGGAGGAGGCCCGGGCCAAGGCGGCGGAGCTCGGCGTCGTGCTCGACGACACCGATCCCGCCTTCGCCGGGGTGGGCCGCGTCGCCGAGGGGTAGGTGCGGGCCCATGAGCCCCGAACCACCCGACCCCCACGGCGGTCCCGGCGAGGTCCTGGCCAGCACCGGTGGCCGCGTCGACCTCGATCGCATCATCGGCCGCATCCCGGTCGTGCTCGTCTTCCTGGAGCCGCCGGGCGACGAGGCGTCCCGGCAGGCGCTCCAGGGCATGGGCAGCCACCTCGTGGACTTCGGGCGCGACCGGGTGCAGCTGCTCGCGGTCGCCAAGCGGACCCAGGCCGACGTCGAGGCGCTCGAGTCCGAGGTGCCGGGCAACGTGCGGATCCTGGCCGATCCCGCCGGCGCGCTGGCCGACCGCTACGGCGGCGCCTACGTCGAGGGTCAGCCCACCACGGTGCTGATCGACGTCCGCGGCAACGTCACCGCCGTGTGGCACGACGAGCCGGGCCCCGACCTGGCCGTGGACCTGCTGCGCCGGATCGACGCCTACGAGGAGTGAGCCGCCACCGCGGCGGCGACCGGCGGCGCCGGCGTGCCGGGACCGCCCGGCGCATCGGGACCGCCCGACGCGTCGGGACCGCCTGACGCATCGGGACCGCCTGACGCATCGGGACCGTCGGGTGCGGTCGACGGCAGCGTGTCGACCAGGCCGGGCGGCAGGTCGCGGAACACCGCCGCGAGCTGCGGGAGCAGGTCGCCGTACGTGGTGCTCGTCCGCCAGAACATCGCGATCGTCCGGCTGGGCACCGGGTCGCTGAAGCGCAGCAGCCGGATGTCGGGCTGCTCGGGCACCGGAGGTCGGACCGCCAGCTCGGGCAGGAGCGTCACGCCGACGCCGGCCGCCACCATCTGGCGCAGCGTCTCGAGGCTGGTCGCCCGGAAGCCCCGACGCTCCGAGGCGCCGCCGACCTGGCAGACGCTGAGCGCCTGGTCGCGCAGGCAGTGGCCCTCCTCGAGGAGCAGGACCTGCTCGCCGGCGAGCACCGAGACGTCGACCGGTCCGTCGTGCGCGGCGAGCGGGTGGTCGGCCGGGACGGCGAGCAGGAAGTCCTCGGTGAACAGCGGCTCCTCGTGCAGGCGGTCGTCGTTCACGGGCAGCGCCAGGACGCCGACGTCGAGGGCCCCGTCGGCGAGGCGCTGCAGCACCACCTCGGTCTTCTCCTCGACCAGGAGGAGCTCGACCTTCGGGAGGCGATCGCGCACGTTGGGCACGACGTGGGGGAGCAGGTAGGGGCCGAGGGTCGGGAACAGCCCGACGCGCAGCGTCGCCGTCGACGGGTCGGCGGCGTGCCGGGCGATGTCCCGGATGTCCGCGGTCTCGCGGAGCACGACCCGCGCCCGTTCGACGACGGCCTCGCCGGCCGGGGTCAGCATCACGCCGCTGCGGCTGCGCTCGACGAGCGTCACGCCCAGCTCCTGCTCCAGCTTCTTCAGCTGGGTGGAGAGCGTGGGCTGGCTCACGAACGTGGCCTCGGCGGCCCTGCCGAAGTGGCGGTGGTCGGCGACCGCCACCAGGTACTCGAGCTCACGCAGGTTCACGGTGGCCCTCCTGTCGGCTCCGGGATGTGCCGCTCCGCCCCCGGATCCGGGTGCCCGGTCCGGGAGCGGGGCGTGTCGGCGGCGACGGGATCGGTCAGACCCCGGCCGCCACCGGCTCCGGCGTGCTGGTGCGGATCAGGTGGTCGAAGGCGCTCAGCGACGCCGTGGCGCCGGCACCCATCGCGATCACGATCTGCTTGTAGGGCACGGTGGTGCAATCGCCCGCCGCGAAGACGCCCGGGACCGAGGTCCGGCCGCGGTCGTCGATCTCGATCTCCTTGCGGGGCGACAGGGCGACGGTGCCCTCGAGCCACTCGGTGTTGGGGAGCAGGCCGATCTGGACGAACACGCCGTCCAGGTCCACGTTCCGCTCCTGCTCGGTCTCGCGGTCCCTGACCGTGATGCCCACGACCTTCTCGCCGTCGCCGAGCACCTCGGTGGTCAGCGAGCTGACCAGGACGTCGACGTTGGGCAGGCTGCGCAGCTTGCGCTGCAGCACCTCGTCGGCGCGGAGCTGGTCGTCGAACTCGATCAGCGTGACGTGGGCGACCACGCCGGCCAGGTCGATCGCGGCCTCGACGCCGGAGTTGCCCCCGCCGATGACCGCGACGCGCTTGCCCTTGAAGAGGGGTCCGTCGCAGTGGGGGCAGTAGGTGACGCCCTTGTTGCGGTACTCCTGCTCGCCCGGCACGCCCATGCTGCGCCAGCGGGCGCCGGTCGACAGCACGACGCTGCGGGAGCGGACGACCGCGCCGTTCTCGAGCTCGACGCCGACCGGGTCGCCGGGGCCCTCGCCCGGGACGAGCCGGACCGCCCGCTGGAGGTCCATGACGTCGACGTCGTAGTCGTGGACGTGCTGCTCGAGCGCCGAGACCAGCTTGGGGCCCTCGGTGTAGGGGACGGAGATGAAGTTCTCGATCGCCATCGTGTCGAGGACCTGCCCGCCGAAGCGCTCGGAGAGCACGCCGGTGGCGATGCCCTTGCGGGCGGCGTAGATCGCCGCCGCGGCGCCGGCGGGGCCGCCGCCCACGACGAGCACGTCGAACACGTCCTTGGTGGCGAGCTCGGCGGCGCGGCGCTCGGCGGCGCCCGAGTCGAGCCGGGCCACGATCTCGTCGAGCGTCATGCGGCCCTGGCCCCAGGGCTCGCCGTTCAGGTACACCGACGGCACGGCCATCACCTGGCGCTCGTCGACCTCGGACTGGAAGAGCGCGCCGTCGATCGCGGTGTGGTGGATGTTGGCGTTGAGCACGCTCATGAGGTTCAGCGCCTGGACCACGTCGGGGCAGTTCTGGCACGACAGCGAGAAGTAGGTCTCGAAGTGCAGCTCGCCCGGCAGGTCCTGGATCTGGCGGACCGTCTCCTCCTTGGCGGTGGACGGGTGGCCGCCGACCTGGAGCAGCGCCAGGACGAGCGACGTGAACTCGTGGCCCATCGGGATGCCGGCGAAGCGGATCGAGACGTCGGTGCCGGCGCGGACGATGGCGAAGCTGGGCCGGCGATCGTCGTCGTCGGTGCGCTCGTGGGTGATGCGGGGCGACATCGCGGCGATCTCGTCGAGCAGCTCGGCGAGCTCAGCGGACTTGGGTCCGTCGTCGAGCGAGGACCGCAGGACGATCGGCTGGGTGACCTTCTCCAGGTGGGAGGTCAGCTGTGCGGCGATGTTGGCGTCGAGCATGTCGGGCTCCGGTTCACGTGGCCGCGGGGGCGGCGGGGGGGTGGGGGGGATGTGGTCGGAACGACGTCGGGCCGGGGGCGTGCGCCCCCGGCCCGACGTGCAGAGGGGGTGTCGGTCAGATCTTGCCGACGAGGTCGAGCGACGGAGCCAGGGTCTCCTCGCCCTCCTCCCACTTGGCCGGGCAGACCTCGCCCGGGTGGGCGGCGACGTACTGGGCGGCGCGGACCTTGCGGAGGAGCTCGGCGGCGTTGCGGCCGATGCCCTCAGCGGTGACCTCGGTGAACTGGATGACGCCGTCGGGGTCGACCAGGAACGTGCCGCGGTCGGCGAGGCCCTGACCCGGGCGCAGGACCTGGAAGTTCTCGGACAGCTGCCAGGTCGGGTCGCCGATCAGCGGGTACTGGATCTTGCCGATCGTGTCGGACGTGTCGTGCCAGGCCTTGTGGGTGAAGTGGGTGTCGGTGGACACGCCGTAGACCTCGACGCCGAGGGACTGGAAGGCCTCGTAGTTGTCGGCCATGTCGCCGAGCTCGGTGGGGCAGACGAAGGTGAAGTCGGCCGGGTAGAAGAACACCACCGACCACTTGCCCTTGAAGTCCGCCTCGGACACGTCGATGAACTCGCCGTTGTGGAAGGCGGTGGCGGTGAAGGGCAGGACTTCGGTGTTGACGAGGGACATGTGGACCTCTTGGCTCTCTGCTCGCGAGACGCGTCGGTCTCGTGGATGCGGTTGTCGGGGGTTTCGGAGGTCGCCGTCGATAGGCGACAGCGGAGAGACTACCCGCTATCCATTGACCGCATCAATCGAACCTGTCGATCGGTTCGATTGACGACGTCGATCGAAGTTCCCCGATCTCGCCGGTGTCATCGCGACCGCACTCCCACCCTCGCGGATCGATCCACCGTCGGCGCCCGACCGCCACCCCCGACGCGGGCCACGACCACCAGCGCGACGTCGTCGTCGGTCGGCCGGCCGCCGAGGCAGCGCTCGATCAGCTCGTCGGCGACGTGCTCGACGTCGGGCGCGGTCTCGCCCCGCGAGCCGAGCACGTCGCCCATCGCCGCGGCGAGGCGCTCCAGCGACACGTCGATCGATTCCCTCCGCCGCTCGACGATCCCGTCGGTGTAGATCGCCAGCACCGAGCCCGGGGGGAACGGCGCCGAGCCCGGCGTGACGGCGGTGCTCGGCACCCCGAGCAGCGGCTGGCGGCCGTGCTCGAGCAGCTCCACGCTGCCGTCGGGGCGCGCCAGCACCGGCGGCAGGTGGCCGGCCGACACGTAGCGCAGCGCGTCGGACGTGGTGTCGAACACCGCCGTGCACGACGTGGCCGTCAGGCCGCTGCCGCCCTGCTGCAGGAGCGCCGCCACCTGCGGGTACACCTCCTCGAGCGGCGTGGCGCTGCGCAGCAGCGAACCGATGATCGCCCGCAGCTCCACCATGTCGGCCACCGCGTTGATCCCGTGACCGGCGATGTCGCCGACCACGACCGCGAAGCGGTGGTCGTCGAGCTCGATGCCCTCGAACCAGTCGCCGCCCATCCCCACCTGCGCCGAGGCGGGGAGGTAGCGCTCCGCGATCCGCAGGCCGGCCGTGGCGGGCACCGGTCGCACGACCCGTTCCTGCAGGCTGCGCACGAGCCGGTGCTCGGCCTCGCGCAGCCGCGTCCGCTGGAGCGTCTGGCTGCACAGCTCGGCCAGCGTCCGGAGCTTGGCCCGGATCGTCGTCGAGAGCTCCTGCGCGGCGTCCCACCCGACGGCCAGCACGCCGAGATCGGTGCCGTCGGGCGCCACGAGGGGCAGGTGGGCGACGAGCTGGACGCCGAGCGCACCGAGCGACCGGGCGGTGTCGGGCCCGTAGACCTCGGCCAGCTCCTCCCGGGGTGTGACCACCACCTCGCGGCGTCGCAGGCACTCGCGCCTCGGGTCGCGTCCCGGGCGCCCCGCGCCGTCCTCCGGGGCAGCGGCGATCGGCACCTCGGCGCCCCCGTCCAGGGGCAGCACGGTGCCGTCCTCGGCCATCAGCGCCACGTCGGCCAGCACCGCGCCGACCGGCCGGGCCCCGCCCGCCACCACCGAGCGGCACAGCTCCTCGATCGAGCGCACGTTGGCCAGCGCCCGTGCGAAGTCGGCCATGCTCTGGTTCCGCTCGGCGCTGCGGCGCAGCTCGTCGACGAGCCCCGTGCGCTCCAGCGTCTGGCCGACCATGCCGGCGACGGTCGCCAGCGTGTCGCGCATCTCGTCGCGCACGACGATCGGCCGGTCCCACAGGACGCTGATCGAGGCCACGATCCGGCCGGCCCGGTCCTGCACCGGCACGGCGGCGCCGGCATGGACGCCGAGGGCGTCCCACACCGGGGCCATCTCCGGGTAGCGCTCGTCGCCCTCGTCGCGGTTCGTCACGAACACCGTCGTGCCGTCGCGCACGGCGTCCGTCGCCGGCGTGCGGCTCTCCAGCGCCGAGCTGAGGTAGTCCTGGCCCAACGTCGTCAGCCCGGTCTCGACGAGCGAGCGGGAGTAGCGCCGGACCAGCTGGTCGCCGTCGATGACGCCGACCACCGAGTAGACCGCGCCGAGCGGCGCGAGCACCGACTCGGTGAGGAAGCCGGCGATGTCGGCCGTGTCGGCCCGGGCCGCCAGGCCCTGCGCCAGCTCGGCCATCGCCCGGCTCCGCTCGGCGTCGGCCGCCTGCTCCTCGATGAGCTGCGCCCGCCGCACCGACTGCGCCGTGATCTCGGCCACCGTGGTGAGCTCGTTCACCAGGTCGTGGTCGAAGTCGACCGCACCATCCCACGCGAAGGCGATCGCGCCGATGACCCGGTCGTCGGCGCGCAGCGGGAACGCCGCCCGCCCACCCAGGCCCAGGTCCCGGTTCGCGACGTCGGTGTCGGGGTAGCGGGCCGCGTAGGCCTCGAGGTCGGGGAACATCACGGGCGCGCCGGTTCGGACCGCGTCGGTGAAGGCCAGCGGGGCGTCGAGTCGCAGCTCCGAGAACACCTCGAGCACCCGCCCGCCGATCGTGTCGCCGTGGTACACCCGCAGCACGTCCACCTCGTCGTCGCGTACGCCGACGCTCGCCGCGCCGGCGCCGACGACCCCCAGCGCCATCGACGTGACGGTCCGGGCGGTGTCGGCGACCGTGTCGACGCCGGCGAGGCGCTCCGCGAGCTCGGCGAGGTGCGAGGCCCGGGCCGAGACCCGGTCGGTGAGCGCGGCCCGGGCGAGGCTCTGCTCGCAGAGCTCGCGCACGGTCTCGAGGGTGGCCGTCGTGCGCTCGTCGAAGCGCGGCGGCCGCCACCAGATGATCCCCACGGTCGCGACGACGCCCCGGCCGGGGGCCTCGAGCGGCAGCACTGCGGCCGTCCGGGCGCCGGCGGCGAGCAGCCGGTCCGACACCTCGGCGGGAAGCTCACGCTGCCAGTCCTCGGCGTCCTGCAGGAGCACGATCGAGCCGTCCGACACCGCATCGGCCAGGGTCGGGATGTCGCCGAGGCGGATCTCGGCGAGCCGGTCCGCGACGGCCGGGTCCACGTCGGGGCCGTGGTGGAGTCGCACCACGCCGGCCTCCTCGTCCACCTCTCCGAAGGAGGCGACCTCGGCGTCGAACAGCGCCGGCACCTGCGTGCTGATGACGGCCGCGACCTCGTCCGCCGTCGCGGCCAGCGCGAGGTGCTGGGCCAGCTCTGCGGTCCGGCCGATCATGGCGTTGGTCCGGCGGCGCTCCCGGTCGTAGCGGGCGCTGCGGAGCCCGACGACCCCGGCCGCCACGACGATCACCGCGGTGATCCACAGGAGGAACCAGCTCAGCTCGTGGTTCACGCTGCGGCGGTCCTCGACCTGGGTCGACAGCCGCTGCTCGTCGACGTCGACCACCCCGGTCACCCCACCGGAGGGCGCGGGGTCGCTCGCGGCCACCACGGCGTCGCCGTCGGTGACCCGGTACCGGACGTCGCCCTCGAGCCGACCGGTGATCGCGCCGTCCACCTCGCCGGGCACGTCGGCGGTCATCACGACGCCGAGCACGATCGGCTGCCGGTCGTTCTCCGGCAGGACCCGGTAGACGGGCTTGAGCACGGCCAGGCGGGCCGACCCGTCGGGGGTGGTGTACAGCGTCCGCGCCGGCCGGCCGGACCGCAGCGCCCGGGTGGCCGCCGCGGCGAGCGGGGTGTCGGCCGGGTAGACGGTGCCCTGCTCGATGCCCGCCAGCGCATCGGCGTCGCCCGGCGCGGCCCGGGGGCCGGCCGCCGACAGCTGGACCGTCCACTCGACGGCGGGGGCCGACGTGTCGACCGGCGTCAGCCAGGCCACCGGGCGCGACGTCCCCGCGTCGCTCACGTCCTGCACGAGCCGCTCGAGGCCCTGCTGGGTCACCGAGCCGTCGACGCCGATCAGGACCGACGCGCCGCTGAGCGCGACCACGAGGTCGTCCGCCACGCGCTCGACGGCGTCGCGGACGTCGCCCGCGGCGGCCCGCTGGCGGGTGGCGGCGTCGCGCTCGGCCACGCGCCACGCCACGGCGGCGGCCAGGGCGCCGGCCAGGATGACCACGAGGATCACGATCCACGTGGCGCGACGGGGCGACGGCGAGCGGTCCGCGGGGACGGACCGCGGCATCTCGAGCGCGGGATCGGGCGATGGCACGGCTCGCGAACGCTAACGGCCTGGGCCCGCGGCCGGAAGGGCCAGGGTGACCCGGCGAGCCCCCGCGCGGCCGGGATGCGGGTCCAAGGGTTTGAACGCAGGGGCGGTCGGGGTACGACGCGCTGGCACGGGGCACGACGGCGTGCCCCGCTGCTCGTGGAGCCGACCCAGGATCGGACCCGCGGAGGCGATGCAGACCGGCGGCGGACGGAGGCCCCTGACCATGACCACGAGCGCAGCAACGGATCCGATCGGCCCGGGTGCCGGCGGGCGGGCCCGCTCGAGCGCGCTGTCGACGGACGAGGTGGCGGCACTCATCGACGAGTACCACCGCACCGGCGACCGACACCTCCGCAACCGGGTCGTGGAGGCGCACCTCCACGTGGCCGACCACCACGTGAGCCGGTTCTCCCGGTCGGTCGGCGCCGCGTCGGACGACCTCCGCCAGACGGCGCTCCTGGCGATGATCCGGGCGGTGGACCGCTTCGACACCGGCGTCGGCGTGACCTTCCGGACGTTCGCCTCCCGGACGATCGAGGGCGAGCTCAAGCGCTACCTGCGGGACCGGGCCTGGACGGTGCGCCCGCCGCGACGGGCCCAGGAGCTCCACCTCCAGGTCCGGCGCGCCTCCGAGGACCTGTCCCAGTCGCTCGGCCGTCCGCCGACGGTCCGCGAGGTCGCGACCGAGCTCGACACCGAGGTCGACAACGTGCTCGAGGCGATGGAGGCCGGCCAGGCCCGCAGCGCCACGGGACTCGAGGCCCCCGGGTCCGACGGCGAGGAGAGCTCGTCGCTCGGCCGCCTGCTCGGCGCAGTGGACCCCGCCTACACCGAGGTCGACGAGCGGACCGTGCTGCGGGAGGCCGTCGCCACCCTCGACGAGCGCCAGCAGCTCGTGCTCCACCTCCGCTACGTCGAGGAGCTGAGCCAGCCCGAGATCGCCGAGGAGGTGGGGCTCTCCCAGTCCTACGTCTCCCGGCTCCTGCGCGGCAGCCTCGAGCAGATCCGCTCGGAGCTCGTCGCCTCCTGACGGTCGCGCCCCGAGACCCGCACCCGGCCCGTCGCCGCCGCGGCCCGCGCCGTCCGGTCGGTCCGATCAGTCCGCCTCGGCCGACCGCATGCGGACGAAGCTCTGGCGCAGCAGGCGCGACACGTGCATCTGCGAGAGCCCGACCCTCGCCGCGATCTGCTCCTGGCTCAGCTGCTCGTAGAAGCGCAGGCGGATGATCTCCTGCTCCCGGGGTTCGAGCGTCGACAGCAGGCGCTCGACCTGGTCCCGGTCCTCGACGTCGCCGGTGCTCCCCGGGTGCCCGAGGGCCGCCTCGTGATCGTTCGGGGAGTCGCCGTCGGGCCGGTCGAGGCTCGCGGCCCGCCGGGCCGAGACGGCACCGATGGCCCCGACCACCTCGTCGGTCGACACACCGAGGTGGTCGGCGAGCTCGCGGACGGTGGGGGAGCGCGACAGCCGTTGCTCCATCTCCTCGGAGGCCCGCCGCACGGCGACGTGGAGGTCCTTCACCGAGCGCGGCACCCGCAGCGACCACGTCTGGTCCCGGAAGTGGCGCTTGAGCTCGCCCTCGATCGTCCGTCCCGCGAACGTGCTGAACGCCACGCCGCGCTGGGGGTCGAAGCGGTCGAGCGCCTTCACGAGGCCGAGCAGCGCGACCTGGCGCAGGTCGCTCTCGTCCGACGAGGTCCGGTAGCGGGCGGCGAAGTGGTACGCCAGTCCCATGTGCTCCTCGACCAGGGCGTTGCGCAGCGCTCGGTCCCGGGTCCGGGCGAACTCCTCGAAGCGCTCGTCGTCGGCGCGGGCACCCTGGCCGTCCGCCGCTCCCTCCGCGTCCTGCGACGGGGTCGGGTCGGGTTCGGTCGGCGGCGACTCGGAGGCGTCGGGCGGCTCGGTCGCGTCCGGAGGCTCGGTGTGGTCCGGGGGGTCGGTGGACATGGAGGTCGACGGTCGGCGCTAGACGGCGCCCAGTCGCTTGCGCACCCGGAAGGACCCGTCGCCGACGTCGTAGCTGTCCACGGTCGCGTCGAGGATGCGGAGCGTGAGCTGGTCGGGGCTGACCCGCGAGGACGGACCGTTGCAGCGGCCGGTCACGTGGATCGTCCGCTCGTCGCTCCACAGGTGCACGACGACCGAGCCGCCCTCGGCGGCCTCGACCATGAGGCCGACCAGCTCGTTGACCGCGACCCGGAGGTCGTCGACGTCGTCGATCACCGGATCGAGGTCGGCGGCCATGCTCGCCGCGGCGACGCGGATGAGGGCGACGAACCGCGGCTCGGCCGGGATCTCGACGCAGACCGCGCCCGCCGGGCGCTCGGTGGTCGTGGTCTCCTCGATCACTGGTCCTCCCCTTCGGTCATCCCCCGGGCGCACGGATCGTGCCGGCCACGTGGTCCCGGGGACGCTACCGCCAGCGGGACGTGACCACCTCGGGCGTCAGGAAGTCCCATCGTCAAGCCCATCGTGGCCCGCAGCTACCCCGTCGGGGCCTCCGTCAGACCTGTGCCCCGCCCCGGTGGCGCCTGGCACGTCGCGTTTGAGCGGCCGCCGGGTCGGGTAGCGCGTTGGACGTCCGGGGCGACCGCTCCGCACACTCGGGGCCGAGGCCCCGTTCGACGATCGGAGGCACGACGTGGCTGGAACGACCGATGACCTGAAGGGACGCGCCAAGGAGGCCGCTGGTGACCTCACCGGCGACCGCGACCTGCAGCGCGAGGGCAAGCTCGACCAGGCGGCGGGCACCGTCAAGGACAAGGCCGCCGACGCCAAGAACTGGGTCGAGGACAAGGTGGACGACGTGAAGGACCGCGTCCGCAAGGACTGACCGTCCCGATCCGACTCTCGTCACGGTCGCCGTCCCAGCGCGGGGGACGGCGACCGTGGCGCGTCCGGGCCCTGGTCGCCCGTCCGGCTCCGGTCCTGGGCGCCGAGCGCGGCCGTCAGCCGGCGAGCGGCGGTACGGGCCGCGGCGCGGCCGGACCGGTGTAGCGGGCCGACGGGCGGATGATCTTGGGGTCCCGGGCCTGCTCGAGCACGTTGGCGGTCCAGCCGATGGCCCGGCTCGACGCGAACACCGGGGTGAACATCGACCGGGGCACCCCGCACAGGTCCATCACGACCCCGGCGTAGAACTCCACGTTGGTGCGCAGCTCCCGGCCCGGTCGGTGCGCCGCCAGCAGCGCCACGGCCCGGGACTCGACCCGCCGGGCGTGCGCGACCCCGGCGCTCGCCTCGTCGGAGCGGCGGCCCAGCTCGGCGGCGATCTCCCGCAGCAGCACCGATCGCGGGTCGTCGGTCCGGTAGACGGCGTGGCCGAAGCCCATGAGCCGCTCGCCCCGCTCCAGGCGCGACCGGATCGCGTCGTCGACGTCGTCATCGGAGCCGTCGGCGGGGATCGCGTCGAGCAGGTCGAGCGCGCGGCTCGGGGCGCCGCCGTGCAGCGGGCCCGATAGCGCAGCGACCGCGGCGACCACGCAGCCGGCCACGTCCGCGCCCGTGGACGCCACGACCCTCGCCGTGAACGTCGACGCGTTGAACCCGTGGTCGACCGTCGTGACCATGTAGGTCTCGAGCGCCCGGGCGGCCTCCGGGTCGGGCTCCTCGCCGGTGAGCATCCAGAGGAGGTCGGCGCCCGGCGCCAGGTCGCCGCGGGGCTCGACCGGTGGCTCGCCCAGCGCGGTGCGGTGCAGCGCGGCGACGATCGTGGGGGTCACCGCCGCGAGGCGCAGGGCGTCGTCGCGCCGGCGTGGTTCGGGGGTGTCGAGGAGGGGCCGCATGTGCTCCTCCTGGCCGACGAGCGACAGGGCGGTGCGGAGGCCGTCGAGCGTCGAGCCGGCCCCAGCGAGGTGGGGGAGGACCGAGCGCACGGCGGCCGGGAGCGAGCGGCGGGCCCGCACCTCGTGGCGGAACTCGCGGCGGCGCTCCTCGTCGGCGGGGAGCTCGCCGTCGACCATGAGGGCCCAGACGTCCTCGAGGCCGCGGGACCGGGCGAGGTCGACCGCCGAGTGGCCCCGGTAGTGGTAGAAGCCCTCGTCGCCCCGGACGTCGCCCACCTCCGTGTCGGTCACCACGACGCCGGCGAGACCTCGGGGTGCCAGGATCGGTCCGTCGGTGGCGATCGCGGTCGGGGTGGGCTCGGTCGGGGGCACGTGGGGTTCCATGGGCGGATCGTCCTCCCGCCGGCCCAGCTGATCAACGTTGATTATCGTCAATCCCGACCGGTCGGACGACGCGGCGCCGCCCGGCCGCAGTCCGCCACGAGCAGGGCGCCCGCCGTCGCCCCCACCCCTTCCGCCGTCGATCAACGTTGATTAGCGTCGCGAGGGTGGCGGTGCAGCAGCGACGGATGGACGCCCACCAGGCGGCACAGCGGCTCGGCGTGAAGGTGGAGACCCTCTACGCCTACGTCAGCCGCGGGCTCATCAGCAGCGAACGGGGGGCCGACGGCCGGAGCTCGACGTTCGCGACGGCCGACGTCGAGCGCCTCGCCCTGCGTGGTCGGCCCCGCCGGAGCTCGAGGGGCCCGGTGATCGACGTCGCGGTGGAGACCGCGCTCACCGACATCGACGGCCGCCGCCTCCGGTACCGGGGCCAGGACGTGGTGGGGCTGTCACGCCGCTGCTCCTTCGAGCAGGTCGCGCACCTCCTGTGGGACGGCTCGGTGCCGGAGCCGGCCCCGAGCTGGGAGGCGGGCCACGTCCTCGCGCCGGCGCCGGCGACCGCGTCGATGCTCGACCGCCTCCGCCTGGCCGTGGCGCTGGACGGATGCCGCCCGCGTCCGCCGGTCGACCTCGGGCCCGACGGCGCGGGGTCGCTGCTGGCGGCGGGCCCCGAGCTGATCGCCACGATGGTCGACGCCCTGCCCGCTCGCAGCGGCGGCGCGGTGCCGACGCTGCGCCTCCCCGACCGCCCGGGGGTGCGCGGCACCGTGGCCGCCCGGCTCGCCGTCCGGCTGACCGACCGCCGGCCGGCGCCCGCCCTCGTCGCCGCGGTCAACGCCGCGCTCGTGCTGCTGGCCGACCACGAGATGGCGGCGTCGACGCTCGCGGCCCGTGTCGCGGCCTCGGTGCGGGCCGACGCCCACGCCGTGGTGTCCGCCGGCATGGGCCCGGTCGCCGGCGCGCTGCACGGCCAGGCCTCGAGGGCGGTGCGCGCCCTGTTCGAGGATGCGGCGCGCACGAGCCCGGCCGCCGCGGTCGGGCGGTGTGCGGATCGCCCGGGACCCGTCCCCGGCGTCGGCCACGGCCTGTACCCGCACGGCGATCCGAGGGCGGTGGCCCTCCTCGACGCCGTCCGCGCCTCGGGCGGATCCGCCCGGCGCATGCGGCTGGTCGACGAGGTGGTGGCCGAGGTCGCGGCGCAGGGGCTCGGCCGGCCCAACGTCGACATGGCGCTCGGCGCGCTGGGCCACACGTGGTCGATGCCGACCGACGCGGGCGAGGCGGTGTTCACCGTCGCCCGCTCCGCCGGGTGGCTGGCCCACGGCGCCGAGGAGTGGGCGAGGCGCCCGCTGCGGTTCCGGGCGCGCGCCCGCTACGTCGGCCCGCGCCCCTGACCCAGGGGCGCGCTCGTGCCGGGGCGTGCGGGCGACCGCTGCGTCAGTCGGGGCGGGCGGCCTGCTGCAGGCGGTCGAGCCGTCGGTCCCAGGCGTCGCCGGTCCGACGCAGCCACTCGGCGGTGTCGCCGAGCGGGGTGACGTCGGCGCGGAATCGGACCTCGCGACCGGCGCGCTCGCCGTGCACGAGCCCGGCGCGGTCGAGCACGTCGAGGTGCTTGGCGACGGCCTGGCGGCTGATGTCGCGGCCGGCGGCGAGCTCGGTCGCGGTGATCGGGCCGTCGGCGACGACGTGCTCGAACACGGCGCGACGGGTGTCGTCGGCCAGGGCGCTGAGCACCGGACCGGGGTCGAACGCGGTCACCGTGCGGGCCTCCTCGCGGGCGGCCTCACGTCGCGCCCTCAGGCCGGCGCGGGCGCCGTGCTGGCGGCGGCGATCTGCAGCACCAGCAGGCACACGCTCCACTTGAGCCCGTCGAGGCCCGGGGTCGCGTCGCGGCCGATCGAGGCTGCGGCGGTCGGCACCTCGCGCACGGTCACCCGGCTGCGGTCGACGGACAGGTGCTCGACCTCGATCGCGACGTCGGACCAGGCATCGGGCTCGTCGGCGGGCCGCCAGCGCCACGTCACGCCGGACGGGCCGACGCGGAGGTCGGCGACCTCCCGGCGCACGCCATCGTCGGTCGTGACGACGGCGCCGGCGCCGCCGCCGGGCTCCCACCGGCCCAGCCAGGTCGAGAGCACGTCGGGGTCGACGAGGGCGCGCAGCGCGCCTGCGGCGTCGAGGTCGAGCTCGGCGGATCGTTGCACCACGTCGGTCATGGTGAGGAGGGTAGCGCGAAGTGCAAGTGGTGGGTTGCGCATGGCGATCGCGCGTCGTACCGTGAGGCGCAACCCACCAGTTGCACGTCGTGGACGGCGTGCCCGTCCCGAAGGAGCGCCCGTGCTCGTCCCCACCGTCCTGCTCCCCGGTCCCGGCGGCGACCGGGCCTACGACCTCTTCTCCCGGTTGCTGTCGGACCGCATCGTGTTCCTCGGCTCGCCGATCGACGACCAGGTCGCCAACCTCGTGATCGGCCAGCTGCTGCACCTCGACGGCGAGCACCCCGAGCGCCCGATCAGCCTCTACATCAACAGCCCCGGCGGGGAGATGACGGGCCTGTTCGCCATCCACGACACGATGCAGCACGTCCGCTCGCCGGTCTCCACGATCTGCGTGGGCCAGGCCGCCTCGGCCGCCGCGGTCCTCCTCGCCGCAGGGGAGCCGGGCCGGCGCTTCGCGCTGCCGAACGCCCGCATCCTGCTCCACCAGCCGCACGGCGGGGCCCAGGGCCAGTCGACCGACATCGAGATCCAGGCGCGCGAGATGGTCGAGATGAGGGAGCGGATGGTCGAGATCCTCGCCCGCGCCACCGGTCGCGCGACGAAGCAGCTCCACCGCGACCTCGACCGCGACTTCATCCTCCGAGGCCAGAGCGCCGTCGACTACGGGGTGATCGACGAGGTGCTGGCCGACCGCCGCGAGCTGGCGACGACGCCGACCGGCTTCGACCGGTCCGACGCGGTCGCTGCGTCCCGGTGAGGGGTGGCGCCCGGCCCCGCTGAGGGGTGCCGCAGCGAACGTGGTGGGTGTGCCGAACCGGAGCTTGAGCCGCGCTGCCCCGCAGCGTTAGGTTTTCTTGAGGTTAGGTATCCCTAATAGGGCCGAGCGCCGGTGCACCGGCTCCGTCCCGCCACGACGCTGCTGACGAGGAGGTCGCCGTGTTCGCGAACTTCCTGATCGGGCTCCGCGAGGGCCTCGAGGCCGCCTTGGTCGTCGGCATCCTCGTCGCCTACCTGGTCAAGACCGGTCGCCGGTCGCTCCTGCCGCGCATCTGGCTCGGGGTGGGCATCGCGGTCGTCATCTCGGTCGGCTTCGGCGCGCTGCTCACGTTCGGCCCCCGAGGGCTCACGTTCGAGGCGCAGGAGGCGATCGGCGGCACGCTGTCGATCGTCGCGGTCGCCTTCGTGACCTGGATGGTCTTCTGGATGGCGCGCCAGGCCCGCAACATCAAGGGCGAGCTCGAGGGCCGCATCGACGACGCGGTCGCCGGCGGCATCAGCCTGACGATCCTCGCCCTGCTCGCGGTGGGCCGCGAGGGCCTCGAGACCGCGCTGTTCCTCTGGGCCGCCACCCGGGCCACCGGCGACACGCTGGCGCCGCTGCTCGGCGCCCTGCTCGGGCTCGTGGTCGCGGTCGTGCTGGGCGTGCTCGTGTACCGGGGCGCGCTGCGGCTCGACCTCCGGCGCTTCTTCACCTGGACCGGCGGGTTCCTCGTGGTCGTCGCCGCCGGCGTCGTGTCCTACGGCGTCCACGACCTGCAGGAGGCCGGCATCCTGCCCGGCCTCGACAACGCCGCCTTCGACGTGTCCAGCACGATCCCACCCGGGTCGTGGTACGGCACGCTCCTCAAGGGGACGGTCAACTTCAACCCCCGGACCACGTGGCTGCAGCTCGTCTGCTGGTTGCTCTACCTGGTGCCGACCATGACGCTCTTCATCCTCCAGGTCCGTCGCCCCGCCTCGCCCAGCCCGTCACCCTCGGGCGGCGGCGCGCCCGGCGCCCCGGACCGCACGGCTCGAACCATCACAGAAGGAACCACTGCATGAACCGCTACGGCCGCCGTCTGCTGGCCCCGTCCCTCGTCGCGATCGTCGCCCTGGCGGGCGCCTGCACCGACAACACCAAGGAGGAGGCCTCCGACGAGGGCTCCGGCGGCAGTGGGCCGACGACGATCAGCGTCGAGAGCAACGACACCGAGTGCACGCTCTCGGCGACCAAGGCCCCGTCGGGCAACGTCGTGTTCAGCGTGGAGAACACCGGCGGCCAGGTGACCGAGTTCTACCTGCTCGCCGAGGACGGCGTCGCGATCATCGGAGAGGTCGAGAACATCGGCCCCGGCCTGAGCCGCGACCTCGTCGTCCGGGCGGAGCCGGGCTCGTACGTGACCGCCTGCAAGCCCGGCATGACCGGCGACGGCATCCGCGGCGACTTCACCGTCACCGACTCGGGCGAGGAGGACGCGACGACGGGCGAGCTCAAGGAGCTCGAGGATGCCGCCACCGCGCAGTACAAGTCCTACGTGGAGCAGCAGGTGGGCCTCCTGGTCGCCGGCACGCAGAAGTTCGCGGACGCGTACAAGGCGGGCAACGACGACGAGGCCCGCGCCCTGTACGCCCCGACCCGGGCCTACTGGGAGACGATCGAGCCCGTGGCCGAGAGCTTCGGCGACCTCGATCCGAGGCTCGACCTCCGCGAGGCCGACCTGGAGGAGGGCCAGGAGTGGACCGGCTGGCACCAGATCGAGAAGCAGCTCTGGCCGCCGGCGGGCTCCACCGAGCTCGACACGCCCGAGCAGCGGGCCACGATGGCGGACCGGCTCGTGGCCGACACGAACGAGCTCGCCGATCGCGTGACCGACGTCGAGTTCAAGGCCGACCAGCTCGGCAACGGCGCCAAGGAGCTCCTCGACGAGGTGGCGACGGGCAAGGTCACCGGTGAGGAGGAGGCCTGGAGCCACACCGACCTCTGGGACTTCCAGGCCAACGTCGACGGCGCCCGTCTCGCCTACCAGGCCCTGCGGCCGATCGTGCTGGTCAAGGACCCGGACCTCGCCGAGACGCTCGACGCCGAGTTCGCAGCGATCCAGACCGAGCTCGACAAGTACAGGACGGCCGACGGCTTCCAGTACTACGACCAGCTCACGCAGGAGCAGGTCAAGCAGCTGTCCGACGCCGTCAACGCACTGAGCGAACCCCTGTCGCAGCTGACCTCCGTGGTCGTGCTCTGACGGGCCGGGAGCAGACGATGGAGCCGACCGACGCCGACACCGACGTGACCAGCGGCGAGGACGCCCCCGACCGGGGCGTCCCGCGCCGCTGGCTCCTCGGCGCGGCCGGGGTCGGCGCCGTGGTCGCGGGCGCCGGCATCGGCGTCGCGGTCGCCAGCGCGTCCGACACCGAGACGGTCGCCGGCGACGGGGACGACCCCGCCGGCTCCGTGCCGTTCCGTGGCGCCCACCAGGCCGGCATCGTCACGCCCACGCAGGACCGCCTGCACTTCGCCGCCTTCGACGTCACGACCGAGGACCGCGACAAGGTGATCGCGCTGCTGCAGCGCTGGACGTCGGCCGCCGAGCGGATGACCCAGGGCCACTCCGCGGGCACGACCGGTGCCATGAACGGGCCGCTCGACGCCCCGCCCGCCGACACCGGCGAGGCCTACGGGCTCCCGCCGTCGCAGCTGACGATCACGATCGGGTTCGGCCCGAGCCTGTTCGTCCGG
The DNA here is from genome assembly GCF_020715685.1 of Dermatobacter hominis. Taxonomy (GTDB): domain Bacteria; phylum Actinomycetota; class Acidimicrobiia; order Acidimicrobiales; family Microtrichaceae; genus Dermatobacter; species Dermatobacter hominis. Next base: position 3,934,946 of record NZ_CP085840.1, read on the forward strand.
GACGGCGTCGACCGCTTCGGTCTGGCCGACCGCCGACCCGCGGCGCTCATCGACCTGCCGCACTTCCCGGCCGACCGACTCGACCCGGCCCGCACGGGCGGCGACCTGTGCGTCCAGGCCTGCGCCAACGACCCGCAGGTCGCCGTGCACGCGGTGCGGAACCTGGCCCGCATGGCGTTCGGCGTGGCCGCGGTGCGCTGGTCGCAGCTGGGCTTCGGCCGGACGTCGTCGACGTCGACCACGCAGACGACGCCCCGGAACCTCTTCGGCTTCAAGGACGGCACGGCCAACCTCAAGGCCGAGCAGACGGACCTCATCGACTCCCAGGTGTGGGTGGGCCGGGGCGACGACCCGGCGGCGGAGTGGATGGCGGGCGGGTCGTACCTCGTCGCCCGGCGGATCAGCATGCACATCGAGACGTGGGACCGGACCTCGCTCCGGGAGCAGGAGACGATCGTCGGCCGCGACAAGGGCGAGGGCGCGCCGCTGTCGGGCGGCACGGAGTTCACGGCCGTCGACCTCGACGCCAAGGGCGCCGACGGTCCCGACATCGCGCTCAACTCCCACGTCCGGCTGGCGCACCCCGACGAGAACGGCGGCGTGCAGATGCTGCGCCGGGGCTACAACTTCACCGACGGCACCGACGGCCTGGGCCGGCTCGACGCCGGGTTGTTCTTCATCGCGTTCGTGCGCGACCCGCGGCAGCAGTACGTGCCGATGCAGACGAAGCTCTCCCGGGACGACGCGCTGTCGGAGTACCTGCTGCACACCGGCTCGGGCCTCTTCGCCGTGCCGCCGGGTGCCGACGAGCCCGACGCCTGGATCGGCGAACCCCTCTTCTCCTGATCCTGCCCGCGCCCTGGTCCCGACCGGGGACGAGGGTCGTCAGGGGACCGACAACGCCGCCAGCTCGGCGTAGCCCGGCTTGATCACCCTGTCGATGAGGTCGAGGCGCTGGTCGAAGTGCTCGAACGCCGACTTCATCGCGTTCACCGTCAGCCACTCCATCCGGTCGAGGGTGAGGCCGCCGACCCGCGCCAGGTGGTCGAACTCCTCGGACAGCGTGACGCCGCTCATCAGGCGGTTGTCGGTGCTGACCGTGACGCGGAACCGCAGCGCCATCAGGAGCCAGATCGGGTGCTCCTCGTAGCTGGGCGCCGCGCCGGTGTGGACGTTGGAGGTCGGGCACATCTCGAGCGGGATGCGCGCGTCGCGCACGTAGTCGGCGAGCCGGCCGAGCCGGGCGGTGCCGCCGGGCTCCACGGTGATGTCGTCGACGATCCGCACGCCGTGGCCGAGGCGCTCGGCGCCGCACCAGCCGAGCGCCTCGGAGATCGACGGGAGGCCGAACGCCTCGCCCGCGTGGATGGTGATGTGCAGGTGGCCGCGACGGATCAGGTCGAACGCCTCCATGTGACGGCTCGGCGGGAAGCCCGCCTCGGCGCCGGCGATGTCGAACCCGACGACGCCGCGGTCGCGGAAGGCGAGCGCCAGCTCGGCGATCTCGGCCGACCGGGCCGCGGTGCGCATCGCCGTCAGGAGCGCCCGCACCTGGATCGGCCGGCCGTCGGCGGCAGCCAGCGCCTCGCCCCGCCGGAAGCCGGCCACGACCGAGTCGACCACCTCGTCCAGCGTCAGGCCGGCCTCGACGTGCAGCTCGGGCGCGAAGCGGACCTCGGCGTACACGACGCCGTCGGCGGCGAGGTCGAGCGCGCACTCGCACGCCACCCGCTCGATGGCGTCGCGGTGCTGCATGACGCCGACCGTGTGGGCGAACGTCTGGAGGTACAGCTCCAGGTTGCGTCGGTTGGCGCCGCGGAGCATCCACTCGGCGAGGTCGTCGACGTCGGTCGTCGGCAGGTCGTCGTAGCCGTGCTCGGCGGCCAGCTCGATGACCGTCGACGGCCGGAGGCCGCCGTCGAGGTGGTCATGGAGCAGCACCTTCGGGGCCCGGCGGGTGATCGCCGGGGTGAGCGCGATCCCGTCGGGCACGTGGCGGGCGCTGGGGTGGATCGACATCAACAGATCGTAGAAGCGAGTGGCGGTCCGGCGGGTGTCGAGGCCGTGAACGTCCGGTTGCGACCGCTCTGTTCCCACCAGCAGGGGTGAACGCCCCAGTTCCTGGGAACGAAACTCGTGGGATGACGACGACGAACGGGTTCCCGGACGGGTTCATGTGGGGGACCGGCGCCTCCTCGCTGCAGACCGAGGGCGCCCCGCCCCTGAGCGACTGGTACGCGTGGGAGGAGGCGGGCCGGGCGCCGCGATCCGGCGCGGGCAACGGGTTCGGCGTCGAGTACGCGTCGGACCTGAGCCAGTTCGCGGACCTCGGCCTGACCCACCACCGCCTGTCGCTGGACTGGGCCCGGCTCGAGCCGCGCCAGGGCCGGCACGACCAGGAGGCGGTCGAGCACTACCGGGCGATCCTGACCGCGGCCCGGGAGGCGGGGGTCAGCGTCTGGGCCTGCCTGCACCACTTCGACCTGCCGGGCTGGTTCGCCGACGACGAGGGCGGGTTCCGCGACGAGCGCGCCCGCTCCCTGCACTGGGCCCGCCACGTCGACTGGGTCGGCGAGACCTTCGGCGACCTGGTCCACGGGTGGAAGCCGGTCAACGAGCCGGTCGCCTACTCGATGCTGGGGTGGCTGACCGGCCGCATCCCGCCGGGCCGCCAGGACGTCGACGCGTTCGCCGAGGCGCTCGAGGCGGTGCTGCTCGCGAACCACGAGGCCTGGCGGCTCCTGCGCTCCGGCGACCAGCCGACGTGCACGATCCACAGCCTCATGCCCGTCTACCCGGTGTGGTCCGAGGACGACGACCGGCAGGCGGAGCCGGCGAGGGCCAACGCCCGGATGGTCGACGACGTCGTCTGGGGGAGCTGGATCAGGGCGCTGCGCGACGGGGTGCTGGCGGTCCCGGGCCGGCCCGAGATCGAGGTGCCCGAGATGGCCGGGTCCTTCGACCTGATCGGCTTCAGCTACTACTACGCGCTCGGCATCGGGCCCGACCTGTCGTTCCGGCCGTACCCGACCGGGGCCGACGTCGGGCCGCTCGGCCTCGCGCCCTGGGCGGAGGGGCTGCGCGTCTGCCTGGAGCGGCTGGCCGAGGAGCTGCCCGACCGCCCGATCGTCGTCGCGGAGTGCGGGATCGGGACGTGGACCGCGCAGGACGACGACGACCTCCGGTGCCGCTACCTCGAGGACTGCCTCGAGATCACCCGTGGCGCGATCGCCGACGGCATCGACGTCCGCGGCTTCTTCCACTGGACCGGGGTCGACAACTACGAGTGGAACCTCGGCTACGACGCCGCCTTCGGCCTCATCCGACGTGATCGCACGGCCAAGCCGTCGGCCGACGTGGCCCGGCGCTGGGCCACCGGCACCTGACCGGCTCGGCCCCGCGGCTCACGGGGCCGCGGGCGTGATCGCGAGGACGGATCCGGTGGGGTCCGGGGTCGCGGCGACCTCCTGGCCGAGCGCCAGCCCGGTGGCGGCATCCGCCGGGACCCGGGTCAGCACGGCGGGGTCACGGAGCTGGAGCTGGGCGCCGCGCTGGTCCACGCCGACGACGACCGCCGCCAGCGGCTCGCCGGCCCGGTCGGCCAGCAGGGCGGTCTCGACCAGGTCGCGCGCCGCGCCGTCGGCGCGGGACTCGCGGTTGCGGGCCGCGCCCATGAGGTGGGGCAGGTCGGCCAGCGCGGCGCGCACGTCGTCGGGCACCTCCCGACCGGCGCAGTGGGCGAGCACCACCTCGTTGCCGAAGCGGTCGACCAACCGGCGCAGCGGCGCGGTCACGTGGGCGTACGGCGCCGCCACCGCGGCGTGCTCGGCCGTGCTGCCGACCGGGACGGCGCCCGACGGCGCCCGCTCGTCGAAGTACAGGTACCCCGCGCCGCGGAACAGGCGGGCCGCCTGGGTCGCGAACGCGGCGTCGGCCGGTCGGGTGGGGTCGAGCGCCCGCACGACCTCGGCGTAGCTCGAACCCGGCGGCCACGGGACCCCGAGCGCGACGGCATCGGTCCGCAGGGTGGCGAGCGTGCGCTCGTCGGGCGGCGGCAGGGTGCGCAGGACGCCGACGCCGGCGTCGAGCATCAGGTCCGCGGCCGCCATGCCGGCGAGCAGCGAGACCTGCGCGTTCCAGCCCTCGACCGGCAGCGGCGCCCGGAAGGCCAGCCCGATCGTGCCGTCGTCGCCGACCACCACCTCCTGGTCGGGGAGCGGGAGCGACACGCCGCCCCGGGCGCGCTCCTGCTCCTCGCGCCGCTGCCCGACCTCGCGGAGCAGCGCGAGGACCTCGGCCGCCGCCGCAGTGCCCGGGTCGGGCGCGTGACCGTCGAGCGCCTGCTGGACGGACGGGTAGTCGAGCTCGGCCCGCGACCGCACGACCGCGCGCTCGAGCCGCGCCGCCGTGCGGGCGCCGTCGGCGTCGAGGTCGATCGTCCACACGAGCGCCGGCCGGTCCTGGCCCGCCCGCAGCGACGCCGCGTGCTCGCCGAGCGCCGGCGGGTGCAGCGGGATCCGGCCGTCGGGCAGGTAGATCGTCAGGCCCCGGGCGCGGGCCTCGTCGTCGACGGGGTCCCCGGGCCGGACGAAGGCGGCGACGTCGGCGATCGCGTAGCGCACCACGTGGCCGGGCCGGTCCGGCCGGCGGCCGATCCAGAGCGCCTGGTCCAGGTCGGTGCTGCCCGGCGGGTCGATCGTGACGAAGGCGACGTCGGTGAGGTCGAGGCGCTCGCGCCCGGCCGCCCGGTCGCCGGCCAGGCCGTCCTCGACCGCCGCCCGGTCCGCGGCGGCGAGCACCTCGGGCGGGAACGCGTCGGGGAGCTCCAGGCGCGACCGCAGCTCGGCCAGCCCGGCCCGGATCCTGGCCGGGGTGCCGGCGGCGTCGGCCCGCTCCGGGGGGACTCGCAGCGGCGGGGTCGGCACGGGGGCGGTGGGCGGTGGGGTCGGCCGGGGCTCAGCGGGCCCGGAGCGAGTCCCAGGCCTCGACGAGCACGGTGCGCAGGACGGACTCGATGAGGTCGAGCTCCGCGTCACCCGCGATCAGCGGCGGCGACAGGATGATCATCGGGTCGGAGCGGTCGTCGGCACGGCACATGAGGCCGAGCTCGAAGAGCCGGTGCGAGATCTGGCCCTTGAGCAGCCAGGCGGACTCCTCGTCGGTGAACGTGTCGAGCGTGTCGGGATCCCGCACCAGCTCGACGGTGCGCAGGAACCCGTCGCCCCGGACGTCGCCGACGATCGGGAGGTCGCGCAGGCCCTCGAGCCGCTCGCGGAACCCGTCGGCGCGCCGCCGCACGTTGCCGAGCACGTCCTCGTGCTCGAGGACGTCGAGGTTGGCCATCGCCACCGCGCAGCTGACCGGGTGCCCGCCGAACGTGATGCCGTGCAGGAACGTGGAGCCGGCCTCGATGAACGGCTGGGCCAGGCGGTCGCTGACGAGCACGCCGCCGAGCGGCGAGTACCCCGAGGTGACGCCCTTGGCGAAGGTGATCATGTCGGGCCGGTAGTCGAAGCGGTCGGCGCCGAACCAGTGCCCGAGCCGGCCGAAGGCGCAGATGACCTCGTCGGACACGAGCAGCACGCCGTGGTGGTCGCAGATCTCGCGCACCCGGCGGAAGTAGCCGGGGGGCGGCGGGATCGTGCCGCCCGTGTTCTGCACCGGCTCGAGGTAGACGGCGGCCACGGTGTCGGGCCCCTCCATGCGGATGCGCTCGTCGATGTCGCGGGCGCACAGCTCGGCCCACTCCTCGTCGAAGCCGTGGCCGGAGCGGAAGGGGTTGGTGTGGCGCACCTTGACCGCGCCGGGCACGAGCGGCTCGAACGGCTCCTTGATGCCGGGCAGGCCGGTGATCGACAGGGCGCCGAAGGTCGTGCCGTGGTAGGCGAGGTTGCGGGAGATGACCTTCGTGCGGTTGGGCTGGCCGACCGCCTTGAAGTACTGGCGGGCCAGCTTCCACGCGGTGTCGACCGCCTCGCTGCCGCCGGTGGTGAAGAACACCCGGTTGAGGTCGCCGGGCGCCATGCCGGTGAGGCGCTCGGCCAGGGCGAGCGCCGGCTCGGTGGCGTAGGACCAGATGGGGAAGTACGCGAGCGTCGACATCTGCTCGGACGCCGCGGCGGCCAGGTCGCGGCGTCCGTGGCCGACCTGCACCGTGAACAGGCCCGACAGCCCGTCCAGGTAGCGGTTGCCGGCGCGGTCCCAGACGTAGCAGCCCTCGCCGCGGACCATCACGGGGAGCTCGTCGGTCGAGCTCATCGCCGTGAAGTGGCCCCAGAAGGGCGAGGCGGCGGCGGTGGGTCCGGGGTCGAGGTCGGTGGTGGGCGCTCCGGTGTCTGACGTGGGGACTGGCACGGTTATCGGTCCTGGATCGGTGACCTGTGGACGCTAGGCCTGCAGCACCGGCCGTGGTAGCCGGGCGGCGGAGCCGGGCGGGCCGTCGGCACGGGACCGCCGCCCACGACCGGTGTACCCCGCGGACGTCAGCGGTAGTTGCCGGTGTGGCCGAGCGAGTACCGGCCGGGCTGCGGGAACACCGCCAGCCCGTGCGGGCCCCGGCCGACGGGGATCGTCCGGACGAGCGCCCCCGTCGCGGTGTCGAAGACGTAGACGACGTCGTCGTAGCGGCCCGAGAGCCAGAGCTTGGTGCCGTCGGCGGAGACGCCGCCCATGTCGGGCGACCCGCCGCCGGGGATCGTCCACGTGGCGACGACCTGCAGCGTGGCGAAGTCGATGACGCTGACCGTCCCGCCGCCCGTGGCGCCCTCCCGACCGGAGCGGCCGCGGTTCGACACGTAGGCGACCGTGGCGTCGCGGCTCGGGTAGATCCCGTGGGCACCGTCGCCGGTGGGGATGAACCCGACCCTGTTGAAGCTGGGCCCGTCGATCACGTGCACCCCGCCGGCCATCATGTCGGCGACGAGGAACGTCCGACCGTCGGGGGCGACGCGCGCGTCCTGCGGCATGTCGTCGGGGCTGCCGAGGTCGAGCGTGCCCAGGATCGCACCGGTGTCGGTCTCGACCTTCACGAGCCGGCCCGAGAACTCGCACGTCGCGATGAACCACCGGCCGTCGGCCGACCAGTCGGCGTGGTTGATCCCGCCGGTGGTGGCGCCGTGGCCGTGGCAGGGCACGTCGACCGAGCGGGTGCGCTGCCAGGTGACCGGGTCGTACCAGTCCATCCGGTTCCGCCGCTCGGCCATGACGATCGCCGACCGGCCGTCGGGGGTGAAGTACAGGTTGTACGGCGCGTCGACCGGGATCGGGGCGCCGGGCAGGCCGGTGACCGGGTCGAACGGGACGAGCTGGCTGGACCCGGAGGCGTTCGCGTAGAGGGTCCGCATGTCGTGGGACGGCACGACGTGCTGGACGAGCTCGCCGACGGGGTGGCGACCGACGACCTCGTACGTCGCCTGGTCGATCACCCACACCTCGCCGTCGTCGTTGTCGGGCACGTACACGAGGGGCCGGGCGGTGGCGACCGTCGGCGACATCTTCCCGGCCGCCGCCTCGGAGTAGACGTTCGCCGCGTCGAGCACCGGGGGCATCCCGGGCAGCTGGTCCGCCACGACCGCGGTGGTCGTGGGGGCGGAGGTGGTGGTGGTCGTCGACGTGGTGGTGCGGGCCCGGTCGGGCCGCTCGGGCCCGTCGCTCGTGCAGCCGCCCGCGAGCAGCGCGGTGGCGGCCAGCGCCAGCAGCGCGGTGCGGACGTGACGGCGAGGGCCCGATCGGGTCACGGCCGCCGACGCTACCGGCGCCCATGCGGCGCCGGGTCGGCGCCGCGTAGGTTGGCCCGCCGTGGACGACCGCTACGCCGACTTCGGCGACCTCACCTTCGACCGACCCTCCGACGGGGTGCTGCGCATCACCCTCGACGGCCCCGGCCTCAACGCGGTGGACGCCGCGGTGCACCGCCAGCTCGCGGACGTGTGGCGGGCCGTCGACCGCGACCCCGACGCCCGCGTCGCCGTGCTGCGCGGCGCCGGGAAGGCCTTCTCGGCCGGGGGCAGCTTCGAGCTCCTCGACGGGATGATCCAGGACTACGCGATGCGGACCCGGGTCCTGCGCGAGGCGCGCGACCTCGTGTTCAACGTCATCGACTGCTCCAAGCCGATCGTGTCGGCCCTGCACGGACCCGCAGTGGGGGCGGGTCTGGTCGCGGGCCTGCTGGCCGACGTGTCGATCGCCGGCCGCTCGGCCCGCATCATCGACGGCCACACCCGGCTCGGCGTGGCGGCCGGCGACCACGCGGCGGTGTGCTGGCCGCTGCTGTGCGGCATGGCCAAGGCCAAGTACTACCTGCTCACCTGCGAACCGCTGTCGGGGGAGGAGGCCGAGCGGATCGGGCTGGTCTCGCTGTGCGTCGACGACGACGAGGTGCAGGACCGCGCCCTCGCCGTGGCCGAGCAGCTGGCGGGCGGGGCCCAGTCGGCGATCCGCTGGACCAAGCACGCGCTCAACAACTGGTACCGCGACCACTCGTCGATCTTCGACGCCTCGTGGGGGCTCGAGTTCTACGGCTTCGGCGGCCCCGACGTGGCCGAGGGCCTGGCGTCGCACCTGGAGAAGCGGCCGCCGGACTTCACCGGCCCGACCAGCGAGTAGCCCGGCCGGCGGCCGTCGCCACGGGAGCGGGGGACGGTCAGGAGGCGAGGACGCAGCGCGTGCCGGTGTAGATCGTCGGCAGGCACTTGTTGCAGTGCACGCAGAGGCCCTCGTGGCCCTCGTCGGCCTGCATCCGGTTGACGAGGTCGGGCTCGCGGAGCAGCGCCCGGGCCATGGCGACGAACTCGAAGCCCTCCGCCATGGCGCCCTCGATCGTCTCGCGCAGGTTGATGCCGCCGAGCAGGATCAGCGGCATCGACAGCTCGTCGCGGAACTGGCGGGCGAACGGGAGGAAGAAGCCCTCCTCGAACGGGTACTTCGGGAACAGCTTGGGGCCGTAGAACCGCAGCCCGAAGCCCACCGCTGCTGGCTGCGTCTCCCGGAACTCCTTGAGCGGCACGTCGCCGCGGAAGAAGTACATGCCGTTGAGCAGCGAGCTGCCGCCGGTGAGCTGCAGGGCGTCGAGGTGGCCGTCGGCCTCGATGAGCTTGGCCATCGGCAGGCTCTCGTCGAGCCACAGACCCTTGTCGACGCCGTCGGCCATGTTGAACTTGGCGGTCACGGCCATGTGGTCGGGCGCCGCCTCCTTCACGGCGGCGAGCACCCGCCGCGGGTAGGCGATCCGGTTGGCGATCGACCCGCCGTACTCGTCGGTCCGCCTGTTGAGGTTCGGGCTCATGAACGAGCTCAGCAGGTAGTTGTGGCCGAGGTGGACCTCGACGGCGTCGAAGCCGGCCTCGGCCGCCACGTTCGTCGCCCGGACGAAGTCGTCGACGACGCGGTCGAGCTGCTCCCGGGTCGCACCGTGCACGCGGGCCATGGCCGGCGCGCTGAACCGGGTCGACGGGGCCATCGTCGGCATGCCGTTGGAGCGCGTGTTGGCGACCAGGCCGGCGTGGCCGAGCTGGGCGGCGATGGCGGCGCCCTCGGCATGCACAGCGTCGGTGAGCCGCCGGAGGTCGCCGATGCGCTCGGGGTCCATGACGAGGGTGTGGCGCTGCACCCGCCCGTCCATCGAGACGGCGCAGTAGGCGACCGTGGTCATCCCGACGCCGCCGGCCGCGACCCGCCGGTGGAACTCGACGAGCTCGTCGCTGACCGCGCCACGGGTCATCACGCCCTCGAACGTGGCGGCCTTGACGATGCGGTTCCGCAGCGTCAGCGGGCCGAGCCGGGCCGGTGCGAACGGATCGGGGTGCGTCACGGGCGCGCTGCCCCCGCTGGACGAACGGACATGTGCGCACAGTAGGTCGGAACCGGGCCCCTCGCTCCGTAGCCTCGGAGGGTGCACCACCTCCCGTCCGACCGCCGCCTGCCCGACTCGCTGCGACTCCCCGACGGGGCCCCCGGGCTCGAGGACCTGCGGCGCGGCGGCCTGCCCGACGACGCGTGGAGCGCCCGGACGGCGACCGAGCTGTCGCCCGACCTCCTCGTCGTCGTCGACCCGCTCATGCGGGCCGTGTGGACCAACGGTGCCGTCGAGCGGATGCTCGGGATCCCGCACGGCGAGATGCTCGGCATGGACGTGAGCTCCTACGTCCACCCCGACGACCTCGTCGTCGCCCTCGGCGCGATCAACGAGGTGCAACGGGCCGACGGCTACCACGTCGCCACCCGCATCCGCGTGCTGCGCTGGGACGGCTCGTACCTCGACACGCGGGTCACGGCGACCACGATCACGACCGACGACGGCGTCTGGATGGTCCTCGCCCTGCGCCCCGTCGACGACGAGGTCGCGGTCGAGCGCCGCCGGGCCCAGCTGAAGGGCCTGGCCCAGAGCGTGTACGTCGAGTGCGCCGCCATGCACTGGTTCGAGCTCGGCGACCGGATCGCCGGCATGCTCGGCGCCCTCGCCGGCGTCGTCGGGTCCCGCACGGTCGAGCTCGTCGAGCCCCGCGACGGCGGGTTCACGAGGGTCGCGGGTTGGTCCCGCGACGGCCACCGCCCGTCGGCCGGCACCCGCGTCGAGGTCGTCGCCGACGCCGACCGGCTCCGGAACCTGCCGTGCGTCGTCACGACCGTCCCGGGCGAGGACGGCGTCGACACCGCAATGGTCGTCGAGCTCTGGCTCGACCGGGAGGGGATCGTCCGGCTGGCGTTCGACGGCTACACCGAGACGTGGGACGACGCGAACGCCGACATCATCGCCCTGATGTGCTCGACGATGCTGGCCACGATGCGGCGGTGCGAGCAGGAGTCCGAGATCAACACGCGCGCCACCCGCGACCCGCTCACCCGGCTGCTCAACCGCACGGCGCTGCACCAGCGGCTGGCCGAGATGCTCACGACGTCCCGGCCGGAGCGCCCCCCGGTCGTGCTGTTCGCGGACCTGAACCACTTCAAGCTGATGAACGACCGGTTCGGGCACCGCGAGGGCGATGCCGTCCTGTGCCGGGTGGCCGACGCGCTGAGCTCCCAGATCCGCGCCGACGACGTCGCGGCCCGGATCGGGGGCGACGAGTTCGTCGTCGTGCTCGACGAGGGCGACGCACCGCTCGACGCGCTGGTCGAGCGCATCCGCGCCGCGGTGGACGCTGCGCTCGACGAGTGGCCCGACGTCACGGTCGCGGTCGGTGCGATCACCGTCGAGCCCGGCACGTCGCCCGACGAGCTGCTCGACCGGGCCGACCGGGCGATGTACGCCGACAAGGCCCGGCTGCGGGCCGCCGACCGGCGCTGAGCGCCCCGACGACCGCCCCGGGGGGATCGGGCGGCGTCAGGGGGCGATCTCAGCGGACGCCGTGGCGGCGCAGCAGCTGGTGGAGGTCCTCGTCGGTGATCGGGGTGCCGTCCAGGTGGCCGTCGGTGTGGCGGTCCACGATGACCTGGCCCGACGCGTTCTCCACCGGCCAGTGGCTCCACGTCAGGTCCTGTCCGTCGGGGAGCGGGTAGAAGCGGTTCGTGGGGGTGATCGGCACGTCTCCACCGTACGGACGGCCCCCGGGCCGCCCCAGGGCCCATCGGACCAAATCGCCGGCCAGAAATCGGGTCCCCGGACCCATCCCACCACGGTCAACATGTCCTCCGTGCTCCAGCCCCCCGACCCAGCCCGGTGACCGACGCGACCGACCCGACCGAGCCGCCCGAGCCGCCCGACCCGACCGAGCCGACCGAGCCGACACGTCGGGCCGACCAGACCCCGACGGGTCCGCGCTCGACGAGCGGTGCCGCCGACGCCCCGCCCCCCACGAGGCGGTCGTTCGGCGGCTTCCGGGCCGGCGCCTTCGCCATCGCGCCGCTCCTGCTGGGCGTGGCCCCGTTCGGGATCGTCGCCGGCGCCACCCCGGTCACCCACGGCATGTCGTGGGACGTGCCGGTCGGGTTCTCGACCGTCGTGTTCGCCGGCGCGTCCCAGCTCGCCTCGATCGAGGTGCTGACCGGCGGGGGCTCGGTGCTCGTGGCCGTGCTCGCGGCCTGCACGATCAACCTGCGGATGGTCCTGTACTCGGCGTCGATGGCGCCGTACGTGACGAAGGTGGGGACGGGCCGCCGGCTGCTGATGGCCTACCTGCTCACCGACCAGGCCTACGCCGTGTCGATCGTGCGCTGGACCGAGGAGGGCGCCGAGGACCTGTCGGCCCGGACGGCGGGGGAGCGGCTGCGCTTCTACCTGGGTGCGGGCGTGTCGCTGTGGACCACGTGGCAGATCAGCACGATCGTCGGGATCCTCGTCGGCAACGCCGTCCCCCCGGAGATCCACCTCGAGTTCGCCGTCCCGCTCGCGTTCCTCGTCCTGCTCGTCCCGACCCTCGTGGGCCGGCCCTCGCTGGTGGCGGCGGGCGTCGGCGGCCTCGTGGCGGTGCTCGCCGCCGAGCTCGGTGCCGGGCCGACGTCGATCATGATCGGCTCGGTGGCGGGGATCGTCGCCGGCGCCCTGGTGGACAGCGACGACCCCGGCGGCGCGGACGCACCGACGGGCGGGACCGGGGGCGGGACGGGCAGCGGGCCCGCCGGGCCGGCGGGGGCCGCATCGTGAGCGCGGCGTGGTGGACGATCCTGCTGGCCGGCGTCGGCACGTTCAGCATGCGGGCGTCCTTCCTCGCCGTGGCCCACCGGCTCGTGAAGGTCCCGCCCCGGGCGCACCGGGTGCTGCGCCAGATCCCCCCTGCGGCGCTCGCCGCGCTGGTGCTCCCGGCGTTCGTCCGCCCCGAGGGTCACGTGGACCTGCTGCAGGCCCGCTTCGGCGCCGGGGTGCTGGCTGCGGTGGTGGCGTGGCGGACCCGCAACGCCGTGCTCACACTGGTGGTGGGCATGGGCGCGCTGCTGCTCATCCAGCTCGTCGCCCCCGGCTGATCCCCCGGAAGGGGCGGGCGTCGGGGGCCGGCGACGGGGGCAGGCGACGGGGCGGGAATGGGAACGATCGATAATCTGTTACCCAGTCACTCAACTTTTTCCGTTGAGCTGATCTTCGACCCCCTGGCTGGAGTGCAGATGCCTGATCCCACGGTGAGCCCCGAACCGGACACCGACCTTCGCACCGGACCGGACCCCGACGAGGGGACCGTCCTCCCCGTCCTTCCGCTGAGCACCGGCGTCGTGCTCCCCCAGATGGTCGTGACCATCGCGCTCGAGACCGACGAGGCCCGGGCCGCCGCCCGTGCGGCCGCCGGCGACGGCGTCCACGACCGCGCCCAGGTGCTGCTCGTGCCCCGGCTCGACGGCCGGTACGCAGCGGTGGGGACCGTCGCCCAGATCGAGGACGCGGGCGAGCTCCGCGGCGGGGTCAAGGCCCTCGTCGTGCGGGGCCTGCACCGCGCGGTGATCGGCGCCGGCGTGCCCGGCACCGGCGAGGCCCTGTGGGTCCGCGCCACCCCTGCGGTCGAGGCGAACGCCGACACCGACCGGGCCGAGGAGCTGGCCAAGGAGTACCAGGCGGTCGTCGAGAACATCCTCGAGTCCCGCGGCGTGCCCGGCCTGGCCGACGCCTTCCGAGGCATGACCGATCCCGGCGCCATCGCCGACATGGCGGGCTACTCGCCCGACCTGTCCGCGGAGCAGAAGGTCGGCGTGCTCGAGGCGCTCGACGTCGAGGACCGCCTCGAGCTCGTCGTGGGGTGGGCCCGGGAGACCCTGGCCGACCTGTCCCTCAAGGACCGGATCCGCAAGGACGTCACCGAGGGCATGGAGAAGACGCAGCGGGAGTTCCTGCTGCGCCAGCAGCTCGCGGCCATCCAGAAGGAGCTGGGCGAGGAGTCCGGCGACGACGAGGCGCTCGACCACGTGCGGGCGCTGGCGGCCGATCCGGCCGTCCCCCAGGAGGTGCGCGACGCCCTCACCAAGGAGCTCGGCCGCCTCGAGCGGACGTCGGAGCAGTCGCCCGAGCACGGGTGGATCCGCACCTGGCTCGACACCGTGGCCGGCCTGCCCTGGACGTCGCGGGCCGAGGATCCGGTCGACGTCCCCGGCGCCCGCGCCGTCCTCGACGCCGACCACAACGGCCTCGAGGACGTGAAGGACCGGATCGTCGAGCACCTCGCGGTCCGCGCCCGCCTGGCGGAGCGCGCTGCGGCCCAGGCCGCCGACGGCGACGACGCCGAGCCGGCCGGCCGCTCGGGCCCCGGCGGCGCCATCATCACGCTCGTCGGGCCCCCCGGCGTGGGCAAGACCTCGCTCGGCGAGTCCGTCGCCCGGGCCATGGGCCGGCCCTTCGTGCGCGTCGCGCTCGGCGGCGTCCGCGACGAGGCCGAGATCCGCGGGCACCGGCGCACCTACGTCGGCGCCATGCCGGGTCGCATCGCCCGTGCCATCTCCGATGCCGGCGTGATGAACCCGGTGCTGATGCTGGACGAGGTCGACAAGCTCGGCAGCGACTGGCGCGGCGATCCGTCGTCCGCGCTGCTCGAGGTGCTCGACCCCGCGCAGAACCACACCTTCCGCGACCACTACCTCGAGGTCGACCTCGACCTGTCCGACGTCGTGTTCATCGCGACGGCGAACGTCATGGACACCATCCCCGGGCCGCTGCTCGACCGGATGGAGGTCGTGCCGCTCGACGGGTACACCGAGGCCGAGAAGGTCGACATCGCCCGTGACCACCTGGTCGCCCGCCAGCGCCGCCGCAACGGCGTGGGCGACGACGAGGTCACGATCTCCGACGACGCCCTGCGGTCGATCGTCGCCGACCACACCCGCGAGGCGGGCGTCCGCAACCTGGAGCGCCAGGTCGGGCGGCTGCTGCGCAAGGTCGCCACGGCCCTGTCGACGGGCGCGGTCGAGGCGCCGGTCGAGGTCCGCGACGCCGACGACGTGCGGCGCTGGCTGGGCCGGCCCCGGTTCTTCGCCGAGGTCGCCGACCGGACGTCGGTCCCCGGCGTGGCCACCGGCCTGGCCGTGACCGGCGTGGGCGGCGACGTGCTCTTCGTCGAGGCCAGCTCGATGCCGTCGTCCGGCGACGCGGGGCTGACCCTGACCGGCCAGCTCGGCGACGTGATGAAGGAGTCGGGCACGATCGCCCTCTCCTACGTCCGGGCCCACGCCGACGAGCTGGGCGTGGCGGACGGCGCGTTCGACGACCGCCGGTTCCACCTGCACGTCCCGGCCGGGGCGGTCCCCAAGGACGGCCCGTCCGCCGGCGTCACGATGGTGACCGCCATGACGTCGCTGCTGACGGGCCGGCCGGTGCGCTCGACGGTCGGCATGACCGGCGAGGTCACGCTGCAGGGCAACGTGCTGCCCATCGGCGGCGTGAAGCAGAAGGTCCTCGCCGCCCACCGCGCCGGCCTCACCGAGGTCGTCCTCCCGGCCCGCAACGGCCCGGATCTGGACGACGTGCCCGAGGCCGTCCGGGAGCAGATGACGTTCCACCTCGCGTCGCACATCGACGAGGTGCTGGCCGCCGCGCTGGAGCCGGCGTCGGACCCGGTCGCCGCCTGACCGGCGCCCGCACCGGACCGAACCGAACCGAACCGAACCGACCCCCCAACCCCCCATTTGGCGCCGGTTTCCGTCGTGTCCCGACGGAAACCGGCGCCAGAGCGCGTGGGGGTCAGGCGCGGCGGAGGCAGCCGCCGATGAGATCGAGCCCGGCGAGCCCGGGGATCGTCCCGATGGCGGCGTCGATGCGCTGCACGACCGTCGGCGCCGGCTCGAAGAGACCGTGCAGCAGGCGGTCGGCGTCCTCGCGGCTCCGGAGCCCGACGCCGACCGGGCTCCACAGGTGGGCGAGCCCGAACCGCACCACGCGCTGGCCCCGTGGGTTGCCGTCCAGGCGCTCGATCGCCGCCTGCCGGTAGAACGCGTAGTGCAGCGACTCCTGCGCCATCACGTCGCGCAGCACGTCGCGGAGCAGGGTCGATCCCGTCCGGTCGCGGAGCAGGCCGTAGAAGCGCAGCGTCGTCAGCTCGTTCACGGCGCCCCAGGCCATGTGCAGCGCCGTGAAGTCGTCGCCGAGCGCGACGCGGGCGAGCCGGTTGACGTGACGGCCCCGCCGGGCGGCCCGCCGCTGCGCCGGGGTCACGTGGGCGGGCTCGACGCGCCCGCCGTCGCTCCGCAGGACCCGCGCCAGCAGCTCGCCGTGCACGACCTCCTGGTCGAGCCACGTCCGCAGGAAGCGCGTGATGAGAGGGTCGCGCGCCGTGTCGAGGCTGGCGAAGGTGCCCTCGGTGCCCCACTCGACCTGCGCCGCGTAGGTCAGCTGGAACCGCTCGTCGTCGGTGAGGCCCTCGTGCGGGGCCGGCCCCCGGCGCCGGCGCGGCTCGGGCCAGTCGTAGGCGTCGGGGTCGAGGGGATCGCCCATCCGCTCGAGGAGCGAACCGAGCGACCGTGCGGCGGCGGGTGCGACGTCCATGCCCCGGGTTCGGAGCGTGCCCGGCCGCGGATGGGTCGGGCGGGCGGGATGCGCCGGGCGTATGGTCCCGGACCATGACGGGCGCGGCGACCTCGGAGGGCGGCGGCCGGGTGCGGTCGTGGTGGGGCTGGGGGTGGGAGGACCAGGCGCTCTCCGACGCGGACTGCGCCGCCCTCGGCGCCCTCCTGCCCGGGTCGCCCGACCGGCCCCTGCCGGTGCCCCGGGTGGCCGACCTGGACCTGCCGGCGCCCCGCATCGGGCTGCCCGCCGCGTTGGCGGGGACGGACGCCACGTCGCCGGCGTCCCGGGCGTCGCACGGTCGGGGCAAGGCCTACCGGGACGTCGTGCGGGCGCTGCACGGCGACGCTGGGGCGCCGCCCGACGTCGTCGCCCGGCCCGCCGACGAGGCCGGTGTGGTGGCGCTGCTCGACTGGGCCGCCGACGCCGATGTCGCCGTCGTCCCGTTCGGTGGCGGCTCCTCGGTCGTCGGGGGCGTCGAGTGCGACGGCGAGGGCCGCGCCGGCGTGGTGTCGCTCGACCTGACCGCCATGGACCGCGTGCTCGAGGTCGACCGCACCAGCCGCGCCGCGAGGGTGCAGGCCGGCGTCCTCGGCCCCGCCCTGGAGGACCAGCTCCGTCCCGACGGGCTCACCTTGCGGCACTTCCCGCAGAGCTTCGAGTTCTCGACCCTGGGCGGGTGGATCGCCACGCGCGCCGGCGGGCACTACGCCACGCTGCGGACCCACATCGACGACCTGGTCGAGTCGATCCGGGCGGTGACGCCGGTGGGGGTGAGCGAGTCGTGGCGCCTGCCGGGCTCCGGAGCCGGGCCGTCGC
Source organism: Dermatobacter hominis (assembly GCF_020715685.1). Taxonomy (GTDB): domain Bacteria; phylum Actinomycetota; class Acidimicrobiia; order Acidimicrobiales; family Microtrichaceae; genus Dermatobacter; species Dermatobacter hominis. The sequence goes on from NZ_CP085840.1 coordinate 3,952,173, forward strand.
CGGACCGGCTCCTCCTCGGTTCCGAGGGCACCCTCGGCGTGATCACCGAGGCGTGGGTCCGACTGCAGGACCGGCCCGAGCACCGGCGCTCGGCGACCGCGACCTTCGCCGACGGCGCCGACGCCCTCGCCGCCGTCCGCGCCATCGCCCAGTCGGACCTCCACCCCGCGAACTGCCGCCTGCTCGACCCGGCCGAGGCCGCCATGTCCGGCGCCGGGCCCGGCGACCGTTGGGTGCTCGTGCTGGGGGTGGAGTCCGCCGTGCGGCCGGTCGACGACGCGATGGCGCTGCTCGTGGAGCTCGCCCGTGACCATGGCGGGACCGTGGCCGACGCGCCCGCGCCGGACCGTCGCGGCGACGGCGCGCCCGCCGAGGGGTGGGCCGGTGCCGGCCGCGACCGGGCGGCCGAGACGTGGCGCTCCGCGTTCCTGCGCATGCCGTACCAGCGCGACGCACTGGCCCGGATGGGTGCGGTGGTGGAGACGTTCGAGACCGCCACCACGTGGGACCGCCTGCCCGGGCTCTACGAGGCGGTGCGAGCCGAGGTCGGCGCCGCGATCGAGGAGGTGACCGGCGCCCCTGGCCTGCTCACGTGCCGGCTGACCCACGTGTACCCCGACGGCGCCGCGCCCTACTTCACCGTCGTCGCCGGCGGCCGCCCGGGGGCCGAGCTGTCGATGTGGGACCAGATCAAGGCCGCCTCGATGGAGGTGCTCACGCGACACCGCGCGACGGTCACCCACCACCACGCCGTCGGTCGCGACCACCGGCCCGGCTACGACCGCCAGCGCCCCGAGCCGTTCGCCCTCGCGCTGCGCGCCGCCAAGCGCGCCCTCGACCCGGCGGCGATCCTCAACCCGGGTGTGCTGATCGACCCCTGAACCGCGCTCCCGACCCGGTCGCGGTCGTCCGACGACCTGACGCGTGGTCGGGGACGGGTCGCGGGCGTGTCAGCCGGCGGGCTCCTCGACCCGGCCGTCGACGTGGCGGGCGAAGCGCCCGCGGTCGGGGCCGTGGTCCGGGTCGTCGGTCGGCCACGGCCATCCGCCGAAGCCGGTGCGGCGGTAGTCCGCGAACGCCTGCTCGACGCCGGCGTGGTCGTTCATCACGAACGGCCCGTACTGGGCGACGGGCTCGCCGATCGGCCGGCCCTGCAGCAGCAGCGCCTCGGTGGCCCCGCCGTCGGCGGCGAGGCGCACGTCGTGGTCGGCGCGGATCACCGCACCGGTCGACGGCCCGACCGCCTCGCCGTCGACGCGGAGCCCCGCGCCGTCGAACACGTAGAGGACCCGCACCGTGTCAGCGCCGGTGGCCGCGGGGAGGTCCCACTCGCCGCCGTCGTCCATCGACACGACCCAGATCGCGAGATCGGACTCGGGCCGGCTGGCCCACGAGTCGGGCGGCGGTGCCGGCGGGCGCCGTCCGTCGAGCTCCCCCGCCACGAGCGTCACGGCCGTGCCGGTGCCGACCTCGAGGCGCGGGATGTCCTCGTTCCAGAGCATCGTGAAGTAGGGGTCGGCCATCTTGTCGGCGGCGGGCAGGTTCAGCCAGATCTGGAAGAGCTCGAGCGGGTTGGGCCCCTCCCGGTCGAGCAGCGGGAACATCTCGGAGTGGACGACGCCGGCGCCGGCGGTCAGCCACTGGACGTCGCCGCCGCCGAAGCGCGCCGTGGCCCCGAGCGAGTCCGAGTGGTCGATCAGGCCGCGCCGCACGAGCGTGACGGTCTCGAACCCGCGGTGCGGGTGCTGGGGGAACCCGGGCACGACCGAGCCGTGGTACATGCTCCAGCCGTCCGCCCCGGAGAAGTCCATGCCGAGGTCCCGGGCGTGGAGGGGCGCGTCGGGACCGAGGAACTCGTTCGCGCTGGGGTAGGCGTCGAGGTGGTGGACGCAGAAGAGGAACGGGTCGATCGTCTGCCACTGCTGGCCCAGTGCGATGGTCTCGAGGACGGTGCCGTCGGTCATGGGACGAGGCTACGACGACGTGCCCGTCACCCGTCCGCGCACCGGCCGCCCCCGGCCGCCACCCGGCGCGCCACCCACCGTCGCCGTCGGCGGCGCCGCACCACCGGTCGCGCCACGCTCGGTGGCGGCGTCCGGGGCATGGGCCATTTGACCCATGCGGATGCTCACACCACCGGCGTTCCCGCCGATCGGAGGGCATGCGACTGAACCCCCGACACCTCCTGCCGGCCGTCATCGCCACCGGTTCCCTCCTCGTCCCCACCGTGCTCGCGGCACCGGCGGGCGCCCTGCCCGGCGCGGCCGGCTCCGGCGGCGGCACCTCGGCCGCCTCGTCCGGGACCACCTCGGCGTCGACCACGAAGGGCACGTCGTCCAAGGGCACCTCCTCGAAGGGCACGTCCTCCAAGGGGACGTCGTCGAAGGGCACGTCGTCGAAGGGCACGTCGTCCGGCGCCGCGGCCGGGAAGCAGACCCACATCGTCCGCAGCGGCGACACGGTCGTCGGCATCGCGAAGCGGTACGGCGTGTCGGCGGACTCGATCCGGGCCGCCAACGGCATCGTCGACGACGAGCTGTACCTCGGCGCCCGCATCATCATCGACGGGTCGGCCTCGACCGGCGGCGGCTCCAAGAGCTCGACCCCGACCGCCAAGGGCACCTCGTCCAAGGGCGGGTCCTACACGGTCAAGGAGGGCGACTACCTCGACGGGATCGCCCGCAAGCACGGCGTGTCGCTCAGCGCGCTGCTCAAGGCGAACGGCCTGAAGGCGTCGAGCCTGATCCTGCCCGGCGACACCCTCAAGATCCCCGGCTCGTCCGGCGGCTCCTCGGGCGGGAGCTCCGGCACCGCCTCGTCGACCCGGTCCGCCTCGGCCGGCGACGTGGGCCCCGACCTCCGGTGCCCGGTGCCCGGTGCGTCCTTCATGAACGACTGGGGCTTCCCCCGCGACGACGGCGGCCGCTTCCACGAGGGCACCGACCTGTTCGCCCCGAAGGGCACGACGATCGTCGCCCCGGCGTCGGGCACGGTCGTGTTCGGTTCGAACGGCCTGGGCGGCACCACGTTCACGCTGACGACGTCGACCGGTTGGGTGATCTACGGCGCGCACATGTCCGCCACGATCGGCTCCTCCCGCACGGTCAAGGCCGGCGAGGCGATCGGCCGGGTCGGCAACAGCGGCAACGCGGCGGGCGGCGACACGCACCTGCACATGGGCGTCAAGCGGGCCGGCGGCACGGCGATGAACCCGTACCCGTCCCTGCACGACGCCTGCGGCTGAGGCCGACGTCCGGCCGGGTACCCCGGCCGGCGTGGTGACCGGTGACGCCGGGCGTCAGCGCGTCGGGGTGATGACCCGTTCGCCGAACTCGGCGATCGTCGCCTCGGGGTCCCTCCAGAAGGCGAAGGCCGGCACGATGACGCGGTCGACGCCCTGCGAGGCGAGCTCCTCGACCGCGGCCGCCGGGTCGTCGCCGAACACGCCGGCCGAACCGGTGCTGACCGTGATCGCCGACGGGTCTCGGCCGGCGTCCGCGGCGGCCTGGCGCATGATGTCGACGAGCTCCGGGATGTCGCCCTTGGCGGGGAAGAAGCCGTCGCCGAGCCGACCGGCACGCCGGGCGGCGGCCGGGCTGTGGCCGCCCACGGTGATCGGCACGGTGTCGCCCGCCGGCTTCGGGTTCACGCTCGCTCCGGTGAACGAGGCGAACTCGCCGTGGAAGTCGACGTGGTCGTCGGCCCACACGGCCCGCATGACGTCGACCCACTCGTCGGTGCGGGCGCCGCGCCGCTCGAACGGGACGCCGAGGGCGTCGAACTCCTCCTTGAGCCAGCCGACGCCGATCCCGAGCTCGACCCGACCGCCGGACAGGCGGTCGAGGGTCGCCACCTCCTTCGCGAGGACCAGCGGGTTGCGCTGCGGGAGGATCAGGATGCCGGTGCCGAGGCGGAGCGTCGTGGTCGCCGCCGCGACGAACGCCAGCCAGATCAGCGGGTCGGGGATCGGCGACGACGCGTCGGCGGCCATCTTCCCGCTCTTGTCGTAGGGGTACTCCGACTCGTAGCCGTCGGGGTAGATCACGTGCTCGACGGTCCACAGCGAGTCGAACCCGGCGGCCTCGGCCGACTGCGCCAGCGTCACCAGCCCCTCGCGCTCGGTGAACTGCAGGGTGTTGGCGAAGGCGATCCCGAACTCCATGGGCGACATCATGCCCGGGTCGCCCCGCGCGGTGCGGCCGACCCGTGGGATCGATCGGTGGCAGGCTCGGGTCCATGCGCTACGGGATCAAGACCTCGCCCCAGATGACCACGTGGGACGCCATGGTCGAGGTGTGGCGGGCTGCCGACGGGATCGACCTGTTCGAGTCCGCGTGGAACTTCGACCACTTCGAGCCCATCCTCGGCCAGCCCCGCAACGGGCCGTGCATGGAGGGCTGGACGACCCTGGCCGGGCTGGCGGCGCTGACGTCGCGCATCCGCATCGGCTGCATGGTCACGGGCATGCCGTACCGGCACCCGGCGGTGCTGGCCAACATGGCCGCGTCGGTCGACCAGATCTCGGACGGCCGCCTGGAGCTGGGCCTCGGCGCGGGGTGGAACCAGCAGGAGGCGGACGCCTACGGCATCGAGCTGGCCCCGCTGAAGGAGCGCTTCGACCGCTTCGACGAGGGGTGCGAGGTCATCGTCGGGCTCCTGACCGAGCCGCAGTTCTCGTTCTCGGGCCGGCACTTCACGATCACCGACGCCTACTGCGAGCCCAAACCGGTCCAGTCGCCGCACCCGCCGATCACGATCGGCGGCGACGGCCCGACCCGGACCCTGCGCGCCGTGGCGCGCTACGCGCAGCGGTGGAACACGCCGTTCACCTCGCCCGAGATCCTGCGCGAGAAGCAGGAGGTGCTCGCCGGGCACTGCGCCGACATCGGTCGGGACCCGTCGGAGATCACGATCACGGCCCAGGTCATCTTCGACCCCGACCAGGGCCCGGCGGCCCTCGCCGAGTCGTGCGCCGAGCTCGCCGAGGCCGGCTGCGAGGTGGCAGTCGTCTACCTGCCCGAGACCGTGCACCGCGCCGAGGTCGTCGAGTCGATCGCCGCCGCCCTGTCCTGACCCGCCGCGTCGGCGCGCCCGCCGGGGCTCCGACGTCAGGGCTGCTGCGGGTGCGCGGCCCGGTCGGCGACGATGATCGAGCGGGGCGCCTCGACCTTCGACGCCGGGTAGATCGGGTCGCCGGCCAGCACGCCGGCCAGGGCCTCGCGCTTCTCCTCACCGGTGATCAGCCACAGGAGCTGGTCGGTGCGGCCGAGCGCCGGGTACGTCAGCGTCATCCGACGCCGGCCCTGGTAGGCGGTCGAGGTGACCGCCACGGCGTGGTCGGTGACGCCCAGCACCTCGTCGCCGGGCACGAGCGAGGCCGTGTGGCCGTCGGGCCCGATGCCGAGGTGGATCAGGTCGAAGCGGTCGGGGAGCGAGGCCGCGTAGGCGTCGCACGCCGCGGCGATCGCGCCCTCGTCCTCGGTGGCGTCGCCGGGTCCGTCGCCGAGCAGCTCCTCGACCGGCATCGGGTGGACGGTCACCGGGAGCGCGGCGACGGCGTCGGCGAGGCCGACGAGGTTGCGGTCCGCGTCGCCGGCCGGCGCGATGCGCTCGTCGACCTGCCAGATCGACACCGCCTCCCACGGGAGGTCCTGGTGCGCGAGGTGCGTGAGCATCGCCCACGGCGAGCGGCCGCCGCTCACCGCGAACGTGAACGCGCCGCGCTCGTCGACCACCCGACGGACCTCCTGCGCGACGTGGTCGGCGGCGGTCGCCGCCACCCCGTCGGCGTCCTCGACCACCCACTGCTCGTGATCCACTGCCTCGGCCTCCTGGGTTCGGTGCCCGGTCCGCCGGGACTGCGCTCGCCGTGCCCGGCGATCGGCCGGGGGCCTAGGCCCGCTCGACGTGGCCGCCGAACTCGGCCCGCATGGCCGACAGGACCTTGCCGGTGAACGTACCCAGGTCCCTCGACTCGAACCGCTGGTACAGCGACGCGGTGATCACCTCGGCCGGCACGCCCTCCTCGACCGCGGCGAGCACCGTCCAACGGCCCTCGCCCGAGTCGGACACCTTGCCGCCGTACTCCTCGAGCTCGGGCGAGCGGGCGAGCGCGGCGGCGGTCAGGTCGACGAGCCACGAGCTGACGACCGATCCCCGGCGCCACACCTCGGCGACCTCGGCGACGTCGATGTCGTACTGGTAGGCCCACGGGTCCCGGAGGGGCGTGGTCTCGGCGTCGGCGACGACGCCGGAGCGCCTGCCGACGCCGGCGTGCTTGATGATGCTCAGGCCCTCGGCGATCGCGGCCATCATCCCGTACTCGATCCCGTTGTGGACCATCTTCACGAAGTGGCCGGCTCCGCTCGGGCCGCAGTGGAGCCAGCCGTCCTGCGCGGTGCCGCCCTCGGCCCGTCCCGGGGTCGGCTCGACCGCGTCGGCCATCGGGCCCGGGGCGATCGTCTCCCAGATCGGGCCGAGCCGCTCGACCGCCTCGTCGTCGCCGCCGATCATCAGGCAGTAGCCGCGCTCCAGCCCCCACACGCCGCCGCTCGTGCCGCAGTCGACGTAGTGGATGCCGTGCTCCGACAGCGCCTCGGCCCGGTGGATGTCGTCGCGGTAGTAGGAGTTGCCGCCGTCGATGACGGTGTCGCCCGCGGACAGCAGCGGGACCAGGGCGTCGAGGGTCGACTGCACGATCGCGGCCGGCACCATGATCCACACCGCCCGCGGCGCTTCGAGCGCCTCGACGAACGCCTCGAGCGTCGTGGCGCCGGTGGCGCCCTCGGCCTCGAGCGAGGCGATCGCGCCGGGGTCCACGTCGTAGCCGACGCAGCGGTGGCCGTCGCGCATCAGGCGCCGGACGAGGTTGGCGCCCATGCGGCCGAGGCCGATCATGCCGAGCTGCAGGGGGGTGTCGGTCGCCATGGGGGCCTCCGGTGGGTCAGGGGGACGAGGTGGGGGGTGGCGAGGCGTCGCGCAGGGCGCGGTACCGGCGCACGAGCGCCGTGGTCGACGAGTCGGCGTCCAACGCCGGCTCCTCGGCCGACGTCAGCGCGGGCAGGATGGCGAGCGCGAGCTCCTTGCCGAGCTCGACGCCCCACTGGTCGAACGCGTCGATCCCCCAGATCGCGGCCTGCGTGAAGACGCTGTGCTCGTAGAGCGCGACCAGCGTGCCGAGCCGGTACGGGGTGAGCTCCTGGGACAGCAGCACGGTGGTCGGGCGGTTGCCCTCCATGACCCGGTGGGGCACGACCGCCTCGGGCGTCCCGAGCGCGCGGACCTCGTCCTCGGTGCGGCCGAAGGCGAGGGCCTGGGCCTGGGCGAACACGTTCGAGCTCAGGATGTCGTGGTGCTCGCCGAGCGGGTTGCGGCTCCGGGCGAACGCCAGCAGGTCGACGGGAACCAGCCGGGTCCCCTGGTGGAGCAGCTGGTAGAAGCTGTGCTGCCCGTTGGTGCCGGGCTCGCCCCAGTAGATGGCGCCGGTGTCGTAGTCGACGGGCACGCCCTCGAGCGTCACGTGCTTGCCGTTCGACTCCATCGTGAGCTGCTGGAGGTAGGCGGGGAAGCGGGCGAGGTACTGGTCGTAGGGCATGACGCCGATCGCCTGGACGTCGAAGAACTCGCCGTACCAGACGGCCAGCAGGCCCATCAGCACCGGCAGGTTCCGCCGCAGCGGCGCCGTGTCGAAGTGCACGTCCATGGCCCGGAACCCGTCGAGCATCTCGCGGAAGCGCTCGGGTCCGATCGCCACCATCGTCGACAGCCCGATCGCGGAGTCCATCGAGTAGCGGCCGCCGACCCAGTCCCAGAACCCGAACATGTTGTCGGTGTCGATCCCGAACGCCGCCACCTCCTCGGCGTTCGTCGAGACCGCGACGAAGTGCCGGGCGACCTCGGCGTCCCGGCCCAGCCCGTCGAGCAACCAGTCCCGCGCCGAGCGGGCGTTGGTCATCGTCTCGATCGTGGTGAAGGTCTTCGACGCGACGATGAAGAGCGTCTCGGCCGGATCGAGGTCGCGGGTCGCCTCGACGAGGTCGGTCGCGTCCACGTTGGACACGAACCGGAAGGTCATCCGCCGGTCGCTGAAGCTGCGCAGCGCCTGGTAGGCCATGACCGGCCCCAGGTCCGACCCGCCGATGCCGATGTTCACGACGTTGCGGATCGGCCGGCCGGTGTGGCCCACCCACTCGCCGCTGCGGACGCGGTCGGCGAAGGCGGCCATGGCGTCGAGCACGTCGTTGACCTCGGCCACCACGTCGGTGCCGTCGACGTACAGGTGCTCGTCTCGGGGCATGCGGAGCGCCACGTGCAGCACCGACCGGTCCTCGCTGACGTTGATGCGGTCGCCGCGGAACATGGCGTCGATGTGCTCGCGCAGGCCCGACTCGACCGCGAGGTCGACGAGCAGGTCGAGCGTCTCGTCCGTCGCGCGGTGCTTGCTCAGGTCCGCGTAGATCCCGCAGGCCTCGAGCGCCATCCGCTCGCCCCGTCGGGGATCCTCGGCGAACAGCTCGCGCAGGTGGCGGCCGGCGAGCGCGGCGTGGTGCGCGGCGAGGGCCTGGTGGGCCGGTCGCTGGCGGAACGGTTCGACGGTCACCTGCCCTCCGGGGTGCCTCTGCGGCGACCGTGGGGCGCCGATCGGCGTCGACCCTACCGGCGCCGTCGCCCGGCGTGGTCCTGCCGTCCGGGAATCGACGGGGCCCGGGGATCGGGGCTCAGCCGAGGAGGGCCCGGACCGCGTCGGCCCCGACGACCGGTCGCGCCCGGTCGGTGAGGTCGATGGCGTCGCGGCCGCCCTGCTCCGCCCGCAGCACCTCGACGATCGCCGCGACGGCGTCGACGGAGAGCGGGCCGGGGCCGGCCACGAGCTCGCCAAGGTCGCTCCGGGAGCAGACCCGGTGGTCGTCGACCTGCAGCGGTGCGTCGGGCACGTCGCGGTCGCCGTCCAGCAGCACGAGCGCGGTGTGGACCGGGGTGCCGGCGGCGGTGGGCAGCTCGCGGCCCAACAGCTCGTCGACGGCCGCCCGCTGCCAGACCAGGGTGTCGAGCGCCGTCGTCCGGTCGCGGCCGTCGACGTGGAGGCGGTGCTCGGTCCGGAAGAAGCCGCCGACCTCGCGGAGCTCCACGGAGCCCGTGCAGGCCATGACGTCGACGATCCACACGCCGTTGGGCGCCACCACCACGTGGTCGACGTCGGTGCGGCAGCTCGGCAGCTCCACGTCGTCGAGCACCGTGGCACGGCGGTCCGTGAGGTCGGCGACGATCGAGCGCAGCTGCCGGCGATCCACCCCCGTGATCGCGGTCCCGCCGGCTCGATCGTCGCCGACGAGCGCGATCAGCGCGCCCGGCGCGCCGATCCTCGACCTGTCGCCTCGTGCGCCGTCCGCCGTCCGTCCCACACCTCCACGGGTACCGGACCGGACGGCCCCCGTCCTTGGGTCGTTCCACCCGACCCCGACCCGGATCCGGGTGGGAGACTCGGCTCGTGGTCAGGATCGAGGACGTCCGCAGGGCCGCCATGGCGCTGCCCGGGGCCGAGGAGCGGGCGTCGTACGGGGGCCGGCCGTCGTGGCGGACGCCGGCGCGCATGTTCACGTGGGTGCGCGACGACCCCGAGGCGCTCGTCGTGTGGGTCGGCTCGGTCGAGGAGAAGGAGGCGCTGATCGGCTCGGACCCCGACACCTTCTTCACGACCGCCCACTACGACGGCGAACCGATCGTGCTCGTGCGGCTCGAGGTGGTCGACGCCGACGAGGCGGCCGAGCTGATCACCGGGTCGTGGCGGCTGCGGGCCCCGGCCCGGGCGGTGTCGGCCTTCGACGCCCGAGGCTGACGTCGAGCGGTCCCGGCCCGCGGGCTCAGCCGGGGGGTGTGAGCAGCGCCGCGCCGACGATGCCGGCCTCGTTGCGGAGCTGCGCGGCCTGCAGCGGGGTGTCGATGTGGACGTGGGGCAGGAACTCGTCGGCCCGCTTCGAGATGCCGCCGCCGATCAGGATCAGGTCGGCCAGAGGAGGTGCTCGACCAGCTCGAGGTACTCCTGGAGCCGCTTCGCGTACTTCTTCATCGACAACCCCTCGGCCTTGCGGACGGAGCTGGCGGCGTAGCGCTCGGCGTCGCCGCCCTCGAGCGGCAGGTGGCCGAGCTCGGTGTTCGGCACGAGCACCCCGTCGACGAACAGCGCGCTGCCGATCCCGGTGCCGAGCGTGAGCATCAGCACCACGCCGTCGACGCCGCGGCCGGCGCCGAAGCGGACCTCGGCCACGCCAGCGGCGTCGGCGTCGTTGACCACGACCACCGGTCGGCCGAGCGCCTCGCTGAACAGGTCGACGGCGTGCAGCCCGATCCAGGCGGGGTCGATGTTGGCCGCGGTGCGGACGACGCCGGCGCGCACGACCGAGGGCAGGGTCAGCCCGACGGCGGCCTGCGGGGCGATCGCCCCGGGCCCGCACTCCTGCACGACCTGTCCGACCACCTCGGCCACGGTGGCGGCCACCGCCTGCGGCGTGGACGGGTGGGGCGTGTCGAGCCGGACCCGCTCGGCGGTCAGCGCGCCGGCGGCGAGGTCGACCGGCGCCGCCTTGATGCCCGAGCCGCCGACGTCGACGCCGATGACGCCGGTGCCGGTCGCGACCTGGCCCGTGAACGGCGGCGGGCCGTCGACCGCGGGCGCGTCCTTCATGTCCGTCATGGCCACCAGCATGCCCGGACCCGGCGATCGAGCGTCGACCGGTCGCCCGCCGATCGAGGCCCGACCGTTGCCCGCTCGGTGGCCGAGACGAGCGACCCCGCGCTCGAGGACATCGAGCGGATGTCCGGTGCCGCGCCGCGCTGGCGCCGGACGGCCACGTCCCATCGGCGGGACGGTCAGCGCAGGAGCGCGGCGACGTCGAGGTCGGTGAGGTCGGCCGCCGCGAGCGCGGCGTGGTCCGGGTAGCGGCCGTCGGGCGTCAGCCGGTCGACGACCGGGGGCAGGACGCGCGCCACGCCGGCGGCGACCTGTTCGCGGGTCACGCCGAGGGCGTCGGCCATCTCCTGGGACCGGGTCGCGCCGAGGGCGTCGGCGACCTGGTCGGCGGCGACGGGTCGGTTGGGCCCCGCGCTCATCCAGCTGGTCGTCACGTCGTCGGCGCCGACCTCGTTGAGCCCGCCGAGCAGGTCCATCAGCCCGTCGCGCCGGATGACCACCATCAGCTGGTCGACGAGCGCCCTGCCGTCGCCGAACTCGTCCTCGAGTGCCATCGCGTCGCTCCTGCTGCCGGCCGCTGCGCCGACCGAACCTACATCCGGCGCCGTTCCTGAAGGAGGTTCGCGGATCTCTACAGCCGGGCCCCCGATCGACCGATCCTCCCTGGCATGGACACGTTGACCACGGGGCCGACCATGCGCAGGGCGCGCGAGCTGGCCGGGATGGGTCGAGCCGACGCCGCGCAGCGGGTGGGCGTCGGCCGGCGGGAGCTGCGGGGGATCGAGCGCGGTCGGTGCGCGCCGACCCCCGAGGTGCTGGACCGGGCGCTGGCCGCCTACGGCGGTGACGAGCTGGAGCTGCCGCCGCGCCAGGACCTCGTCCACCCGACCGACCCGCACCTGCTGGTCGTCGGCGACGACCTCGTGCGGGTCGACCCGTTCCGTGACGACGACGCGCAGGTGCTCGTCGACTACGTCGCTGCGGTCCGCCGCCAGCGCCGCCTCGGACGGGACGCCGAGGTCCGGTTCCGGTCCCACGACCTGGTGCAGCTGGCCACCGTGCTGGACCTGACCGCCGGCGACCTCGAGCGACGCCTCGCCGCGGTCACCGGCACCGGCGACGCCGCGGCGCGGCGAGCGGCGCGCCTCCTCGTGCTCACGGGCCTCGCGATGGCGCTGGCCGGCGCCCGGGCCGTCCCCGACGTCGTCGTGCCCGACGCACCGTGGGTGCTGCCGCAGACCGATCGCCGGCTCTTCGACGTGACCGCCCGGACCGCCCCGGCGGCCGCCCCGCTCTTCTCGACGGCCGAGCGTGGCGGCACGGTGGTCCACGACGGCTCCTGGCTGGCGCGCGACGGCAGCCGCCCCACCTTCACGACCGTGCCCAGCGTTCGCCTCGAGGCGATCGCCGAGCTCGTGGCGCAGTGCGAGCCGGTGTCCGCCGCCGCCGAGCACCCCGCCCTCCCCGCACCGGGCCGCCGCCCGGCATGATGGCGGGGTGAACGCCCCGCCCGCCCCGCTACCCACCCCCGACGACGCCCGGCTCGACGGGCGCGTGGTCGTCGTCACCGGCGCCGCCAACGGCATCGGGCGGGCGACGGCGCTGACCGCCGCCCGGTTCGGCGCCCGTCTCGCGGTGTGCGACCGTGACGCCGACGGCCTCGCCACGCTGGTCGACCGGCTCACCTGCGACGACCTCGTCGGCGGACCCGAGGACGTCCACGCCGCCGTGCTCGACGTCCGCGACGTGGATGCGGTCCAGGCCTTCGCCGCCGAGGTCGGCGAGCGGTTCGGCGCCGTGCACGGCGTCGTCAACAACGCGGGCGGCACCTACCGGGCCGCGTTCGCCGACTCGTCGTCGAAGGGCGACCGGTCGCTCGTCGACGAGAACTTCACGAGCGTGGTCGCGGTCACCCGCGCCATCCTCGAGCTGATGGGCGAGGGCGGCTCCGTCGTCAACGTCACCTCGAGCGAGGCGTTCCAGGCCGCGCCCGGCTTCGCGGTGTACGCCGCCATGAAGGCGGGCGTCGAGAACCTGACCAAGACGCTGGCGCTCGAGCTCGGCGACCGGGGCATCCGCGTGAACAGCGTGTCGCCCGACGGGATCCCGACGTGGGGCGACGAGGCGCTGGCGGCCTCGGTCCGCGAGACCTCACCGTTCCTGCCGCCCCCGGTCCCGCCGATCGGGCGGTTCGCGCCGCCCGAGGAGTGCGCCTCGGTGATCGCCTTCCTGCTCGGCGACCTGTCGCGGTTCGTGACCGGCACGGGGATCCACGTCGACGGCGGCCTCCACGCCGCCGGGGGCTGGCACCGCCGACCGACCTGAGCGATCCCGTCCCGGGTGCGGATGCCGGGAGCGGGCGGCGCTCGGCGGGGCCGGGGTGACCCGATGCCGCCCCCGAGCGGGGCGGTGCCAGACTCGCCCGAATGCTCCGGCTCGCCCTGCGCTCCGCCCGGGCGCACTGGCGCCGGTTCGTGCTCACGGCCACGGCCGTGCTGGTCGGTGTGGCGTTCGTGGTGGCCGCGTTCGTCCTGACCGACAGCCTGGCGGACTCGATCCGCAACCTCCTCAAGGAGACGGCCGGCCGATCGGACTTCGTCGTCCGGGCCGCCACCGGTTCGAACGGCGGCCCGGGCGGCGTGTTCGGCGGGTCCCGCGCCGGCGTCCCCGAGACGACCCTGCCCCAGCTCGCCGCGGTGCCGGGCGTCGCCGCCGCGGACGGGATCGTGTCGGGTCCCGGCCAGCTCCTCGACAAGGAGGGGAGCTCGGGCGCCTTCGACTTCACGCTGATCAGCAACTGGCCGGACGAACCCGACCTGTTCGGCGTCCGGCTCCGCTCCGGCGCGCCGCCGACGTCCGACGAGGACGTGGTGCTCGACGCCGAGACGGCCTCCGAGCGCGGCCTCTCGCTCGGGGACCGGGTCCGGGTCGCGACCCGTCGGGGGATCATCGACGCCCGGATCTCGGGCATCGCCGAGCAGCGCGGCACGGGGTTGATCACCGCGGCGTCGATCCTGGCGTTCTCGCCGACGCGCGCCGCCGACCTGGTCGGGGTGCCGGGTTGGTACAGCGTGGTGAACGTCCGGATGCAGCCCGGCGCCGACGCCGCCGCGGTCCAGTCGGAGCTCCGGCGCGTCGGCGGCGCCGAGGTGTCGGTGTTCAGCTCGGAGGCGCTCCTCGACGCGGCGCAGGCCGACATCGAGGAGGAGCTCACGAACTTCGTCGGCCTGCTGCTCGGCTTCGCCGGCGTCACGCTCTTCGTGAGCGCGTTCCTCATCTGGAACACGTTCACGATCGTCGTGGCCCAGCGCACCAGGGAGCTCGCGCTGCTGCGGGCCGTCGGGGCCGGGCGCCGCCAGGTCGCGCTGTCGGTCGTGGGCGAGGGCCTGGTCGTGGGCGTCGCCGCCTCGGCGGCCGGGATCGGCGTCGGCGTGCTGCTCGGCATCGGCCTCCAGCGCCTGATCGTGGCGCTCGGCGTCGCGCTCCCGCTCGACGAGGTGGTGTTCCAGCCCCGCACCGCGGTGCTCGGCGCCGCGGTCGGCGTCGGGGTCACGCTCGTGTCGGTCATCGGGCCGGCGCGGCGCGCCACCTCGGTGCCGCCGGTGGCGGCGATCTCGTCGATCGACGCCACCCCCACGCGGCGCACGCTCGGCCGCCCGATCGTCGGCTCGATCCTGCTCGTCGCCGGCGCCGTGGTCGGGGCCCGGGCGCTGTCCCAGCCGGCGGAGCCGGTGGAGCCGCGGGTCCAGGGCGTCGCGCTCGGTGCGCTGCTGGTGTTCCTCGGCGTCGCCGGCGTGGCGCGCTTCCTGGCCGGGCCGATCGTCTCGGTCATCGGGGCGCCGGTGCGGCGGATGGGCGTCGCCGGGCGGATCGCGGCGCGCAACTCGGTCCGCAACCCGCGGCGGACGGCCTCGACCGCCTCGGCGCTGATGATCGGGCTCGCGCTGGTCGCCACGACGCTGGTGGTCGGCGAGTCGGTGCGGACCGCGATCCGCGGCGGCCTCACCCGCTCGGTGACCGCGGACGTCGTGGTCGACTCCGGATCGGTCGCGCCGTTCGACGCCGCGAGCATCGACCAGATCGCCGCCGCCGACGGGGTGGCCGAGGCCGTGCCGATGTCGATCGCCCGCTCCGACACCGTCGGCGGTCCCGGTCGGCTCACGATCACGACCGGCGACGTCGACCAGATGGTGTCGGTCGTCGACCCCGAGATGGTCGACGGGCGCCTGCCGACGGGCGACGACGAGATCGCGGTGAACCGGCGGTGGGCGAACGACAAGGGCGTCGCGCTGGGCCAGGAGCTGACCCTGCGCGGCGGCGACGAGACGAAGGTGCTCCGCGTCGTCGGCGTGTACCAGCGGCGCGAGCTCTACGACGACACGTTCGCCCCGTCCGCGGCGATCGAGGGGTTGCTCGGCGTGGAGCCGGCGGCCCGGCTCGTCTTCGTCCGCACCGGGCCCGACGCGTCGCCGTCGTCGGTCGCGTCCGAGCTCGCGCGGGTGGTGGCCGGGATCCCGAACTCGTCGGCGGAGATCACGCCGGACTTCGTCGACGGCCGCACCGGCTCGGTGGACATCATCATCAGCATCGTGAACGTGCTGCTGATGTTCGCGGTGCTGGTCGCCGCGCTCGGGATCGCCAACACGCTGGCGCTGTCGGTCGTGGAGCGGACCCGCGAGCTCGGGTTGCTGCGCGCCGTCGGGATGTCGCGACGCCGGATGCGGCGGATGGTCCGTCTGGAGGGCGTGCTGATCGGCACGTTCGGCGGCATCCTCGGGCTGCTGGTCGGCGTCGGCTTCGGCGCGGCGCTCGTCGAGGCACTGCCGACCGAGAACGCAGAGCTGACGATGCCGTGGGCCCGCCTGGCGGTGCTCCTCGTCGTCGGGTCGGTGCTGGGGATCGTCGCCTCGGCGCTGCCGGCGCGGCGCGCCGGCCGGCTGGACGTGCTGACTGCGATCGCCGAGGAGTGACGCCGGGGCACTGCGGCCGTGCCCGGACGGGATCGTCCGGCCCCGGCTCCCGGTGGATCAGCCGGTCCAGAACCGGCGCGTCGCCCCCTGCGGGTCGTCCTGCACCCCGGTCTCGGCGTCGAAGACGACCACGGGCCTCCCGTCGCCCGCACGCGGCGCCGGGAGGGCGGGCCACTCGCCGAGGCCGGCGATCGTCGGGGCGCCGTCGACGGCGAACGACACCCAGGCGTCGTGCACGGCCGCGGCGAGACCGGCCGGGGCGTCGGGGCCGATCAGGACGTGGATGCGGTGGTCCGACACCATGTCGAACACGAACGGGATCTCGATCGCGTGGGCGGCGCCGAGCATCCCGCCCCAGGCCGTGCTCCGCCAGTCGAAGCGGTACTGGCGGACCGTCGCATGCGCAGCCTGGGCGTCGGCCAGCTCGGACGCCGGGATGCGGAACACGACGTCGGTCAGCAGCGCGCAGTCCAGGTCGGCCGTGGTTGCGCCGGGGTGGTCCTCGGCGTAGGCGGCGATCGCGCCGTCGACGTCCTCGGTGACCAGCGCGAGCCGGCTGCGCAGGCCGTCGTCGCCGTCGATGGCGGGCGTGAGCATCGCGAAGAGCTTCCACTCCTCGAGGTTCGTCCCCACGATCAGGTCGACGCCGGCGGCCGACCCGGCCGCGACCGCGCCGAGCGGGTCGGACGGCACGACCACGCCGTCGGCCACCGGGGTGAAGGCGAGGAAGGCGACGGGGCTGCCGGTCCGCTCGATCACCGCCTGCGGGTCGGCGAGGCGGGCCGCGCTCAGCGCCGCGTGGGCCTTGAGCAGCTCCTCGACCGGCAGGGCGCGCAGCTCGGCGACGGTCTCGACGCCCGCCGCGGCGAGGAACTCGGCGGTGTCGGCCGTGGCGTGCTCGGGCTGCTTGGCCATGAGCCCGCCCGACTGGGCGATGGCCCGGTGGAACAGGCCCGCCGCCCGTTCGACGGTGAGCAGCAGCGAGACGCTCATCGAGCCCGCCGATTCGCCGAAGATCGTCACGTCGCGGGGGTCGCCGCCGAACGAGGCGATGTTGTCGCGCACCCACTCGAGCGCCGCCACCTGGTCGAGGAGGCCCACGTTGCCCGAGCCGGACTCGGCGGGGTCGACCGAGGACAGGTCGAGGAAGCCGAGCGAACCGAGGCGGTAGTTGAGGCTGACGAACACGACGCCGTCCTCGGCGAAGCGGGTGCCGTCGTAGATGGGGGAGGAGCCCGAGCCCATCTCGAACCCGCCGCCGTGGATCCACACCATGACCGGCCGTGCCGCGCCGTCGGCCGGCGCCGGGTCCGGCGTCCACACGTTGAGGTGGAGGCAGTCCTCGTCCCACGGCTCGGCCTCGCCGCCGAACAGCGCGTCCATCATCGACGGGTTCTGCGGGGACACCGCGCCGAAGGCGGTGGCGTCGCGCTCGCCCTCCCAGGGCGACGCGGGCGCCGGCGGCCGGAAGCGCAGGTCGCCGACCGGCGGCGCGGCGAAGGGGATGCCGGCGAAGCGGGCGACGCCACCGCGCCACTCGCCGCGCAGGGCACCGTGCGTGGTGGTGACGACGACGTGGTCGCCGTCGCCGTGCGCTGCAGGGGCGGACTCTGTTGCTGTCATCGCCCTGATCTAGCACCGGTGGGATCCCGCGCGTCGGTCGGACGGCGGTCGGGCCGGTGCGGTCCACCGGCGGCACGATGCCTGGGGGAGCGGTCGCTACGCTCCCCGGCGTGCGCGTGCTGGTGACCGGAGCGACGGGGTTCGTCGGATCGCACGCGGCGGTCGCGCTGCTCGAGGCCGGCCACGAGGTCCGGTGCCTGGTGCGCGACCCCGTCCGGCTCGACGCCGCGCTGCCGGCCGGTGCCCGCTCGCAGGTCGATGTCGCCGTCGGCGACGTCCTGGTCGCCGAGTCGGTGGAGCGGGCGCTCGAGGGCTGCGACGGCGTGCTGCACGCCGCCGGCGCCGTCGGCGTGTCGAAGGCCAGAGCGGGATCGCGCGACGTGAACGTCGAGGGCACCCGCAACGTCGTCGGGCTGGCCGTCGACGCCGGCTGCGACCCGATCGTCTACACGTCGACGGTCGTCGTGCTCGACGAGACGGCGCCGGTGCTCACCGCGGACACCCCGCTCGGGTCGCCGCCGGGTCCGTACGGCCGCTCCAAGCTCGTGGCCGAGCAGTACGTGCAGGCCCAGCAGGCGTCCGGTGCGCCGGTGACGAGCTTCTACGTCGGTGGCGTGTTCGGCCCGGACTGCCCCGACATCGCCTCGGGGATGCAGGGGATCATCGGCGCGATCAACCAGCTGATGCCGGTCACCAACGGCGGCGTCGGCACGATCGACGCCCGCGACCTGGCGCAGCTGCTCGTCGCGGCGATGGAGCCCGGCCGGGGGCCCCGCCACTACATCGCCGGCGGCCAGTTCCTCAGCTGGGCGGAGTGGACCGACCTCCTCGGCGACGTGATCGGCCGCCCGCTGCGGCGGGTCCCCATGCCGTCGGCGCTGATCCGCTCGACCGGCCGTGCGCTCGACCTGCTCAAGGTCGTCCGCGAGTTCGACTACCCGCTCACCCACGAGGCCGCGGTGCAGATGACCTCGGCGCCGCGCTCCGACGACCGGGCCACGCTCGACGAGCTCGGCGTGAGCGTCCGGCCGGTGGCCGAGACGCTCGCCGACAGCGTGCGGTGGCTGATCGACCAGGGCCTCGTCGACGCGTCGAAGGCCCCGCGCCTCGCCCCCTGACCGCCACCGTCGATCGTCCCCTCGCTCTGTCACGCCCAGCGGTGCCGATCGGCACGTTCGGGCGTGACAGAGCTCGGGCGGGGCGAGCGCGAGGGTCGGTGCGGGTCAGCCCTTCGTGAAGAGGAGCTGCAGCTCGAGGACGCCGTGGTCCTCGACCGAGAGGACGATCGGGGCCGATGGCACCTGGACGCCGTAGTCGGAGAACGTCACGTCGAGGGAGCCGACGACGACGACCGTGCCGTCGACGAGCTTCGCCTGCAGCGGGAACTCGACCGGCTCGGTCACCCCGTGGATCGTGAGTTCGCCCTTGGCCGTCGCGGTCACCTCGGCGCCGTTCGCAGCGTCGGGACCGAGGTCGATCGGCGCCGTGAGCGTGAAGGTGGCCTGCGGGAACTGGTCGGTCTGCAGCGCCGACTGCACCCGGTTGTCGCGTCGCGACTCGTTGGTCGTGATCTTCGTGAGGTCGATCGTGAGCTCGGCGTCGGTCACCTGGTCGCGGGCGATCGTCATCGTGCCGGTCACCGCGTCGGTCCGGC
The DNA here is from genome assembly GCF_020715685.1 of Dermatobacter hominis. Classification (GTDB taxonomy): domain Bacteria; phylum Actinomycetota; class Acidimicrobiia; order Acidimicrobiales; family Microtrichaceae; genus Dermatobacter; species Dermatobacter hominis. The sequence goes on from NZ_CP085840.1 coordinate 3,971,107, forward strand.
CCACGGCCTCGGTGGAGCCGATCGACGCCAGCTCCTCCTTGATGCGGAAGCCGACGAACGTGCCGGTCGCCGACTCGTAGGTCCACTCGCCCGACGTCGTGTCGACGGTCCAGGCCCCGTCGATGCCGGTGTCGGCGGCCGCTCCCGCGGTCGTCGTGGCGCCGTCGGCGACGGTCGTGGTGGTCACGCCCTTCGCCGCGGCGTCGAGGTCCACCTCGTCGGGGCTGTCGTCGCGGAGGAACCAGTAGAGACCGCCGCCGACGAGGGCGAGCACGGCGATCACGACGACCGCGGAGATGGACTTGGCCTTGGTGGTCATCCGGGCATCGTAGGGAGACCACCCGTGCGGTGGCCGTCAGCCACCCGGGAGCTCGCCGGGCGTCCGCTGCGGGCGACCGCCGGCCCCCGCCGGGGACGGCCCTGCCGACCGGTCTGGTAGAACCGCCTCCACATCGGGGGGAACGACGCGATCCAGGGGGACGCCACGTGAGCATCGACTTCAGCCTCTCACCGGAGCTCGAGGAGATCCGCGCCCGGGTGCGGACCTTCGTCGACGAGGTCATCAAGCCGACCGAGGAGCGGATCCGCGACGACAAGCTCGAGGAGTCCGACCGCGACGCGTACCTCGAGGCGCTGATCGGGATGCGCAAGCAGGCCCACGACGCCGGCATCTGGCTCCCGCACATGCCGAAGGAGTGGGGCGGCATGGGGCTCGGCCACGTCGAGCTGGCCATGGTCCAGGCCGAGGCCGCCCGCAGCTACTACGGCCCGTGGGTCTTCAACTGCCAGGCGCCCGACGAGGGCAACATGCACACGCTGCTGCACTGGGCGACCGACGAGCAGAAGGAGAAGTACCTCAAGCCGCTCTGCGAGGGGCGGACCTGGTCGTGCTTCGCGATGACCGAGCCCGAGGTGGCCGGCTCCGACCCCACGCTCATCCGCACCAACGCCTACCAGGACGGCGAGGAGTGGGTGATCAACGGCCACAAGTGGTTCATCTCGAACGCCCACCGGGCCAGCTTCGCCATCCTCATCGCCCGCACCGAGGAGGACCCCGACCTGCCGCAGGCGGCCAACACGGCGTTCATCGTCGACATCCCGTCGCCGGGCTGGAACGAGGTCCGCCAGATCGAGACCATGCACGGCTCGACCGGCCACTCCGAGATCGTGATCGAGGACCTGCGGGTGCACGAGTCGCAGATGCTCGGCGGCCGGGGCCAGGGCCACCTGCTCGGTCAGTACCGGCTCGGCCCGGCCCGGCTCGCTCACTGCATGCGGTGGATCGCGCAGGCCGAGACGGCGCTCGACATGATGGTCGACCGCTCGCTGAACCGGTTCGCCCACGGCTCGCTGCTCGCGGAGAAGCAGGGCATCCAGTGGATGATCGCCGACTCCACGATGGAGCTGTACCAGGCCAAGCTCATGGTCCTGCACGCCGCCTACCGGATCGACAACGGCCTCGACTTCAAGTCCGAGGTGTCGATGGCGAAGCACTTCGTGGCGAACATGCTGAACCGGGTGATCGACCGGTCGATCCAGGTCCACGGCGCGCTGGGCTACTCGACCGACACGCCGCTCGCCCACATGTACCAGCACGCCCGGTGGGCCCGGTTCGCGGACGGCGCCGACGAGGTGCACCAGATGCGCATCGCCCAGCGGACGATCGCGGCCTACAAGGACACGGGCTCGACGGCCACCGCCACCGGCGACCTGCCCATCTAGGTCCCGAAGGGGCGCTCAGCCGACGCGGCGGAGCGCCTCCCGCGTGAGCTCGGCCAGCGAGCCGTAGCCGTCGACCGCCATGATCAGGTCGGTCTCGGCCAGCAGGCACCGCAGCACGTGCTCGACGCCGGCCTGGCCGCCGACGGCCATGCCGTACGCGTAGGGCCGACCGATGCCGACGGCGGTCGCCCCGAGCGCGATCGCCTTCACCACGTCCGCGCCGGAGCGGATGCCGGAGTCGAACACGACCGGCGCGTCGCCGGCGGCGTCGACCACGTCGGGGAGGCACTCGAGCGCCGGGAGCCCGCCGTCGGCCTGGCGGCCGCCGTGGTTCGAGCACCAGATCCCGTCGACCCCGTGGTCGCGCGCCCGGCGCACGTCCTCGGGGTCGCACACGCCCTTCAGCAGCAGGGGCAGGTCGGTCGTGGAGCGGATGCGGTCGAGGTCGTCCCAGCTCATCCCGGGGTTGCCGAACGTCAGGGCCCACAGGCCGGTGGCGGCCTCGACGTCCTCCTCGGGCGGCCGCTCCAGCCGTGACCGGAACACGGGGTCGCTGAAGTAGTTGGCCAGGCAGAGGCCCTGCAGCTGCGGGAAGCTCGCGATCGACAGGTCCCGCGGCCGCCATCCGAGCGTCAGCGTGTCGAGCGTGACGACGATCGCCGACCAGCCCGCGGCGTCGGCCCGCCGCACCAGGCTCTCGCAGACCTCGGGGTCGTTGGGCGGGTAGAGCTGGAACCAGCCCGGCGTGTCGCCGAGGGCGGCGGCCACGTCCTCGAGCGGGTCCTGCATGAGCGTCGACGCCACCATCGGCACGCCGGTGGCCGCCGAGGCCCGGGCCGTCACCAGGTCGCCGTGGCCGCCGAGGCCCGCCTCGGCGGTCTGGTGCTCCGGTTCGCACAGGCCGATCACGCCGACCGGCGCCAGCATCAGCGGCGTCTCGTACCGGGTGCCGAACAGCTCGACGGACAGGTCGCGCTGGGATGCGCCCCGCAGGACCCTCGGCATCAGCCCCCAGCGCTCGAACGCCGCCACGTTCGCCCGCTGCGTGTGCTCGGAGCCCGCGCCGCCCGTCACGTAGGACCAGATCTGCTCCGACATGGCCTCGTGGGCCCGACGCTCGAGCTCGGCGTACGACATCGGGAGCTCGGGCACCACCCCGCTCAACCCGCCCAGGTAGATCTGCAGCTGCCAGTCGCCGTGGTTCGCCACCCCGTCGCCCCCCGTCGGTGCGGGCGCACGCTGCGCCCGCGTCGCCCGCCATCATGGCCCAGCACGGATCGGCCGCATCCGCCGCCGGTGCGCCGTAGGGTGCGCGCATGACCACGCTCACCGTCCTCGGAGACCCCACCGCCGGCGCCGCGACCACCTCGGTCGAGGCCGACCTCGCCGCCGGCCGCGCGCTCGTGGCCGTGGCCGACCTGCCGGCCGCCATCGGCTGGACGCTGAAGCCCGAGGGCCTGTGCCGCGGCGACGTGTGCGTGCCGGTCCGCGACCGCACCGCGCTGGGCGCACCCGAGGCCGGCACCGTCGACCTGCTCGCCGTCGCCGCCGCGCTCGGGAGGCCGGCTCTCCTCGACGAGGCGTCCGCCACGCTCGCGATCGGCGCACCCTCGGACCTGCGGCGCCAGGCGCTCGCCGGCCGCCAGGCGCCGCCGGTGCAGCTGCCCGACCTGGACGGCAACCTGCGGTCCATCTCCGACCTCCACGACGACAAGGCGGTGGTCGTGGCGTTCTCCACCTGGTGCGGTTGCGCATACGACCTGCCGGGCTGGCAGGCGCTCCGCGACGAGCTCGCGGACGACGGGCTCGACGTCGTGGCCGTCGCCCTCGACGAGGACCCCGAGGCCGTCCGCCCGTTCGCCGAGGGGCTCGACATCCCCGTCCTCGTCGATCGGGAGCACGTGCTCAGCGAGCTGTACGCGATCTCCAACGTCCCGACCGTCGTCTGGATCGACGAGCAGGACCGCATCGCCCGTCCCAACGGCGTCGCCTTCGGGACCGACACGTTTCGCGACTTCACCGGGGTCGACTCCGAGCCGCACAAGGACGCGATCCGCGAGTGGGTGCGCTCCGGGTCGGTCGACGTCGAGGTCGACGCCGAGGACGCGGTCGGCGACCTCAGCGAGGACGAGCTGCAGGCCCGGCTCCGCTTCCGCATCGGCGCCGAGTTCCGGCGGCGGGGCGACGCCGACGGTGCGGAGCGCAACTTCGCCGCCGCGGTCGAGCTGGCCCCGCACGACTGGACGGTCCGTCGCGCCGCCATGCCGCTGCGGGGCATGAACCCGTTCGGCGACGAGTTCTTCGACATGGCCCAGGAGTGGGAGGACGCGGGGCGGCCCTACCACGGTCTCCCCGCGAGTGAGCCGACCGACGGCGAGGGCTCGTCCATGAGCGGGGCCTGGCGACCTCGGGGGTGAGCCGGCCGGTCACCCGCACGGGGGATGCGGCATCATGTGCGTGACCGATCAGTGGTGTCCCCGGCGGGACCCGTTCGGGGACGACGTAGTGGAGGTACGCGCATGGCCGCACCCACCGTCGCGACTCGCCCGGGTGACCGGGGCATCGCCCGGTTCGTCACCGACCTCGTGGGCGACGAGCTGCCGATCCGCATGGAGTTCTACGACGGCTCCGGCCTCGGCCCGACGGACGCGCCGGCCACGGTCCACGTCCGCTCCAAGGACGCCCTCCGCCGGATCGTCGGCGCACCCGGCGAGCTCGGCTTCGCCCGCGCCTACGTCGTCGGCGACATCGAGGTCGAGGGCGACATCTACGCGGTGCTGTCGCTCCGCACCAGGATCCCGAGGCCCCGCCTGACGCCTCGCCAGTGGCTCGACGCGGCCCGGCTGCTCCGACCCTCGGACCTCGTCCCCCTGCCGCCCCCGCCCGAGGAGGCCCGGATCGGGCGCCTGGGCCGGGTCCACACCCGGTCCCGTGACGCCGCCGCGATCCACCACCACTACGACGTGTCGAACGACTTCTACGAGCTCGTGCTCGGGCCGGCGATGGTCTACTCGTGCGCGGTGTGGGACGAGTCCCGGCGCGCCGATCCGCCGGCCGGGCTCGAGGCGTCGCAGTGGGCGAAGAACGAGCTGATCTGCCAGAAGCTCGCGCTCCGACCCGGTCTGCGGCTGCTGGACATCGGCTGCGGCTGGGGCTCGCTCGTGCGCCACGCGGCGCGCCACCACGGCGTCGAGGCCGTCGGCGTGACGATCTCGACCGAGCAGGCGGCGTGGGCGCGCGAGCGCGTCGAGGCCGACGGGCTGGCCGACCGGGTCGAGATCCGGGTGCAGGACTACCGCGACGTGCACGACGGACCGTTCGACGCGGTGAGCTCGGTCGGCATGTTCGAGCACGTCGGACTGGCCCGGCTGGGCGAGTACTTCGACCACGTCCACGAGCTGATGGCGCCGCGGGGCCGGTTCCTCAACCACGCGATCAGCCGCCCGCCGGGGCACGCGCCGGCGATCGCCAAGCGCAGCTTCGTGCACCGCTACGTGTTCCCCGACGGCGAGCTGCACGAGGTCGGCTCCGTCATCACCGCCATGCAGGCCGCCGGCTTCGAGGCCCGCCACATGGAGGACCTCCGCGAGCACTACGCGCTCACGCTGCGGGCGTGGGTGGCCAACCTCGAGGCCAACTGGGACCGCGCCGTCGCCGACGTCGGCATCAACCGGGCCCGCATCTGGCGCCTCTACATGGCGGGTTCCGCGCTGGGCTTCGAGGAGGGCCGGATCGGTGTGAACCAGGTGCTCGGGCTCCGGGACCCCGAGGAGGCGCGCTTCCCCCTGCGCCCCGACTGGTCGGTCACGCCCGAGCCGGTCGACCTCCGCAGCACCGGCGCCGAGCACCCGGTCGACGCCTGAACCGGCGGTCGGCTCAGCCGTCGTCGTCGGGCCCGGGCCGGCGCGCCCGGCTCGGCGCGACGCGGGGCGGTTCGCCCGGCATCTTCGGGTAGACGGGCGGCCACGGCGCGTCGAGCAGGCCCGCGTCCTGGTCGCGCGCCACCATCTCGAGCAGCGGGTCGAGCGACTGCGGTCGCTCCCGCATCGCCCGCCACGGGTCGCCCCGCTCGGCGACGCGACCGGGCACGGTGGCGATCGTCAGCTCGTCGGGGTGGACGTCCGCGACCTCGTCCCACGTCAGCGGCGTCGACACCTGGGCGCCGGTCCGGGCCCGGGCCGACCACGCGCCGAACACCGTCTTGTGGGGCGCGTTCTGGTTGAAGTCGATGAAGACGCGGGTGCCGCGCTCCTCCTTCCACCACGCGTCGGTGATCAGGTCCTCCCGGCGCCGGGCCAGCTCCCGGGCCACGGCCACCGATGCGGCCCGCACCTGGATCGCGTCCCACCGCGGCTCCAGGCCGACGTAGACGTGCAGGCCCCGGTTGCCCGTCGTCTTCGGGTACCCGACGAGCCCGACCTCCTCGAGCAGCTCCCTCAGGACGAACGCCGCCTCGCGGATCTGCTCGAACCGGATCCCGGGCGACGGGTCGAGGTCGAGGCGCAGCTCGTCGACGTGGTCGGCGTCGGCGGCCAGCGACGGCCAGACGTGGAAGCCGAGGCAGCCGAGGTTCACGGCCCACACGACGTGGGCCAGGTCCTCGATGACCAGGGCCTCGGAGCGGGTGCCGTTGGGGGTCGACACCACCGTCGTCGCCAGCCACTCCGGCCGCGACTTCGGTACCCGCTTCTGGAAGAAGTTGCCGCCGCCGACGCCGTCGGGGAACCGCTGCATCAGCACCGGCCGGCCACCCATCGCCCGCATCGCCTCGGCCTCGACCGAGAGGTAGTAGTGGACCAGGTCCAGCTTGGTGTCGCCCCGCTCGGGGAAGAACACCTTGTCGGGGCTGGTGACGCGCACGGAGCGACCCGCCACCTCCAGCTCCACGGCGTCGCTCCTGGCCACCGCGGCAACGTACTCTTCCCCCCGACCGGGGCGGAGCCGGTCGCCGGAGGGGAACGAGCGAGCGGGAGCGAGGGCGATGTCGCGATCCAGGTGGATCCGGTCCGTGGCGGTGGTCGCGGCGTTCGTGACGACGGTCGGGGCGTCGGCGTGCTCGGCGGGCACCGGGCCGCTCGCGTCGATCGCCGCCGCCCGGGGCGACGGCACCCGCGCCGGCGCGACCGACGGCGCGCCTGCGGCCCCGCCCGACGTCGCTGGCCCCGCCCCCGAGGCGCGCTGCGCCGAGACGCCGGCGGGCGTCGAACCCGAGCGGGTCGACCCGGCGGCGGTGGGCCTGGACGCCGAGCAGCTGCGGTCGGCGCTCGACTACGCGGTGGCGAAGGGCTCCCAGTCCGTGCGGGTCTACCGGCACGGGTGCCTCGTCGGAGCCGGCTCCAACGACCCGCTCGTCGACTGGGTCCCGCTGCCCGGGTGGTCGATGACCAAGGGCATCGTGTCCGTGCTGGTCGGCCGCGCCGTCGAGCTCGGGGCGCTCGACGTCGACGACGCGATCGGCGAGCACCTGCAGGTGACCGACCCCCGCAAGGCCGCGCTCACCGTGCGCGAGCTGCTCAACCAGACGACCGGCCTGCGGTTGGCCTGGGCGAGCGACCTCAACGAGGCCGCGACCACCGATTCGGCCGCGGCGTTGCTCGCCCGGCCGTTCGAAGCCGTGCCGGGGACGACCTTCAACTACGCCCAGACGACCGTGACCCTCCTCGTCGCCGTCGTCGAGGCGGCGGTCGGCGAGGACCTCCAGGCGTTCGCGCAGCGCGAGCTGTTCGGCCCGATCGGCATCACGCACGACGAGTGGCTGTGGGAGCGCGACGGCGCCGGCCGCAGCCAGGGGTTCGCCTTCCTGCGCATGACGCCCACCGCCTTCGGCCGGCTCGGACGGCTCCTGCTGCAGGACGGCACGTGGGCCGGCCGGCGGCTCCTGCCGTCCGACTACATCGCCCAGGGGCGGACGGGCACCGCGGCCAACCCCTGCTACGGGTTCCTCTGGCGCAACAACGACGGCGTCGGGTGCCGCCAGACCGGCCCGATGCTGGGCCTCGAGACGGCCGGGAACTGGATGCCGACCGTGCCGAGCGACGCCTACGGGCTCTCCGGCATGTTCGACCAGCTGGTGCTCGTGATCCCCAGCCTCGACGCGGTCGTCGTGCGGCTCGGGCTGCCGCCCCAGGCGCTGGGCGATCCGTGGGGCGACGTGGGCGGCGAGCGCCCGTCCATGACCTGGCGGTTCTTCCGCACGTTGATGGGTGCGGTCACCGACATGGCCGTGGCCGACCCCGGCGACTGGACGCCGAAGCCGCCCGACGCGATCGACTGGTCCCACATCCTCGACGTGCCGCTCCCCGAACCGACGTGGTGACGGTCGGGCGCCGGCCGGGCGCTGGTCAGCCGACCGGGTGGTCGGCGGAGCGCTCGCCCCGCCGCAGCGCGTGGCCGATCAGCACCGGTGCCAGGCAGATCACCGCGTAGCTCCCGACCACGGCCCAGAACAGGCCGTCGCCGGGCGACTCCAGGTACCGGGCCAGGCCGACGCCCACCGCGGGCGCGCAGAGCAGCGTGAGTGCGACCTGCCGCGGCGCGGAGTAGCGGACCAGGCGGAGCTGCTCGCACCACCACTCCACGACCACGGGCACCGGCAGGAGGAACAGGAGCCACGGGTCGAGGTGGGAGGGCCAGCGCACGCCGGCCAGCGCCAGCGCCATCGTCCCGAGGCACACCGGGTAGAACCACAGGCACCGCCGGCACACGTGGCTGCGCCCGACGTGCACGCAGCGGTCGTACTCCTCGGGCCAGTGGTGGCTGAGCCACAGGGCGGTGCGTCGCTCCACCCCCTCCCATCGGCACGACCGGCGTCGGTTCTGAGGGTGGATCGGGACGATCCCCGCCCGGGCGCGCCCCCCATGTCTGCGAGTCGGTCAGGTGGGGCAGGTCGGTCAGGAGCGGAGCAGGGCGCCGGTGGCGCGGGCGATCTCGGTCGCCATGCCCAGGCACTCGGGCAGGACGCCCATGCCGAAGAACCCGTGGACCATGTCGTCGTAGCAGCGCGACCACACCGCGACCCCCGCGTCGTCGAGCCGCTGCGCGTAGGCCATGCCCTCGTCGCGCAGCGGGTCGAACCCTGCGGTCGCCACGACCGCCGGCGCGACGCCCTCGACCGACGGCGCCCGCAGCGGCGACACGGTCGGCAGGTCCCAGGTCGAGGCGTCGGGGAGGTACATGCCGCGGTACCACTCCATGTCGGCCCGGGTCAGGCCGAACCCCTCGGAGAACAGCTGGTGCGACCGGCGATCCAGGCTGGCCTCGGTCGCCGGGTAGACGAGGGCCTGCACCCGGGGCGGGGGCACGTCGGAGTCGCGGGTGCTCAGCGCGACGGCGGCGGCGAGGTTCCCCCCGGCGCTGTCGCCCATGACGCCGACGCGCTCCGCGTCGACGTCGAGCTCCCGGGCGTGGGCGAGCACCCATCGGTACGTGGCGAGGCAGTCCTCGTAGGCCGCGGGGTAGGGGTGCTCGGGCGCCAACCGGTAGGCCACGGCGACCACCACGCAGCCGGCGTCGTCGGCGACCAGCCGGCAGGTGCCGTCGTAGGAGTCGAGCGAGCCGACCGCCCACCCGCCCCCGTGGAAGTACACGATCGCCGGCGGCGTCGGCCCGAGCCCGAACGGCCGGTAGATCCGCAGCGCCAGCTCCGAGCCCGGACCGCCGATGCGCCGCTCGACCACGTGCAGGCCCTGCCGCGCCGGCATCCCCGCCGTCGCCATCCGGTCCATCTGCCGTCGGCGGACCTCCACGTCGAACGAGCGGGCCGACTCCGTCGACGGCGCCAGCCGCTCGCCCAGGCTGAGGAGCGCCTGGACCCGCCGGTCGAGCACGCGCCCGTCGACGACGACCGGCGGCGCGCCGATGAGGCGGTCGAGCACCGGGGCGGGCGCGGCGAGCAGCGTCCGTGCGGCCCGGTGCAGCAACGACGTCCGGTCCCGCGGGTGCGGGCCGCCGCGGTGGTCGTCCAGCGAGGAGAGCTCGGGCGTTCCCATGGCTCGATCCTGTCAGGCCACCGGGACGGTCACGACCGCAGCACCGCGCCGGGCCGCTCGCCGGTCGGGGCGCCGTCGCGCCGGACGGCCACGCCGTTGACGAGCACGTGGTCCATGCCGGTCGGCTCGTCCGCGGTCAGGCGCTCGCCGTCGGCGGGGAAGTCGACGATCCGCCGGAGCGGGCCGGGGGCGATCGTGGCGGGGTCGAAGACGGCGACGTCGGCGGCGCGGCCGACCTCGATCACGCCACGGTCCCGGAGGCCGAACACGGCGGCCGGCTCGGCGGTCAGCTTGTGCACGGCCCGCTCGAGCGGCATCACGTCGCGCTCGCGCACCCAGTTGCCGAGCAGGTCCGTGCTGAAGCACGCGTCGCACAGCTGGCTGACGTGCGCGCCGGAGTCGGCGAGGCCGAGCAGCACGCCGTCACGGGGGAGGAGCCACTCGATCGCCTCGGGATCGTCGTTGGCCAGCACCGACCAGAACCGCGTCCGCAGGTCGTCCTCGAGCGACAGGTCGAGCAGCACGTCGAGCGGACCGCAGCCGCGCTCCTCGGCGATCTCGACGATGCCGCGGCCGACGAGCTCCGGGTGGCGCTCCGACTCGGCGACCGACAGCGACGAGAAGTTGAACGGCAGGAACCCACGGCCCTCGAGGTCCGCACGCGCCCGCTCCCGCCACGCAGGGTCGCGGTAGGCGGCGAGCCGCGCCTCGCGGGAGCCGCCCATCAGCTCGCGGAACGTGTCGCGCGTGTTCAGCGTGAACGGCTCCTCGAGGTTGACCTGGAACACCAGCGGCCGGCACGAGACCTGCGGCCACACCTCCACGCCGGTCGCCCGGGCGGCGTCGTGCTCCTCGATCACCCGCTCGTGGTACGGGATGCCCTTGATCGTCAGCAGCGCGGTCCACGTGAACGGCCGACCCACCTCGCGCTGCAGGTCGAAGACCTGCTCGTTCGAGAACACCCCGCCGGGCAGCATCGCCACGACGCCCCGCCCGGCCTCCCGCAGCGGCGACATGAGCGTGCGGAGCTCGTCGAGGTCGGCGCGCCGGCTCGGCACGGGCCGGCCGCCGTCGCCGTTGTGGGTGGGCGATGCGCTCGTGGCGAAGCCCATCGCGCCCGCCGCCATCGCGTCGGCCACCGCGGACCGCATCCGCTCGAGCTCGGCCCCGGTGGGCTCTCGCTCGTAGGCCTCGTCGCCCATGGCCCACAGGCGCAGCGCCGTGTGGCCGACGTAGCAGCCGAAGTTGAGCGCGGGGGAGCGGCGCTCGACCGCGTCCAGGTACTGCGGGAAGGTCTCGAACTCGTCCCACGGCACGCCGACCGTCAACGTGTCCAGGCTCATGTCCTCGACGTGCTGGAGCGTCCGGGCCAGCAGCCCGGTGGTGTCGGGGGTGATCGGGGCGATGCTGAACCCGCAGTTCCCGGCGACGACCGACGTCACCCCGTGGTGGACCGAGGGCGTCAGGTCGGGGTCCCAGAACACCTGGGCGTCGTAGTGGGTGTGCACGTCGACGAAGCCCGGCGACACGACGCGGTCCGACGCGTCGAGCACCTCGGCCCCGGTGGGAACGTCCACCCGCTCGCCGACCTCGGTGATCACCCCGTCGGCGATCGCCACGTCCGCGCGCCGTCCCGGCGCCCCGGTCCCGTCGACGACGGTCCCACCCCTGATCACGACGTCTGCTGCCACGACGACCCCCCGGGTCTCGGCCCTCCGCCCTCCGAGTCTGGCAGCCCGCCCGCCGCCGGCGTCGGCGAGACTGGCCCGTGCCTCCGTCGGCGGGACTGGCCTGTGCCTCCGTCGGCGAGACTGGCCCGATGCCGACGGTGGAGCCGGTGATGCCGTTCAGCGACGTGGACGCGGCCGACGCCGCCGAGCTGGTGTCGATGATGGACGCCACCGACCGCTGGCCCGCCGTGCGGGCCGCACGCGACTGGGTCCTCGAGCGCGCCGGCACCGGCGGGCGGTCCCTCGACGTCGGCGCCGGACCCGGGACCTTCCACGCCGGCGCCGGACCGCGGTGGACCGGCGTCGACGTCGACGCCGCCGCGGCCATGGTCGCAGCGGACCGGACCCGGCACCCCGACGCCCTCGTCGTCCGTGCCGACGGCGAGCGCCTGCCGATCGCCACCGGCACCGTCGACCTCGTCCACGCCGAGCGGGTCCTGCAGTGGGCGCCCGACCCCGGCGCGATCCTGCACGAGCTCGTGCGCGTCGCCGCCCCCTCGGGGCTGGTGGCCGTGACCGACACGGACTGGTCGACGCTGTCGGTCGACCACCCCGACGACGACGCCGCGGCCCGGCTGTCGGCGGCCGCCCTGCGGTGGGTGCGGTGGCCGACGCTCGCCCGCACGGTGCCGCGCCGGCTGGTGGCCCTCGGCCTCGACGACGTCGAGGTCCGCGCCGGCGCCGTCACCCTCTCGGGATGGGAACCGGACGCCCCCGGTCAGGAGGACGGCCCGCCCGGCCTGCCGCTGCGGACGATCGCGGCAGCGGCGGGCCCCGGAGGGCCCGCCGCGCACGACGTGGATCGGTTGGGGACGCTGGCCCGGACCGGGCGGTTCCTCGCGACGCTGACGGTGGTCACCACGATGGGCCGCCGGCCCCGGTGACCTCGCTCCGGGCGATCAGTTCTGGATGATCGCCGACTCCGGCAGGACCGGCTCGGCCTCGACCACGACCTCGGAGAACGGCTGGTTCCAGCGCTGGTACTTCGGCTTGGCCGTCTCGCGCATGCGGGTGGTCGAGTGCACGGGGTCCTTGTCGAACTCGGGGATGACCTGGCTGCCGAACAGCTCGATCATCTCGAGGTTCTCCTCGTGCGTGACGCCCTCGGGCGGGAAGCCGAACACCAGCTGGTCGACGCCGACCGACTGGTAGTTGTTCACCTGCTCGAGCACCTCCTCGGGGGTGCCGCAGAGCATCCACCCGCCGGCGATGAGCTGGTCGAGCACCTCCTCGCTGGGGATCCGGAACGGCGGCTGCGGCCACACCGGGGCGCCCTCGCGCTTGGGCATCGTGTCGTGGTAGAGGGCGACCATCGTGTTGAGGTAGCCGCGCCCGCGGCTCATCGCGATCTCGCGCGCCCGCTTCCGGTCGTTCAGGCAGACGACGGCGTTCGTCATCATGATGTTGTTGTTCTGGTACTGCCCGAGGGGCTCGGTGCAGCCGGCCGCCGCCTCCTTGTAGGCGTCGAGACGGCCCTTCATGTCGAAGATCGGCTCGAAGTTGAAGGCGATGGCGCCGAGGCCGAGCTCGCCGGCCCGGGCGAAGCTCGGGGGGTTGCCGCACGCCATCCAGATCGGCGGGTGACCCTTGCCGTACGGCTTCGGGAGGATGTTGTGCGGGTACGGCACCTCGAAGTGCTCGCCGTGGAACTCGTAGTCCTCCTCCTCCCACATGCGCGGGATCTCGGGGGCCACCTCCTCCCACTCGGCCTTGGTGGAGTTCTTGTCGAGGATGTTGAACGACGCGATCTCGTGGCTGCCCGCCCCCCGGCCGGTGCCCCACTCGTACCGGTTGCCGGTGAGGTGGTCCATCATCGCGGCGCGCTCGGCGGCGCGGACCGGGTGGTTGACCCGCGGCGAGATGTTCATGATCGCCGTGCCCATGTGGATGCGCTCGGTGGCGTGGGCCACGTAGCCGATCACGACCTCGGGCGCCGACAGGTGGCTGTACTCGGTGAGGGCGTGGTGCTCGCCGAACCAGACGTACTTCCAGTTGTGCTTGTCGGCGTGGATGGCGAGCTCGATCTCGCGCATGAGGGCGAGGTGCTCGGACTCGCTGTCGTGGGCCGCCGGCCCGGGCACGTAGCCGTTCGAGAAGATGCCGAATTCCACGCTGAGGTCCCCCTGCTCGGGTCTGCTGGTCGGGTCGGTCCTGGCGATCCGGGAAGGCTGCTCCCGAACTAGAACGCGTTCTAACTTTACGCGCGGGCGCGGTCGGATCTCAAGCGGTCGTGCTGGATCCGTCCGGACCGCGCCGGCCCACCGCCGCGGTCGGGCCCAGGCGGTGCGCGTGCCTCGACGGCGGCGACGAGCTGGTCGAGCGCGGCCCTGCCTGCCGGTCCGCTCCAGCCGGGCCCGCTCTCGCCAGGTCCGCTCCAGCCGGGCCCGCTTTCGCCAGGCCCGCTCCGTCAGACCCGCTCGATGACCGTCGCCGACGCCATGCCGCCGGCGGCGCACATCGCGACCGCGCCGAACGTGGCGTCGGTGCGGTCGAGCTCGTTCAGCATGGTGACGATCATCCGGGCACCGGTGCAGCCGATCGGGTGGCCGAGCGAGCAGCCCGAGCCGTTCACGTTGACGCGGTCCGCGTCCAGGCCGAGCGTCTTCACCGCGGCGACGGTCACCGACGCGAAGGCCTCGTTGATCTCCCACGAGTCGATGTCGCCGATCGAGACGCCGGCCTTGTCGAGCGCCTTGGGGATGGCGATGGACGGGGCGATGCCGGTCTCGGCCGGCGTCAGCGAGGCCGAGGCCCAGCCCCGGATGCGGGCGAGCGGGGTCAGCCCGTGGGCGGCCGCGTAGTCGCTCGACACCAGCACCAGCGCGGCGGCCGCGTCGTTGAGGCCCGACGAGTTGCCGGCCGTCGTGGTCGCGCCCTCGTCGTCGGGGTTGAGGAGCGGGAGCGACGCGAGCTTCTCGAGGGTGGAGGTGCGCCGCGGGTGCTCGTCGACCTCGAACAGCGAGCCGTCGGCCAGCTCGACCGGGACGATCTCATTCTTGAAGCGGCCCTCGTCGATCGCCCGCACGGCGTTCATGTGCGAGCGGTAGGCCCACTCGTCGGCCTCGGTGCGGCTGACGCCGGCGAGGCGGGCGGCGTTGTCGCCGACGCCCTTGGCGGTGTTGAACGGCGGCGCGTCGGGCGTCTCGAGGTTGGCGGCGGGCAGCCACGGCGCGCCGAACTTCGACGTGGCCGGCGCGGTCGACATCGACTCGACGCCGCCGGCGGCGCCGACGTCGATCATGCCGGCCGCGATGTTCGCGGCGATCCACTGGGTGCCGGCCATGCCCGAGGCGCACCAGCGCTGGGTGGCCACGGCGGGGACGTTCGTCAGGCCGAGCTGGTTCGCCGCGTAGCGGCCGACGTTGCCGCCGCCCTGCATGGACTCGCCGAAGCCGATGTCCTCGAAGTCGCCGGCCGGGAGCCCGGAACGCTCCACGGCGGCGCCCAGCGCGACCTCGGCGAGGGTGTTCGCGTCGACCCCGGCGAGCGAGCCCTTGTACGCGGTGGCGATGGGCGTGCGGGCGGCGCTGACGATGACGATGTCGGTGGGCACGACGGTCTCCCGGTCTGATCGGACCTGACGCGGCGTCAGATCGGTCGGGGAATGGTGGCAGGTCCGCCGGTGCGCGTACAACGCCCCGCCCGCGGGCCGGTGCGGCACCTGGCCTGCACCCGGGTGTGACCCGCCGCTCGAACCACCTTCATTGACCGTGACGGCCGGCACTGGTAGACCTTGAACGGTTGTTCACCGCGTTTGGCTGAGCGCGGGTGGAGGGGATTGATGATGGGCGTTCGGGCTGTGCGGCACCTGCTGTTGGGCGTGGTCGGGGCGGTGGCGTTGATCACCACCGCGTGCGTCACCCCACCGACGGACCCGGGGGGAGGGACGACCACCTCCACCACCACGACGCTCCCGTCGGGCGAGCCGACCGCCGTGGCCGGCGCCTCGCCGACCGTCGGCGACGCGCCGCTGATCGTCGACTTCGAGTCGACCGGCTCCTCGCCGGGCACCGGCACGGGCCTCACCTACTCGTGGGACTTCGGTGACGGCTCACCGGCCGACACCGGCCCGAACGCGTCGCACGTCTACGCCAACCCCGGCGTGTACATCGCCAAGCTGACGATGACGAACTCGGACGGCTCCTCCACGTCGCCGGGCATCACGATCACCGTCAACGTCGATCCGAACCCCAAGTACTACGTGCGCCCGACCGGTTCGACCGGCTCGTCCTGCGGTCCGAAGCTGAACCCCTGCTCGACGATCAACCAGGCCCTCGCCAACGCGACGGCCAACGGCATCCACGCGCTGCGGATCGCCGGCGGCTCCTACACCGAGACCGTCTCCGTGCCCTCGGCCATGGAGGTCATCGGCGGCTTCAAGCAGGACCTGTCCGACTTCGGAGCCGACCAGGTCACCACGATCTACGGCACCGGCACGACGAACCCGGTCACGTTCAACGGCGTGGCCAACTCGAGCATCAGCGGCGTGAGCGTCCAGGGCGTGAACCGGACGTCGGGCAACGCCGTCGGGGTCCTCGTGACCGGCGGCGCCACCGGCATCGGCATCGGTGACAACGACGCGGCCACCACCACCGTGGGCGGCGGCGTCGGGCCCCAGGCGACCGGCGTGCTGGTCACCGGCGGCTCCTTCGTCAACGTCGAGAACGCCAACGTCAACAGCGGCACCCCGACCGGCGCCGGCAGCAGCGCCTACGGCGTCCGCGCCCTCGGCCTGTCGGTCGTCAACGTCACGCTGTCGACGGTCACGGCCCAGCCCGGCGTCGCCGGCACGAGCGCCTCGGCGGCCGTGCCGTCGCAGGCCGCGAGCGGCTGCGGCGGTGGCGGCGGCGGCAACGCCTCCGGCCCGAGCAGCCCGGGTGGCGGCGGTGGCGGTGGCGGTTGCGCCACCTACTCCGGCGGCACCGGTGGCACCGGCGGCGACTACTCCGGTTCCGGGTCGGGCGGCGCGAGCGGCGGCGGTCCCGCTGCGGGCGGCGGTGGTGGCGGCGGCTGCGGCAGCCTCTTCGGCTGCGGCACGGGCGCCGGCGGCGGCAACCCCGGTGGCGTCGGCAACGGCGGCGGCGCCGGCGGTGCGGGCAGCAACGCCATCCTCGCGAACGACCTCTACGCGCCCACCAACGGCACGGCGGGCTCCGCCGGCCAGGCCGGCAGCGGTGGCGGCGGTGGTGGCGGCGGCAAGTCCGCCAGCGCCTCCGGTGGCGGCGGCGGTGGCGGCGGCGCCGGCGGCAACGGCGGCGTGGCCGGGACGACCGGCGGCCAGTCCGGCGGCGGCTCGTTCGGCGTCTACGCCAGCAACGCCACGGTCAACCTGAGCTCGTCGGCGGTGACGTCCTCCGCCGGCGGCGCGGGCGGCAGCGGCTCGGCCGGCGGTCGGGGCGGCAACGGCGGCAACGGCGGCGACGGCGGCTCCGACTCGTGCTGCCTCGCCGGCGGCGGCGGCGGCGGTGGCGGCGGTGGTGCCGGCGGCGGCGGCGGTGGTGCCGGTGGCGGTGCGGGCGGTCCGTCGATCGCGGTGCTGCACGTCGGCGTGGGCTCGCTGTCGACGACGGCCAGCTCGCAGTCCCGCCCGGCGCTGACGGCGCAGGGCGGCGCCGGTGGTGCGGCCTCGGCCGCGGCGACCTCCGGGCTCGGCGGCTTCGGCAACGACACGGGCGGCGACGGCGGCAGCGCTGCCGTCGGCAAGGTCGGTCCGGCGGGGACCAACGGCCCCAACGGCCAGCTGTTCCGCATCTGGGACAACGGCACGACCACCAGCTGACCCCCCCTCGGAAGGATCCACGTGACCACGATCAAGCGGCGGCTCGGCTCCGCCACCCTCGCCCTGGCGCTCATGACCACCGTCGTGGTCGCGTGCACCCCGGGCCCCTCCACGCCGACGCCCACCACGACCCCGCAGGCCCAGCTCTGCGAGGTCTGGGACAAGGTCGAGGAGGCCCCGCCCTCCGAGACCGAGGCCGTGCTGGTCAAGGACGACGTCGTCGCCATGGCCGAGGACACCACGGTGACCGGCTCGAGCTGCACGGCGTCGAACGCCAAGATCGCGCTCGACGGCGCCACCCTCGCCGAGGGCGAGGAGGTGCTGTCGGAGCAGGGCAACGCCGCCTCGGACAAGGTCGCCGCCGTCACCGGTGAGGAGATCGCCGCCGGCGAGCCCGTGCTCGAGAACATCAGCGTGAACGCGCTGTCGGCCGAGCTCGGCATCTTCAACGGCGCCTTCGGGATCCGCCTCCGCGGCAACGTGAACATCACGCTGTCGGGGGTCACCTCGACGATCGGCTTCGTCGGCACGCTGAACGACCTCGACAACTGGTCGATCCAGCTGTCGTCGACCGGCCTCACGATCCCCGGCATGACGGTCACCCCGGTGACCTTCTCCGGCACCCTCACGGTCAGCCACGGCCAGCCGTCGCTCGACCTCACCGCGAACGCCTCGAACGTCAAGATCGGCGACGTCTCGGTCACCGGCGCCTCGATCAACCTCAAGGCCTCGCCGACCACCGGCGTGTCTGCGTCGGTCGCCGGCAACATCAAGGTCGGCCCGAGCACGGCCAACGGCACCGTCGCCGTCGTGTTCGACCGGGCCGGCGCCCTGGTCTCGGCCAAGGCCGACATCGCCGCCCACCTCGTCGGCACGCAGGCCGGCGGCAAGAAGATCGACCTCCAGGGCCAGCTGAAGATCGACGGCAACGCGACGCAGACCGCGATCAGCTTCAGCGGCGCCGGCATCGTCGGCGACCTGCAGGTGAACCAGGCCAACGGCTCGCTCACGCTCGCGACGAACAAGGCCACCTTCGTCGGCGTCCTCG
Organism: Dermatobacter hominis; assembly: GCF_020715685.1. Classification (GTDB taxonomy): domain Bacteria; phylum Actinomycetota; class Acidimicrobiia; order Acidimicrobiales; family Microtrichaceae; genus Dermatobacter; species Dermatobacter hominis. Next base: position 3,989,374 of record NZ_CP085840.1, read on the forward strand.
ACGTGAACCAGGGTCCCAACGTCGTCCGGTTCAACGGCTCGATCGTGTGGGACGGCATCACCGCCTACACGCCGTTCCTCGAGCTCGAGGGCGCCGGCGAGATCTCCGGCACGCTCGACGACGGCTCCACCTTCGCGGTGAAGGGCTCGCTGAGCACGGTGGTCGTCGGCGGCCAGCTGCGGGCCGTCGTCACCGGCGACTTCCAGGTCGGCACGCTGAAGGCGGTCGGCTCGGCCACGGTCGAGACCAACGGCAACACCACCCGCCTCGAGGTCGACGCCGACCTGAAGGACACGGGCTTCGCCGCCGACCTGAGCGGCGTCGTCGAGATCACCGACGGCCGGGCCGAGCTCATCCAGCTCAACGCGGCGGTGACCGGCCAGGTCCACCTCGGCGACGTGACGCTGAGCGGCGCGAACCTCTCGATCGCCAGCCGCTACGGCAGCACGCTGGACGTCGACTTCGACGGCCGCCTGGACGTCGGCAGCCGGGCCACCCTGCTCGGCTCGATCGGTGCCAGCTTCGGCCCGAACGGCACGCTGCTCCGCCTCGAGGGGCAGCTCAGCGGGTCGATGCAGCTCGACACCTGGGGCATCGTCGACTTCTCGGGCTCGGTCGTCGCCAACCCCGAGCAGGTCACGCTGACCGGCTCGGGTGGGGTCAACCTCATCAACTTCCCGCTCGGCATCCAGTTCAACGGGTCGTTCACGTCCCGCCTGGACCAGCCGAGCTGGCAGCTCAACGGCCAGGGCCGGTTCCGGATCGCCTCGATCGACGTGGCGACCGCCCGACTGAGCCTGTCGCAGGCGGCGGGCATGAAGGCCACCCGGGTGGGCTTCTACTTCACGCTGATCGGCATCCCCTTCTACTTCGAGGCCGACTTCTACCTGAAGTCGACCGGCGGCTGCGAGAAGGTCCAGCTCACCGGTGGCAGCTTCCTGATGCGCCCGCTGCTGAGCACGGTGCTCGACGACGTCGTCGGCTGCCCGGTCTACAACTGACCGACCGCTCTCCGTCAGGACGAGACGTCACGGCCCCCGGACCCCCGGGGGCCGTGACGCGCCACCGGCCGGTCCGGGCCGGGTCCCGCGACCGGCGGTCGTGCGCTCAGACCGGGAAGCCCTGGGTCTTCGCGCTGGCGACGACCCGCTTCCAGATCGAGTCGAGCCACGTCGCGCTGCAGTCCTGCACCTGGAAGTCGGGCAGCGTCCAACGGTGCACGTCGAGGTCGGGCGTTCCGCCGAGGTCGAGCACGTCCGCCAGGTTGTTCGCCGCCGCGTCCCGCGGCGCGAGCGGCGGCAGATCCCACGACCACTCGATCATCTTGAGCACCGAGGTGTGGTCGTAGACGTCGTGGGCCACGTGGCCGCGCCGGGCGATCGGCGACGCCACGAGGCACGGCACCCGGAACCCCCGCAGCGCGCTCTGCTCGACGGCGTCGGGCGCCGTGGTCGGCACGACGTGGTCGTAGAAGCCGCCCCACTCGTCGAAGTTCACGACGAGCACCGTCCGCTCCCAGTTCGGCGAGGTCGTGACCGCCTCGTAGATCTCGTGGAGGAACTGGCAGCCGGCGCGGATGTCGGACACCGGGTGGTAGTCGGCCGACGTGCCGAACGGCGTCGGCAGCAGGAACCGCGGGTCGATGAAGCTCACGTTCGGGAGCTGACCGGCGGCGGCGTCCTGCTTGAACTGCTCGACGGTGCGCGTGATGAACAGGTGGCGCAGGCCGAGCAGCGCGGAGAACGGCGCGTCGGAGAAGTAGTACCGACCCTCCAGGCCCGCGTCGGCGAGGCGGTCCCAGATCGTCGGCAGCGTCGAGATGTCGACGGTGTTGGTCAACCGGTCGGTCCGGCCGCAGTGCGCGAAGAACCGGTTCGGGAAGGTCGGGCCCATCGTCGCGGCGAAGTAGCGGTCGCAGACCGTCCAGGCCGGGGCGGCCTCGCCCCAGAACAGGAGCTGGTCCTGCTCGAAGTACCCGATCGGGAAGGTGTCGGGCGCGTCGAAGAGGAAGCCGTCGACGGCGCCGTCGTGGTACTGCACTCGCCCGGCGGCGTAGCTGTGCCCGGGATCGGCCATGTCGCACGCCGCGAACTCCGTCAGCTTGTGCGTGGGGTGCTCGACGCCGTCGCCATCGGCGTACGTGAGCCCGGCCTGCTCGCCGTCGGCGCCGGGGAGCCACCCGAGGAAGTGGTCGAAGGAGCGGTTCTCCATCATGACCACGACGATGTGGTCGTAGCCGGCCTCGGCCGCGTTGCCGCGGCGGACCACCGGTCCCGGCGGTGGCGCGCACCCCGCGGCGCCCGTCCCGACCGCGGCCATCCCCGCCAGCGCCGCCGAACCCTGCAGGAACCGGCGGCGGTCGATTCGCCGCGCGCCCCCGAGTGGTCGTCCCATCACCGTGCCCCCTGCCTGCCCCGCCCTCCCGTCGGCGGGTCGCCCGACCTGACGGTACATCCCCCCGGACCGCCGGGCCCGCCCGGAGCCGGCCGCCGGTAGCGTCGGACCCATGAGCGCGACCGACGCCGATGCCCTCGTCCTGTTCGGCATGACGGGCGACCTGGCCTACAAGAAGCTCTTCCCGTCGCTGTACTCGCTGGTGGAGCAGCGCCGGCTGAACGGGCCGATCATCGGGGTGGCGTCGTCGGACTGGACGGTCGAGGAGCTGCAGGAGCGGATCCGGAGCTCGCTCCTCGACGCCCACGTCGCGATCGACGACTCGGTGCTCGCCGACCTGTTCGGCCGGCTGTCCTACATCTCCGGCGACTACCGCGCCGACGAGACCTACGACCGCCTCAAGACGGCGCTCGGTGACGCCAGGCTGCCGGTCTGCTACCTGGCGATCCCGCCGTCGATGTTCGAGACGGTGGTCGAGGGCCTGGCCCGCGTGGGCATCACCGAGACGGCCCGGATCGTGCTCGAGAAGCCGTTCGGTCGGGACCTCGCCTCGGCCGAGGAGCTGAACCGGATCGTCCTGTCGCGGCTGCCCGAGGACCGGGTGTTCCGCATCGACCACTTCGTGGGCAAGGAGCCGGTCCTGAACCTGCTCGTGTTCCGGTTCGCCAACTCGCTCCTCGAGCCGATCTGGAACCGGAGCCACATCGCCCGCGTGGAGATCACGATGGCGGAGCAGTTCGACGTCCAGGGCCGCGGCAAGTTCTACGACACGGTCGGGGCGATGCGCGACGTGGTGCAGAACCACCTCCTGCACATGCTCTGCCTGCTGGCGATGGAGCCGCCGGTGTCCGAGGACGCTGACGCGCTGCGCGACGAGTACACGAAGGTGCTCAAGGCCACGCGCGTCGTCGACCCGATGGGCGTGGTCCGGGGTCAGTACGAGGGCTACCTCGAGGAGACCGGGGTGGCACCGACCTCGGACACCGAGACGTTCATCGCCATGCGGCTCGAGATCGACAACTGGCGCTGGGCCGGCGTGCCGTTCCTGATCCGCACCGGGAAGTCGATGCCGCTGACCGCGACCGAGGCGGTCGTGACCCTCCGGGAGCCGCCGCGGCCGCTGTTCGCCGGACCCGTCGACGACCCCGAGCCCAACCGCTTCCGGTTCCGTCTGGGCCCCGACTCGTTTCTGCGCATCGAGATGCAGGCCAAGGTCCCCGGCGAGCAGATGGCCAGCCGCACCGTCGACCTCGACGTGGACGAGCGCCACGCCATCGGCGGCCCGCCGGCCTACGAGCGGCTCCTGGGCGACGTCATCGAGGGCGACTCCCGGCTGTTCGCCCGCCAGGACACGGTCGAGGAGGCGTGGCGCGTCGTCGAGCCGCTGCTCCACGACCCGCCGGCGAGCGTCCGCTACCAGCCCGGCACGTGGGGCCCGCCGGCGGCGAGCGACCTCATCCCCGACGACGACGACTGGATGCCCTGCTGCGCGCCACCGGCCGAGCCGGTCCACCCCTGACCGACCCGGCGGCCGGGCCGCTCCCGCTCGACGACCGGTCGGGCGGGGCTACTTCTTGAGCGGCCGGAGCTGCTCGCGCAGCGCGTCGAACTGGCCGACGATCCACTCGACCAGCGGTCCCGCCTGGACCGAGTGGCCCTGCACGTACTGGTCGAGGTCGACCAGGTGGTACGTCCTGGCGTTCACCGTGTTGAGCTGGTGGTCGATCCGCACCTCGCCGGCCACCGGGATCTTGAACAGGTTCGCCAGGTCGGTCCGCCACATGGTGGCCAGGTCGTCGGGGTCGGAGACCTTGTTGCGCATCTCGGCCAGGAAGCCGATCGACGTGCGCGAGCCCATCGCCTGCGTCAGCGTCCCGGACCCGCTGCGGCGGTCGACGACGAGGTAGGCGGCCGAGAGCACGGGGTCGCCGGGGACCTTGAACCCCATCTGCTGGCGGTCGGAGTGGGCGACGATCCGGTGCGGGCGCCAGCCCCGGTGCGAGAGCCCGCGGATGATCTCGCCGCAGACGATCTCGTCCTTCGACTCGCGCAGCTCGGACTTGTGGGCGTAGTTCGCCATCGAGTTGAAGAGGCCCATGGTCAGCTCCCGAAGCGCGTCTGGACGAAGGTCTTCATGGTGTAGACGACGGACGCGAGGTGCCGCCGCAGCAGGTCGTGGTCGACCGACAGGTCCTCCGACACGTAGCGCTCCAGCTCGAGCAGCAGGTCGATCTGGGCGTAGACGTAGCCCGACGACAGGTCGGCGTCGAAGGTGACCGTCCCGGGCTCGGGCGACAGGATCATCCCGCTCTGGACCTCCTGGCGGAGCGCCTGACCGACCTTCTGGAAGTCGGGCACCCGCTGGCCGTACCCGACGACGGCCGTGGCGCGGTGGCCGACGACATTGGCCGACGCCACGTCCGGCGTCAGGTGCTGCAGCGCCACGGTGACCCGCGACTGCGTCTCCGGCTCCTCGAAGCGGAGCTGGTGACCGCCGGCGATCGAGCCGACGTCGACGCCGCCGGTCGAGGTGGTGGTCGTCGTCCCGTAGGTCGCGCCGGCCGTCTCGAGGTCGATGAGCACGAACCCGCAGTCGACGAGGGCCGTGATGACGCCGCCGAGCGTCGCCTCGTCGATCGAGCTGGCGAACTCGGTCTCCTTGTACATCTCCCAGCTGCGGCCGACGAGCCCGATGAACTCGTCGTCGAGCTCCTGGTTGGACATGCCGTCCATCAGCGCCGCCGAGGCGCTGGTCGGCGCGGCCGCCGCGGCCGGAGCCACCGGCGCGCTCGCCGCCGGCGCGGCCGCGGCGGGAGGCGGGGTCGCGGCGGGGGTCGCGGCGACCTGGTCGAACGGCTGCCAGCCCGGCGCGCCGTCCCACCAGACCTGCGTGCCCGGCGGGATCTGCTGGTGGGCGACCCGGGCCTGCACCGTCTCCCACGGCTCGGGTCCCTGCTGGTTGCCGGCGGTGTCGATCCAGTGCACCGGCGTGGTCGGATCGGGCATGGGCTCCTCCTCGGCCGGGGCGGCCGCCACGACGCGGGCGAGGGTAGTCCCGGTCAGGGCGGCGCGGATCCGGCGATCCGCCGGCGTCCGCCGATCCGAGTCGCTCAGCGGCGGCCGCGGCGCCGGTGCGGGTTGGTCGGCTTCACGTCGACGACGCTCGCTCCCTCGAGGTCGAAGCGGAAGTGGCCCTCGACCTGCGTCAGCCGCACCACCGGGACGCCGGTGAGGGCCCGGTCGGTGACGGCCAGCACGCGGTCCGCCTCGCGGCGGGCGGTGTCGACGACGGCCTGCATCCACCCGTAGGTGCCGTCCCGCGTCCCGGCCGGGGCGCACACGACGGCCCGGGTGACGATGTCCTGCTCGAACGCCGCCTGCTCGGCCGCCGGGAGCGCCCACTTGATCGAGGCGTCGGCCACGACCGCGACCGTGACCCCGGGGTGCTGCGAGCGCAGGTCCTCGATCGCCCGGTGCAGCTGCTGCAGCGACGGGGCCGGGCGCCGCCAGCCGGCCACCGTGTCGGCGTCGAGCAGCACCACGGTCCCGGCCATCAGGGCTCCGACGGTAGCCGAGGCCATCGGCCCAGACGGGAACGTCGCGGCCGCCCGTAGGCTGGCCCCGTGACCGCCGTGACCGCCCCGCCGACCGCCGTCCCGTCCAAGGACCACCTCGAGCCCGACGAGCACCAGGGGTGGGGTCGGTCACGTCGCGACGAGTGCCCGCGCACGGCCCACGGCACGTGGGAGCTCACCGACCGGCGGGACCCGGTGGCCATCCTGCAGCGCCAGGAGGAGCACCGGCTGCAGTTCCTGCTCCCGATCCGCCACGCCCGCATGCTGGCCAGCCCGTTCGCCTTCTACCGCGGCTCGGCCGCGGTGATGTCGGCCGACCTGGCGACCACGCCGACCACGGGCATGCCGGTGCAGCTCTGCGGCGACGCCCACCTCTCGAACTTCGGGCTTTTCGGCTCACCCGAGCGGGCGCTCGTGTTCGACTGCAACGACTTCGACGAGACGCACCCGGGGCCCTGGGAGTGGGACGTGAAGCGCCTGGCCGTGAGCGCCGTCCTCATGGCGGGCGACCGCGGCTGGGACGAGGAGGTCCAGCGCCGCATGGCCCGCAACGTCGCGTTCGCCTACCGCGCCGCGATGTCGGACTTCGCGACCAAGGGCCGGCTCGCCGTCTGGTACTCCCGCCTGACCGACGACCAGATCCTCGCCGTCGCCCAGGACGAGAACCGGACCGCGGTCGAGCGCCAGTTCCGCAAGGCCCGGCTCAACGACGTCACGAAGGCCATCGCCAAGTACACCGAGGTCGTCGACGGGCACCGGCGCTTCGTCCACCAGCCGCCGCTGGTCATGCGCCTCGACGACTCGATGGACGCCGACGCCGCGGCCGCCATGCACCAGACGGTCATCGGGCTGTTCGCCGAGTACCTCGACAGCATCCCCGCGTACCTGCGGGTGCTCCTCGGCGGCTACGAGCTCATCGACGTGGCGCTCAAGGTCGTCGGCGTCGGCAGCGTGGGCACCCGGTGCTACATCGCGCTGGTCCGCGGGCGCGACGACGCCGACCTGATGATCCTGCAGATCAAGGAGGCAGAGCACTCGGTCCTCGAGCCGTTCGTGGACCCGGTCGCCTACGACAACCAGGGCCACCGCGTCGTGGTCGGCCAGCAGCTCATGCAGGCGGCGTCGGACCAGTTCCTCGGCTGGGCGAACGTGGGGCACCACGACTTCTACATCCGCCAGTTCCGCGACATGAAGGGGTCGATCAACCTGGAGAAGATCGGCTCGCAGATGGCCGAGAACTACCTCCTGCTGTGCGCGTGGACGCTGGCCCGCGCCCACTCCCGTTCCGGGTCCCGGATCGCCATCTCGTCGTACCTCGGCAAGAGCGACAAGTTCGACCGGTCGATCTCGGACTTCTCGATGGCCTACGCCGGCCAGGTGCACCAGGACCACGCCGCGTTCGCCGCGGCGGCGGCCGACGGCCGCATCGAGGTCGCCACCTCGGGCTACTGATCCGGCCGCCCGCCCCTGCGTGCCCTTCTGGCGTCGGCTTCCGTCGCCTGGCGACGGACACCGCCGCCAGAACGGTCGGACCGTCGCGGCTCGACCGGTCGGCCGGCGAGCGGGCTCAACCGGCGATCGGCGCGGCCTCCTCCGAGAGGTGCTCGTCGACCGTGGCGAGCTCGCGGTGGCGCTCGTAGGCCCACCCCGGGCCGCGGAACACGAACGACAGCCGATCCGACCAGGTGTCGGAGCCGGCGACGTCGCGGGCGATGTCGACGTACTCGTGCGTCATCACCTTGACCGGGTCGAACGTCTCGATGTTCTTGGTGAGCCCGTAGACGACGCGCTCGTCCTCGACCTCGAAGGTCCCGAACAGGCGGTCCCAGACGATGAGGATGCTGCCGTGGTTGCGGTCCAGGTACTGCCGGTTGCTGCCGTGGTGCACGCGGTGGTGCGAGGCCGTGTTGAACACCTGCTCGAACGGGCCCAACTTCGGCACGACCTCGGTGTGGATCCAGAACTGGTAGATCAGGTTGACGCCCCGGGCGGTCTCGATCAGCTCGGGCCGGATGCCGAGCAGCGACATCAGCCCGTAGGGCACGAACGTGCCGAGGGAGTCGGCCACCGGTTGGCGCAGCGCGGTCGAGAGGTTGTACCGCTCGCTCGAGTGGTGGACCACGTGCACCGCCCACAGGTACCGGCTCGAGTGCATGAACCGGTGGTTCCAGTAGTAGATGAGGTCCCAGGCCAGGATCGCGGCGGCGGTGGCCGCCGGGCCGGAGCCCAGGTCGGGGACGAGCCGGTGCTCGAAGAGCCGCTTCGCCGTCGTGCGGCCCGCCCACGTGCCCGCCACCGCCGCACCACCGGCCGCGATCGCGGTCATGGCGGCGCTGCCCGCCACCCGTCGCCACACCGAGCGGGCCCGGCGGGCGGCACGGTTCCCCCGGCCCGTCGACCCGGCCTCAGGCTCGGGGGTCGCACGCTCGTCGGCGGCGCCCGGCTCGGGGACCCGGCCGGCCTCCAGCTCCTGCGCCCGGGCGATCGCATCGGCGGCGACCGCCGCCACGGCGGCGCCACCGGCGACCCCGAGCACGACCCTGCGGTAGCGGCCGTCGCCGACGTCGAACCGTCGGAACAGCGGCACCGTGATCGCCGGCACGATGAGGCTGGCGACGCCCATGCCGAGGCTCACCAGGGTGTCGTTGCGCTCGTAGTCGCCGGCCGACGGCGGGGCGCCCCGGTCCCGTCGCCGCTTCTGGACGGCGGCCTCCAGCCCCATCGAGCCGAAGTAGAAGGGGATCGCGGCGACGGTCAGGTCCACCCCGCGACGGTACCGCCGCGACGCCGCCGACCGCCCGAGGACCGCGGCCGGGCGGCCGGTGTCAGAGCGACTCGGTCGGCGTGAGGAGGATCATCCCCTCGTCGCCGTCGTGGCCGTGGAGGTCGGTCGACGCCGCTCGCAGCGCCGGGCCGAGCAGCCCCGACGGCAGCGAGTACGCGTCGGCCTGCGAGAGGTCGACCTGGTAGCCGAGGTCGCCGAGCGAGGCGATGCTCACCCGGCTGAGCGGCGACGCGCCGAGGCCGATCATGCCGGTCATCAGCTCGTTGCCGAAGGTGCTGTCACGCCAGTGGGCGTACGCCGTGCCGGCCCCGCCGGTCGCCTCGACCGGGACCGCGGTGGACTCGCCGCTCAGCGCCTGCCACTCGGCGGTGGCGAGCGGGCCGACGAACCGCGGGTCAGACCCGCCGCTGCCGGTCAGCAACGAGAAGCCCGTCCACCTCGTGCCGTAGCCGAGCACGTGGGCCATCTCGTGGAGGACGATCGCCTCGAACCCGCCGTTGGCCATCCACGTGGCGACGTCCGCGCTGTCGAAGCGCATGGTCCCGGCGCGGGGCAGGCCGTCGGCCAGGGCGTTGGCGCACGGGCCGGCCTGCCCGAGCACGCCGCCGGGCCCGTCGATCGACGTGATCTGCACGTCGATGACCAGGTCGTCGATCGAGCTCACCGGCGCCGCCAGGTTCGTGCAACCCCGGTAGCCGCTCACGCTGACGTCGGGGACGTCGGCCGTGATCGTCCGCTCCCAGCGCTGCGCGGCGGTCTCGAAGGTCGCCAGCACGCCCGGGGCGACCGAGCCGATCGGCCGGATGACGATGTCGTACGGGCTCGACGACGGGGGCGGGGCCACCGGCTCGGAGGCGGCCGCCGGCGGGGCCGGCGGGGCCGGCGGGGGGTCCGTGCAGGCTGCGAGCAGCGCAAGCGGCGCGACGAGGGCGACGAGGAGGGCGCGACCGGGGACGCGGCGACGGTGTCCTGACATGTCCGGGGTGTCGGCCAGGCGGCGGCCCGGGTTGAGCTTGCGGTCGCGGATCGGGCCCGGTGGCCCACCGGCGGGCCCGGGTCAGCCGGCCATCATGGCGCCGACGAGCTGCTCGAAGGCCCGCAGCTCGCGCTCGCGGGCGGCCTTCACGGCGTCGAGCCGGCCGGCCAGCATCAGCTGCTTGGTCGCCACGACCGGCCCGAGCGGCAGGCCCCCGATGTGGCTCGCCAGGGCGCGGGCCTCGTCGAGGAGCCGGTCGGCGGGGACCGAACGCAGCGCGATCCCGTCGGCCACCGCCTGCTCGGCGTCGATCCACGGTTCGGTGAACAGCACCTCGGCGGCGCGCTGCCAGCCCATGACGGTCGGCATCATCAGGCTCGCCGAGGCCTCGGTCGTCACCCCGAGCGAGATGAACGGCACCTTGAGGCGCGCGGTGTCGGCCATGAGCACGAGGTCGCAGTGCAGGAGCATGGTCAGCCCGATGCCGACGCCCACGCCGTTCACCGCGGCGATTACCGGCTTGGGGAAGGACTCCAGCACCGGCATGAAGCGCTGGTAGCCGGGCTCCTGGTCCTGGAACACGGCCGGGTCGTTCATCTCCGACAGGTCCTGGCCGGCCGAGAAGGCCCGGCCGGCGCCGGTGATGAGCACGCAGCGGATGTCGTCGTCGGTCGCCGCCTCCTCGAGGGCGTCGGCGGTCGAGTACCACAGGGCCTGGTCGAACGCGTTGAGCGCCTGGGGCCGGTTCAGCGTCAGCGTGCGGACGCCGTCGGCGTCGTCGACCAGGAGGACGGGGCCGGACTCGGGGGCGGGCTCGGGCTCGGGCGACGAGGAGGTCTCGGACATGGTCCCGTTGGCTAGCACCGCTGGGGCGTCGGTGCGGCACCCGTCGTAACGTTGCGCCCGTGAGCACCACCGAGAACGACCTCGCCGCACCCTCGAACGAGCAGAGCACTGCGGCTGATCGCCGCTACGTCTTCCACTCCTGGTCGGCGCAGGAGCTGATCTCGCCGCTGCCGATCGCCGGCGGCGAGGGCGCCTGGTTCTGGGACAACGAGGGCAACCGGTACCTCGACTTCGCCTCGCAGCTCGTCAACCTCAACCTCGGCCACCAGCACCCCCGCATGGTCGCAGCGATCAAGGCGCAGGCCGACGTCCTCTGCACGGTGGCGCCGCCGTTCGCGAACGACGTGCGCACCGAGGCCGCACGCCTGATCACCGAGCACGCCCCGGGCGACCTCGACCGGGTCTTCTTCACCAACGGCGGCGCCGAGGCCAACGAGAACGCGGTCCGGATGGCCCGCCTCCACACGGGTCGCCAGAAGGTGCTGTCGACGTACCGCAGCTACCACGGCGCGACCTCGACCGCGATCACCCTCACCGGCGAGCCGCGCCGCTGGGCGTCCGAGCCGGGCACGCCGGGCGTCGTGCACTTCTTCGGTCCTTACACGTACCGCTCGTCGTTCGGTGCCACGACCGACGAGGAGGAGCGCGAGCGGGCGCTCGAGCACCTGGCCCAGGTCATCCAGATGGAGGGCGGCCACACCATCGCGGCGATCGTGCTCGAGTCGGTCGTCGGGACCAACGGCGTGCTGGTCCCGCCCGAGGGCTACCTCGCCGGTGTCCGGGAGCTGTGCGACGAGCACGGGATCCTGCTCATCGCGGACGAGGTGATGGTCGGCTTCGGCCGGGTGGGGGAGTGGTTCGCGGTCGACCGCTGGGGCGTCGTGCCCGACCTGCTCACCTTCGCCAAGGGCGTGAACTCCGGCTACGTCCCGCTGGGCGGGGTGCTGATCTCCGACGCGGTCGCCGCCACCTTCGCCGAGCGCCCGTACCCGGGCGGGCTCACCTACAGCGGCCACCCGCTCGCCTGCGCCACGGCCGTCGAGAGCATCTCGATCTTCACCGACGACGACATCGTGGGCCGCTCGCGGCGGCTCGGCGAGGAGGTCATCCGGCCCGCGCTGCGGGACATCGCCGCACGCCACCCCTCGGTGGGCGAGGTGCGCGGCCTCGGCTGCTTCTTCGCGATCGAGCTCGTCCGCGACCGTGGCACGCGCGAGCCGCTGGTGCCGTTCAACGCGGCCGGCGCCGAGGCGGCGCCCATGACCGAGCTCATGGGGGCGTGCAAGTCGCGCGGCGTCTGGCCGTTCTCGCACTTCAACCGCCTGCACGTCGCCCCGCCCCTCGTCATCTCCGACGAGGACCTGCGCGCCGGGCTGGCGGCGATCGACGAGGCCCTCGACGTCGCCGATGCCCACGTCTCCTGACGCCGGACCGGTCGCGCCCGCGCTGTGACCGATGCGCCGACCGGTGCGATAGGATGTTGGCGTCGTCGGGTCCTCCGGCGGCCGCCGGTCCTGCCGAGCGCAGCGCTGGCAGGAGCAGAGCAAGCAATCCGCTAGTCCTCGGGGCGCCGGACACATCGGTGCCCCGTTGCGCAATCAGGCCCCGGATGCCGGGGAGAAACGAGTCACACCGTGCCCACGGGAACCGTCAAGTTCTTCAACTCCGAGAAGGGTTACGGCTTCATCAGCCGTGACGACGAGGGTGGCGACATCTTCGTGCACTTCTCCCAGATCGCGGGCAGTGGCTACCGCAACCTCGAAGAGGGCCAGAAGGTCGAGTTCGAGGTGGGCCCCGGTCGCAAGGGCGACGAGGCCCAGAACGTCCGAGCCGTCTGACCCGAGGGTCGACCACATCGCTGCGTGACGGCGGGATCCGGCTCCGGCCGGGTCCCGCCGTCGCCGCATCCGGGCTCGGCGCCCGACACCGGGCGGCGTCCATCCCGCAGGGTGAGCGCTTCGTCACGCCCCCGCCGCTACCGTCGCGGCATGGCAGACGACGACGCCCCGGCAACCGATGGAGATTCGGCCGACGAGGCCGACCTCGCCGCCGAGCTCGCCCGTCTGCGCGAGGAGAACGCCCGTCTCTCCCAGCAGGTGCTGGTGGGCGACGACGCCGCGCCCGCCGGCCCGCGACGGCCGCGCCACGTCGGGCGCTGGACCGCGTCGTGGGTCCTGATCGTCGTCGGTTCGCTGCTCGTCCCGGTGTCGGTGCTGTCGGTCTGGCTGAACCGCACGGTCACCGACACGGACCGCTACGTCGAGACGGTCGCGCCGCTCATCCGTGACCACGACATCCAGCGGGCGATCCAGACCCGGCTCGAGACCGCCCTGTACGACCAGGTCGACCTCGAGGCCGAGGTGCAGCAGGTGCTCCCCGACCGGGCGACCCTGCTCGCCGCCCCGATCACCGCCGGGCTCAAGAACCTGATCAGCGAGGTGATCGCCCGGGTCGTCACGAGCGACCGTGTCGCGGAGCTCTGGGACGACGCCAACCGCATCGCCCAGGAGCAGGTGGTCGACGTCCTCACCGTCTCCGACGGCAAGAAGGGGGTCGTCGAGATCGACCTCACCGACACGCTCAAGGAGGTGCAGCAGCGCCTCGAGGACGCCGGGGTCCCGTTCGTCGGCAGCATCACCGTGCCGAAGGTGCAGCTCGAGGTCCTGCAGTCCGACACCCTGGGACAGGTCCAGACGGCGTTCGGCATCTTCGACCGCCTCGTCACCGTCCTGCCGTGGCTGACCCTGATCATCCTCGGCGCCGGCATCGCGGTCGCACCCGACCGCCGGAAGGGGCTCGTCCGGGCCGCCAGCGGCTGGGTGATCGCCAGCTTCCTGCTGCTGGTCGGCGTCGCGATCGGGCGGACGATCTACCTCGACGCGCTGCCGTCCGGGACGTCGATCCCCGCCAACACGGCGTTCTTCAACACGATCACCCGCTTCCTCAGGGGCAGCGGCCGGATGATCCTCGTGCTCGGGCTGCTCGTGCTCCTCGCCGCGCTGATCAGCGGACCGAGCGGGCCCGCGGTGCGGTTCCGCAGCGCGATGGGCCGGCTCTTCGGGGCGGCGAGCAGCGGCGTCGACCGGACCGGGGTGGACCTGGGGCCGGTGCCCGCCTTCGTCGCCCGGAACGCGATCGCACTGCGCGTCGTGGTCGCGGTCGCGGCGCTGGGCGCCTTCCTCCTGCTCGGCCAGCCGTCGGCGGGCGCGGTGCTGTGGATCGCGTTCGGCGCGCTGGTGGCCCTGGCCGTCATCGAGGTCCTCGCCCGCGCCGGCGCTGCGGCACGGTCGGCCGCCGGCGCCGAGGCCCCGAGCGCGGCCGTCGCGCCCGGCGACGGCCCCTCGGACGGCCCCGCCGACGTGCCGGGACCCCCGCCGCCGGCCGTGACCTGACGGCGCCGCCGCGCGACGCTGGTGGGGATCCGCCGACCCGCACCAGCAGGATCAGCCGGGCGGCGAGACCAGAGGGGACCCACGTGCACGACGAGCCGGTGATCGACGCCGACAACCACTACTACGAGGCGCTCGACGCCTTCACCCGCCACCTCGACCCGGCCTGGGCCCAGCGGACGGTGCAGTGGTGCGACATCGACGGCCGCAAGTACCACGTGATCGGGGGCCGGGTCTCGCGTGCGGTGACCAACGCGACCTTCGACCCGATCGCCCGGGCCGGGGCGATGCACGACTACTTCCGCGGCAACCCCGACGGGCGCGACCCGCTGTCGTTCCTCTCCGAGCGCGAGCCGATCCGGCCCGAGTACCGCGACCGCGACGCCCGCATCGAGGTGCTCGACCAGCAGGGCCTCGAGTCGTGCTGGATGTTCCCCACCCTCGGCATGATCTACGAGGAGCTGCTCACCGACGACCCGCAGGCGAACTGCGTCGTGTTCCGCGCCTTCAACCGGTGGGTCGAGGAGGACTGGGGCTTCTCGTACCGGGACCGGATCTTCGCCGCGCCGTACCTCACGCTCGCCGACCCCGATTGGGCGGTCGAGGAGCTGCGGTGGGCGCTCGACGCCGGCGCCCGCCTGCTCGTCATGCGGCCCGCCGCCCCGACGACGGTGCTCGGCCGCGTGTCGCCGTTCGACGACCGCTACGCGCGGTTCTGGGGCCTGCTCAACGAGTCGGGCGTGCCGCTGGTGCTGCACGCCGGCGACGGCGGCGTCAGCTCGAACGGGTACGCCCCCGAGGGGTTCTCGGCCGCGTTCTCAGGCGGGTTCAAGCCGTCGATCAAGTTCTTCGCCATCGAGCAGGCGATCAAGGACTTCCTGCTCGCGATGCTGCTCGAGAACCACCTCGTCCGGTACCCGGACCTGCGGATCGTCTCCGTCGAGAACGGCGCCGAGTTCCTGCCCGACCTGTTCCGCAAGGCGCGGTCGATGGCCAAGAAGGTGTCCGGCTACTTCCCCGACGACCCGGTCGAGATCCTGCGCCGCCAGGTCTGGATCAACCCGTTCTGGGAGGACGACGTCGTCACCGTCGTCGACCACATGGGCGCCGACCGCGTGGTGTTCGGCTCCGACTGGCCCCACATCGAGGGCATGCCGCAGCCGCTCGACTACCTGCCCGAGGTCAAGGAGCTGTCGCCCGAGGACCAGCGCCTGGTCCTGCACGACAACGCCGCCGGGCTCATCTCCGACCGTCCCGCGTAGGGGCACTCCACCGCACGACGACCACCGGGGGGAACCGTGGCCGACCTGACCATCCGCAACGGGCTGCTGGCCGACGGCACGGGGGCGCCGGCACGGCCCGCCGACGTCGTCGTCGCCGGCGACCGCATCGTCGACGTCACGCCGCCGGGGGAGGGGAGCGCCGGACGTCGGGAGATCGACGCCGACGGCCGCCTCGTCACGCCGGGGTTCGTCGACATCCACACCCACTACGACGGCCAGGCCACGTGGGACCCCGAGATGACGCCGTCGAGCTGGCACGGCGTGACCACGGTCGTCATGGGCAACTGCGGCGTGGGCTTCGCCCCCGCGGACCCCGATCGGCGCGACTGGCTGATCCAGCTGATGGAGGGCGTCGAGGACATCCCCGGCACCGCGCTCGCCGAGGGCATGAGCTGGAACTGGGAGTCCTTCCCCGAGTACCTCGACGAGCTCGAGTCGATGCCCCGCGTGATGGACGTGGCCGCGCAGATCCCCCACGGCGCCGTGCGCGGGTACGTGATGGGGGAGCGAGGCGCCGCCAACGAGGAGGCCACCCCCGAGGACATCGCGCTGATGTCGAAGCTCGTCGAGGAGGGCCTGCGGGCCGGCGCCGTCGGGTTCACGACCACGCGCACGGTCCTGCACCGGGCCAAGGACGGCGAGCTCGCCGCCGGCACGACCGCGTCGGCCGACGAGCTCCTCGGCATCGGCGACGCCCTCGGCGCCGCGGGAGCCGGCGTGTTCGGCGTCGCCAGCGACATGCTCGACCCCGCCGCCGAGTTCGCCTGGATGGCCGAGATCGCTCGCCGGACCGGTCGGCCCGTCACGTTCGGGTGCCTGCAGAACGATGTGTACCCGGAGCAGTGGCGTGAGCTCATCGAGCGCGCCGAGGCGGCTCGCGCCGACGGCGCCCTGGTCGTGCCGCAGGTGGCGGGACGGCCGGCGTGCCTGCTGTTCGGGTTCACGTCGTCGGTGCACCCGTTCATCACGCACCGCGCCTACCGGGCCATCGCGGACCTCCCCCTGCCCGAGCGCGTGGCGGCGTTGCGCACGCCCGAGGTGCGCGAGGCGATCCTCGGGGAGAAGGTCGAGCGGTCCGGGTTCGGGGCCTTCCTGCTGTCGAGCTTCCACAAGCTCTTCCCGCTCGGCGACCCGCCCGACTACGAGCCGGCGCCCGAGCGCAGCGTGGCCGCGATCGCGGCCCGGGAGGGCCGGACACCCGAGGAGGTCACCTACGACCTCATGCTCGGGCGCGACGGCACCGAGCTCCTGTACTTCCCGCTGCTCGGCTACAGCCAAGGGGACTTCGGGGCGATGCGCGAGATGCTCGACCGCGACGACACGGTGCTGGGCCTCGGTGACGGCGGCGCCCACTGCGGGGTGCTGTGCGACGCCAGCCTGCCGAGCTACATGCTCACGCACTGGGTCCGGGACCGCGACCGGGGCGAGCGCTTCGACCTCGAGCGCGTGGTGGCGATGCAGACGAGCCGCACCGCCGCGCTCTACGGCTTCCGCGACCGCGGCGTCGTGGCGCCCGGGCACCGCGCCGACCTGAACGTCATCGACCTCGACGGGCTCCGGATCGCCCCGCCCGAGATGGTGCACGACCTGCCGGCCGGCGGGCGGCGGCTGATCCAGCGGGCGTCGGGCTACGGGGCGACGATCGTGGCGGGCGTGCCCGTCCGGATCGACGACGAGTCGACGGGCGAGCGCCCGGGCGCGCTCGTCCGGGGCGCCCAGCGGGCCCCCGCCTGAGCGGCGGGGAGCGGGGAGGCCGCCTGAGCGGCGGGGAGCGGGGAGGCCGCCTGAGCGGGCCGCATCGGGCAGGATGCCCTCCATGCAGGTTCTCGCCGCCGTCTACGGGCTGACCGACGCCGCCGACGAGGCGCGTCGGCTCGAAGCCGCCGGCGTCGACGGGGTCTTCACGTTCGAGGGCCCCCACGACGTCTTCATCCCGCTCGCGCTCGCCGCGCAGGCCACCGACCTGTCGGTGATGACGAACGTGGCGATCGCCTTCCCGCGCAACGCGGTGCACATGGCGCACGCGGCGTGGGACCTCCACGTGCTCTCCGGCGGGCGGTGCACGCTCGGGCTCGGCACGCAGGTCCGCCCCCACATCGAGCGCCGGTTCGGCGTCGACTTCGAGCGACCGGTCGAGCGGATGCGCGACACGGTCGAGGCGGTGCGCGCGGTGTTCCGCACCTGGCAGCACGGCGAGCCGCTCGACCACCGGGGCCCGTACCGGACCCACACGAAGATGTCGCCGATGTTCTCGCCGCAGCCGCACCCGGACGGGCCGCCGCGGATCGCCGTCGGTGCCCTCGGCCCGCGGCTCACGACGCTGGCCGCCGAGGTGGCCGACTCGCTCGCCGTCATGCCGGTGACGTCCGAGCGGTTCTTCGCCGAGTGCACGCTGCCCGCGGTCGAGCGCGGGCTCGAGCGCCGCAGCGAGCGGCTCGATCCGCTCGAGGTGCTGCCCGAGCTGATCGTGTGCTGCGGGCGGACGCCCGAGGAGCAGGCCGCCGCCGACGCAGGGTGCCGCGCCCTGCTCGGGTTCTACGTGTCGACGCCGTCGTACCGGCCGGTGTTCGACCTCGCGGGCCGGGGCGATCTCCAGCCGCAGGCCCAGCAGATGACGCGCGAGGGCCGGTGGGACGCGGTCGCCGAGCTCATCGACGACGAGGTCCTCGCGACGGTGGCGGTGCGGGGCACGCCGGCCGAGATCGCCGAGCAGGTCCGCGGCCGGTACTCGCAGCACTGCGAGCGGGTCTGCATCTACATGCCGTACGCGATGTCCGACGACCTCCTCGTCGAGCTCGTCGGCGCCCTGCACTCCGCCTGATCGGCGGCGTCCCCGCCCTCGGGTCGGGTCGTGCCCGGATCGGCGCGCGGGGGCCCCGCGACGGCAAGGGTTGACTTCCGATCCTGACGGCGCGACGTTTTCCGACGTGCCTTCGGAAAACGTCGCTGCATCGACCGATCGCCGCACGCGGAAGCGTGAGGCCCGGCGGGACCACCTCCTCGACCTCGCTGCCGCGCTCGTCACCGAGCACGGCATCGAGGGCCTGACGATGGCGGCACTCGCCGAGGCGTCGGACTACGCGACCGCGTCGCTCTACACGTACTTCCCGTCGCGCAGCGCCCTGCTGGCCGCGCTGCAGACCCGTGCCCTGGTCACCCTGGGCGGCGTCGCCGACGCTGCGGTGGCGGACTGGGACGCCAGGGTGGCCGGGGCCGGGCTCGGGCCGGCGACGGGAGCGCTCGCCCGGCTGTGGTCCTTCGCCGAGCTGTTCCTCGCCGCCCCCGACGAGCACCCGCACGAGTTCCGCCTCCAGCAGCGGCTCCTCGTCACCGACGGCGGGCAGGACACCGATGACGTCGCCGCCGTGGTGCCCGCCGCCATGGCCGTGCTCGACGTGCCCCGACGGCTGCTGCTCGAGGCCGCGTCGGTCGGGGCGATCCGTGCCGCCGACCCCGTGGTCGACCCGCTCGACCAACCCGCCGACGCCGAGCTCGTCCGGACGATCTCGTGGGTGGTCGCGCTGAACGGCGCCCTCCTCACCGACGGCCTCGTCATGGGCCTCCCCACGACCGGGACCGCGCTCGGCCGGGAGCTCACCGCCGCGCTGCTCGTCGGCTGGGGCGCCGATCCCGACGCCTCGGCGAACGCCCGCGACGCCGCCCTCGCATGGCGGGCCGAGGCCGGCGGGGCCGCATCGTGATCGCCGCCGTGCTCGTCGCCGTCGCCGCCCTCGTCGGCGGGGCCGCGCTGTGGACCCTCGCCGAGTACCTCCTGCACCGCTTCGCCATGCACGCGCTCAACGGCAAGGGGATCATGAGCCGCGAGCACCTCGAGCACCACGTCGGCTCGAGCTGGTCGTTCTCGCACACCCACCTCCTGAGCTGGGCGGGGGTCATCCTCGTCGGGCTGCTCGTGTGGGCGCCGATCGGGTGGCTGGTCGCCGGGGTGCCCGGGCTGGCGCTGGGCCTCGGCTGGTGCCTCGGCTACGCCGGCTACGAGCACCAGCACGCCATGGCCCACCTCCGCGGGCCCCGCGGGCGCTACTCGGCCTGGCTGCGCCGCCACCACTTCCACCACCACTTCGGGCACCCCAGGGCCAACCACGGCGTGACGACGTCGGTGTGGGACCACCTGTTCGGCACGCACGAGCGCCCGGAGCGGGTGCGGGTGCCCCGCCGGCTGGCCCAGCCCTGGATGCTCGACGGCGATCGCATCCGGCCCGAGCTCGCGGCCGACTACGTGCTCGTGGGCTCGACCGACCCGTCGTCGCGCGCCGCGCAGCTCGACCGGGTCCGCGCCTTCGCCTCGCTCGCTCCCGAGGACTGAGCCTCCCGGCCGGCGGGGTGCCGCGTGGTGAGCGGCGAGCCGTGCCGGGGCCGCGGTCACCCGGCGGACAGCACCGCCTGCGTCTGGGTCGTGCGCGTCGCGAGCTTCCCGTCGTCGCGGGTGATGTCGGTCTGGACGACGATCGTCGTCCGGCCGACGTGGATGGGGGTGCTCGTCGCGGTCACCGTCCCCGAGGGCACCGGCCGGAACAGGTTCGTCTTGGACTCGATCGTCGAGGTCCACGAGTCAGGCGGCAGGTTCTGCACGGCGCACAGGGCGCCGGCCGAGTCGGCGAGGGCCATGAGATAGCCGCCGTGGAGGATGCCGCCGGTCGTGCAGTGCTCCGGCGACCACGGGGCGGTGACGACCACCTCGGCGGCGGTGCTGCGGTCGACCGAGAAGCGGAGCAGGGCGGCGAGCGGCATGAGCTCGCGCAGGGAGTCGGTGGCGGCCTGATTGGTCACGCGCCCGGCTCCGCGCCGTCGAACGTGTGGTGGACCGCCTCGACGTTGTTGCCGTCGGGGTCGCGGACGAAGGCACCGAAGTAGCCGGGGTGGTACTCGGGCCAGACCCGCGGCTCGTGCAGGACCTCGTAGCCGAGCTCGGCGGCGGCGTCGCGGAACGCCTGGACCGCGTCACGGGACGGGGCGGTGAAGGCGATGTGGGACTCCCGGAACCCGTCGCCGGTGCGCTGCTGGCCGATCCAGAAGCTCGGGAAGGCGGTGCCGTAACCGATCGCCTCATCGACCTCCATGATCCGGTGGCCGCCGACCGTGGCGAGCACGGCGTCGTAGAAGTCGGCGCTCGAGCGGAGGTCGGCGCACTGGATGGAGAGGTGGTCGATCACTGGTCCTCCTCGGACGGACGTCGCGGTCCCCGGTGCGCCCGAGTGTTGCACGCGGTCCCGCCCGGCGAGCCGCCGGTCGGGGTGGGAGCGGCGGCCCGTCGCGGTGTCAGACTGCGGCCATGGTCGACATCGCCACCAACGAGGTGACGGCGGTCCCCGCCGCGCCGCCCGACGACGCGTTCGAGCACTTCGCGGCCCTGCTCGGCTACGAGACCGACTGCTGGGACGTGCACGCCTCGCCGATCGGCGACGGCTTCGTCGTGCTCGACGTCCGCAGCCGGGAGCACTTCGAGCAGGGGCACGTGCCCGGCGCGGTGAACCTGCCGCACCGGCGCATCGTCGAGCGCAACCTGGCGCCGTTCGACGACGACGTGCTGTTCGTCGTCTACTGCGCGGGACCGCACTGCAACGGCGCCGACAAGGCCGCCATGCGGCTGGCCGCCCTCGGCCGACCGGTCAAGAAGATGATCGGCGGCATCGAGGGCTGGAAGGACGAGGGCTTCGAGCTGGCGACCGGCTCGGGCGACGAGGGTGAGGTGGCATCGTGACGACGGCCGACGGACGGGTGTCGGAGATCTTCGACCCGGCGGCGTGGCAGCCGGTGCCGGGCTTCGAGGACCTCGACGACATCACCTACCACCGGGCGGTCGACGTGGGCGTCGTGCGTGTCGCCTTCGACCGGCCCGAGGTGCGCAACGCCTTCCGCCCGCGCACCGTCGACCAGCTCCACCGGGTGCTCGACCACGCCCGCCAGACCTCCGACGTCGGCTGCGTGCTGCTGACCGGCAACGGACCGTCGCCGAGGGACGGGGGCTGGGCGTTCTGCTCCGGCGGCGACCAGCGCATCCGGGGCCGCGACGGCTACCGCTACACCGTCGAGGACGAGGGGGGCGAGCCCGGCCTCACAGCCGAGTCGATCGACCCGGCCCGCTCCGGGCGCCTGCACATCCTCGAGGTGCAGCGGCTGATCCGCTTCATGCCGAAGGTCGTGATCTGCGTCGTGCCGGGCTGGGCGGCCGGCGGCGGCCACAGCCTCCACGTCGTCAGCGACCTGACGCTGGCCAGCCGCCAGCACGCCCGGTTCAAGCAGACCGACGCGGACGTCGCCAGCTTCGACGGCGGGTTCGGCTCCGCGTACCTCGCCCGGCAGGTCGGCCAGAAGTTCGCCCGGGAGATCTTCTTCCTCGGCGACGAGTACTCGGCCGAGGACGCGCACCGCATGGGCATGGTCAACGCGGTCGTCGACCACGAGGAGCTCGAGGCCGTCGCGCTCGAGTGGGGCCGCAAGGTGATGGGCAAGTCGCCGACCGCGCAGCGGATGCTGAAGTACAGCTTCAACCTGATCGACGACGGCCTCGTCGGCCAGCAGGTGTTCGCCGGCGAGGCGACCCGGCTCGCGTACATGACCGACGAGGCGGCCGAGGGCCGGGACTCGTTCCTCGAGCGCCGCGACCCGGACTGGTCCGGCTATCCCTGGCACTTCTGAGCGCCGGTCCCGGCCCGGACGGTCGGGCGAAGCGAGCTCGGCGATGCGAGGTCGGACGATGTGAGCAGGGGCGAGGTCGAGCCCGGGCGAGGTCGGGTCGGTCAGGCGGCGTCGGCCAGGGCGACGGCCTCGTCGGCCAGCGCCACGGCCTCGACCGCCATCGCCTCGGCCTTGCGGGCCTTGCGCAGGCGGCGCACGACCGGGAAGCCCCACACGAACGTGGCCAGGGCCCAGCGGCCCGGCCCGGCGTCGCCCCGGCGGCGCGTCGAGCGCCACACGAACAGCGACTCGAGCGAGTGCAGGGCCAGGGTGCCGAACAGGATCGACCGGATCGTGCTGCGCGGGATCGCGTCGCCCACCGTGTCCTCGAACTGCTCCCAGGCCTGGTCGCTGAACGTCAGGGCGGTCATGGAACCCAGCCCGACGAGGACGAACAGCCTCCAGAGCAGGCTCGGCTTGCGGCGGACGGACATGCGGCGCTCCCTCTGTTTCCGACGCGGCTCAAGCTATCCGAGTTGCATCAGCTCGATGCGCGTCCCGTCGGGGTCCGTGCAGTACACGAACCGCAGCTCGGCATCGCCCATCGGGATGCGGGTCCACGTGTCGTCGAGCACCGTGCCGCCGGCGTCGGTGATCCGCGAGGCGACGGCGTCGATGTCGGTCACGTTCAGGCACATGTGGGTGAACCCGAGCCGGTTGACCTCGCGGCGCGTCCCATCACCGAGGTGGCCCGGGGCGACGAAGTGCAGCAGCTCGATGGACATGCCGTCGCGCTGGACGAACCGGGACCGCAGGTCGGGGGCGTCCACCTCCATCAGCGGGCCGAACTCGACGCCGACGGCGTGGTCGGCCGTGACCGTGAAGCCGAGGCCGTCGCAGTAGAAGGCGGTCGACCGCTCCACGTCCGACACGCAGAGCCCAATGTGGCTCAGCGTGATCCCGTCGTCGCTCATGATGCTCCTCCCGTGGTCACGGCCCCTGCGCCGACCGTGATCGTGGCCAGGTCGTCGGGGGCCAGGACGGTGCCGTCGAAGTGCTCGGTCGCGATGTCGATCCACTCCTGCGCGCCGCCCGGCGGCGGGGCGGGGACCATGTGGGTCAGCACGAGGGTGCCGACGCCGGCCCGGGCCGCGGTCTGCGCCGCCTGCACGACGGTGGAGTGGTAGTCGCACACGTCCTGGAGGCGCGGGAGCGGGATCTGGCGGATGACGTCGTCGCGCACGACGGTCTGCACGTAGACGTCCGCGCCCCGGACGAGCCGGTCGAGCCCCTCGCACGGCACGGTGTCGCCCGCGATGGCCACCGAGGCGCCCTCGTGCTCGATGCGGTAGCCGACCGTCGGCGTCACCGGCCGGTGGTCCGTCGGGGCGGCGGTCACGGTGATGCCGGCCGCGCCGAGCTCGGGGAGGGCCACGGGGCCGTCGAGCACCTCGGTCACATGCACCTCGGGGCCGGCCTCGATGTCGTCGTGGTGCGCGATGCGGTACCCGATGTCCTCGGTGAGCATCGCCAGGGTCCGGTCGACGAGGCCCTCCGACCCGGGGGGACCGACGAGGGGCAGCGGCAGCGGCACCATCGACATGACCCACCGGGTGGTGATCACGTCGTTCAGGTCGGTGGTGTGGTCCGAGTGCAGGTGCGTGAGGAACTGCACCGCGACCCCGGGCGGGCCCGGCACCCCTGCTGCGGCGAGCCGCAGGAGCACCCCACGACCGCAGTCGAACAGCAGCGCCAGACCACCGGCGCGCACGAGCGTGGCGGGCCCGGCCCGGAGCGGATCGGGGATGGGCGAGCCGGTGCCGAGCAGCGTGACCTCCACGGTGGGCACGGTAGCGTGACCCCGTCCACCGACCAGGGGGTGTTGGTCCATGTCGTCCCGTTCCGCCCAGCCGCGCGCGTCCCGCCGCCCGGTGCCGACCCTCCGCCGGGCCGGCCTCGCGGTGCTGGCCCTGCTCGCCCCGATGGGCGTGCTCGCGGCGTGCAGCTCCGACGACGACTCGGCGAGCAGCACGACCGGGGCCTCGTCGACGACCACGACCGCCGCGGCCGAGGAGCTGACGATCCTCGTCACCAACGACGACGGCGTCGGTGCGCAGGGCATCGACGTCCTGGTCCAGGCGTTGCAGGCGATGCCCGAGACGAAGGTGGTCGTCGCGGCACCGGCCGAGAACCAGAGCGGCACCGGCGGCAGGACGACCCCGGGCGGGGCGACGGCCACGCCGACCACGATGCTCAGCGGCGAGCAGGCCACCGCGGTCGCGGGCTTCCCCGCGGACTCCGTGGTGTGGGCGCTCGACGGCGGCATCCCCGAGACGCCGCAGCTCGTCGTGTCGGGCATCAACTCCGGCCAGAACGTCGGTGCGTTCATCCAGCTGTCGGGCACCGTCGGCGCGGCGCGGGCTGCGGCGAGCCGCGGCATCCCGGCGCTCGCGGTGTCGGCGGGGGTGAACGACACCGCCGGCTTCGACGAGGCGGCGGAGCTCGCGGTGGCGTGGATCGACGAGCACCGCGGGGCGCTGCTCGACGGGTCGATGGCGACGACGCCGGCGCCGGTCGCCAACCTCAACGTCCCAGGGTGCTCGGCGGGCGAGGTGCGCGGCGTGCTCGAGGTCCCCGCGTCGGCCGACCCGCCGGCGTCGCTCGAGAAGGTCGACTGCGGCGCCCCGGAGCCGCCGACGAAGCCGGCCGACGACAACGCCGCGCTGGCGGGGGGCTGGGCCGCGCTCTCCGACATCGGCGTCGGCTGACGGACGGTCGAGTCGGGCGCCTCGCACCTCGTTGGCCACCCCAGGTGGCCGTGGTCTGACGTGCAGTGGCACCGGAGGTGTCCTCCGGGGGAAACCTCGGTGACCGCGGCCCGAAAACGTTGACCAGCGTTCAGCTTTGTGGTGCGCTCTCCGGTGGACCCGCGGAGGCTGACCGTGGGCCGGGGGCCGAAGGAGAGCACACCGTGCGCAGATGGGCGATCATCGCGGCAGTCGTCGCGTTCACAGCATTGGTGGTCGGGGCGTGCACCACGCCGCCGACCGACCCGGGCCAGACGACCACGACGACGTCGTCGACCACCACCACGTCCACCACGGCGCCGCCGGTCGACAACGACGGTGACGGGTACACGAACCTGACCGACTGCAACGACGCAGACCCGGCGATCAACCCCGGTGCGCCCGACCCCATCGACGAGCTGAACGTCGACAGCAACTGCGACGGCCAGGACGGCGTGGTCACCGACATCACCTACGTCAAGGCCGCCGGCGGTGCCGACACCTCGACGTGCGGCGTGATCGCCGAGCCGTGCGCCACGATCGCGCAGGGCCAGAACCGCACCGCCGCCATGTCGACGTCCATCGTGGCGGTCGCGGGCGGCAGCTACCCCCGCTTCGCGGTGGCCAACGGGCTGTCGATCCGCGGCGGCTTCGGCCAGAACTTCAAGCGCGGCGGCGCGGCGACGGGCACCACGGTCGCCACCGTCACCGGCAGCTTCGACCCGTCGGTCAACGCCTCGGTGGCGATCCTCGCCGACGGCATCACCTCGACGACGAGCGTCACCGACCTCAGGGCCGTCGGCGCCGACGAGTCCGGCAACGCCCGGGCCAGCTACGCCGTGATCGTCCGCAACTCGACGTCCGCGCTGACCATGGACTCGATCTCGGTGGTGGCCGGCAAGGGCTCGAACGGCTCGGTCGGCACCGCCGGCACGTCGGCCATCCAGACCGCCGCCCAGTCGGGCAACGCCGGCCAGGACGGCGACGACGGCATCAGCACCTGCAACACCGATCGTCGCTCCGGCGGCGCGTCGATCAGCGGCAGCGGCGCCGGTGGCGCCGGCGGAGCCCGCGACACCTCCTGCTCGGCGGGCACCTGCGGCATCTTCGGCGGCAACTGCGACGCCACGTCCGGCCTCGCCGGCGGCAACGCGACCGTGACCGGCGCCTCGTGCGGCCTCGGCCGTCCGGGCGGTGCGCCCGGGACGCCTGCCCAGCCCGGGACCGCCGGCCTCCCCGGTTGCGTCAGCGACGGCGCCGGCGGCTCGGCCGGCGCGGCCGGCAACGGCACCATCAGCGGTGGCCTGTGGGCCCGCAGCGGCGGCACCGGGGGCAACGGCACGCTCGGCTCCAACGGCGGCGCCGGCGGTGGCGGCGGCGGTGGCGGCGGCTCCGACGACGACATCGACGACCAGGGCGCCGGCGGCGGCAGCGGTGGCGCAGGGGGCGCCCGGGCCTCGGCCGTGGGCACCGGTGGCAGCGCGGGCTACGCGGCGATCGGCGTGCTGGTCTCCGGCTCGAGCGCCAACCTCCTGAACTTCAACGTCACGCTCGGCACGGGCGGCGCCGGTGGCGCCGGCGGCTCGGGCGGCCTGGGTCAGCCCGGCGGTGCCGGTGGCCCCGGCGGCGCGGCGTTCCAGAGCGGCGGCGCCGGTGGCAACGGCGGTGCCGGCGGTCGCGGCGGCCACGCCGGTGGCGGCGGCGGCGGTGCGGGCGCCCCGGCCATCGGCCTGCTCACGACGGGCTCCTCGGCCACGCTGTCCGGCTTCTCCTTCACCGGTGGCGCCGGTGGCGCCGGCGGTGCGGGTGGCACGACGGGCATCACCGGTTCGAACGGTGCGAGCGGCGCGGTGGTCGCCCAGCTCAACCTCTGACAGACGCTCCGGCCCCGGCCGGATGTGGGGGAGATGATCGACGGGGGCCTCCGGGTCCCCGTCGTCGCGTCGGAGTGGCTACCGTGCCGCCCATGACGGATCTCGTACTCGGCGGAACGGCCGCGCTCGTCACCGGCGGCGGCAGCGGCATCGGACTGGAGAGCGCCCGGCGGCTCGTCGCGGACGGCGCGGCGGTCACGATCATGGGGCGGACGGAGGAGCGCCTCCGCGACGGCGTGACCGCGCTGGAGGCGGCGGCGCCGACCAACGGCCTGGTCCGCTTCGTCGTCGGCGACGCGAAGTCCGAGGACGACGTCGCCCGGGCGGTCGCGGTGGCCACCGAGGCCACCGGGGGGCTCGACTTCGCGGTCGCGTCCGCCGGGCGGGGCGGCCTCGGCCCGATCATCACGACGCCGCTCGACGAGTGGACCGACATCATCGCCACGAACCTCACCGGGACCTTCCTGCTGTTCAAGCACGCCGGTGCCGCGATCGCCGGCAGCGGCGGTGGCTCGATGGTGGCCATCTCGTCCATCGCCGCCGCCGTCACGCACCCGTTCATGGGTCCGTACTGCGTGTCGAAGGCGGGCATCGACATGCTGGTGCGCCAGACCGCCGACGAGCTCGGCCGCGCCGGGGTCCGGGTGAACGCCGTGCGTCCCGGCATCGTCGAGACCGACCTCGTGTCGATGGTCATGGACGACGAGCAGGTGATGGGCAGCTACCTGGACAACATGCCGGTGTCGCGCGCCGGCAACGTCGACGACGTGGGCTCGGTCGTCCGGTTCCTGCTCGGCGAGGAGTCGTCCTGGGTCACCGGCACGTCGCTGAGCGTGGACGGCGGCCACCACCTGCGCCGCGGCCCCGACTTCGAACCGGCGGCCCGGGCCTTCTTCGGCGACGACGCGGTCGAGGGCCGCGTCACCGCCGCCGACGAGGGGGCGGCCGGCTGATGGCGACCACCGAGCGTCCCCGCGTCGACCTGCTCGACGGCGCCTTCTACGTCGGCGACCCATACGCCGCCTACGCGTGGATGCGCGAGCACGAGCCCGTCTACTGGGACCCGGTGAACGAGCTCTGGGGGATCGCCCGCTACGACGACATCGTCGAGGTCGAGAAGCACAAGCACCTCTTCATCAACTCCGACCAGGAGAAGGGCGGGTACCGCCCGAACATCCCGGCGGACCCGGCGATCATCGGCCTCGACGACCCGCTGCACTCCCACCGCCGCAACCTGGTCGCCCGGCGCTTCACGCCGAAGGCCGTGTCGCGATGGGAGGACCACGTCCGGGGCGCGGTGTCGGCCCTCCTCGACGCGGCGATGGCCCACGGCGGGACGGTCGAGGTCGTCGGCGAGCTCGCGGCACCGCTCCCCGCGGAGATGATCGGGCTCCTGCTCGGGTTCCCCGAGGAGACGTTCCCGCAGCTCGTCGAGTGGTCCGAGCGCACGATCGAGATGGGCGGCGGGCCGCGCTACTTCAACGAGACCGGCATGACCGCGGCCATGGAGTTCGCCCAGGCCTCGGCCGAGCTGTACGAGGAGAAGCGGCGCTGCCCGGCCGACGACGTCATGACGCTGTGGACCCAGGCCGAGGTGCCCGGTCACCCCTTCGGCGTCGACGAGGTCATCTCGGACTGCCTGCTCCTGCTCGACGGCGGCGCCGAGACGACCCGCACGGTGATCGCCCGGGGGATGATCGAGCTCTCCCGGCGCCCCGAGCAGTGGGCGCTGCTGCGCGAGCAGACCGACCTGACGATCGCGGTCGAGGAGCTGATCCGCTTCGTCACGCCCATCCACAACATGTGCCGGGTCGCGGCCGAGGACGCCGAGGTCGCGGGCACGCCGATCGCCGCCGGCCAGCAGCTGGTCCTCATGTACTCGTCGGCGAACCGGGATCCGGAGCACTTCGAGGACCCCGAGGAGATGGACCTCGCCCGCCACCCGAACCACCACATCGCGTTCGGGTTCGGGACCCACTTCTGCCTGGGCTCGTCGCTGGCCCGGCTCGAGATCCGCATCTTCTTCGAGGAGCTGCTGCAGCGGGTGGCCGAGCTGCGCGTCGACGAGGCGTCGATCGAGGAGATGCCCAACGCGTTCGTGTACGGGCTGCGGTCGGCCCGGATGGACCTCACGCCGGTCTGAACCGGGGCCCCGACCGGGTCCTCAGATGTCGAGCGCCCGCCGGACCGCGGAGCGGAGCTCGTGGCGGATCTCGTCGGCGTCGATGTCGGTCAGCGGGGTGTCGCCCATCGGCGCCATCGCGAACGACACGCCCATCGCGGCCGCCATCCGGATGCGACGTCGCGGGTCGATCTCGGGGTTGCCGAGGACGGCGCCGACCTTGTCGTGCAGCTCGTGGTGCTGGCTGCCCTCGTCGTGCAGGTGCTCGAAGACCTCGTGGTTGCGGTCGAAGAGCTGGAAGAGGCGGCGGTTGTCGACCATCCAGTCGATGACGCCGCCCAGGGCGTCGGCCCACTCCTCGTCGGTCGGCGTCGCGGGCATCCCGGCGACCCACTCGCGCTGGATGGCCTCGAACGGCTCGAGCAGCGCGGCGACCATCTCGGCCTTGCTGGCGAAGTGGTAGTAGAGCGCCGCCTTGGTCACGCCGACGCGTTCGGCGATCTCCCGCAGCGACGTGCCCTCGTAGCCCTTCTCGATGAAGAGGTCGGTGGCCGCATCGAGGATGCGCTGGCGCGTGGAGAGCCGGTCCTCCTCGACGGGGGAGCGGGGGGCGGTCGAGGTGTCGGCCATGACGGGTCCCATCGTACCTGATCGAGGTCTTACTTGACGGCCGGTCAGCTCGCGCTTACCGTCCGGTCAGTCAGATGTTACCGACCGGCCGGTCAGGCGAACACCCGCTCGAGGGTGGCCCCGGCCGACCACCCCCGAACGAGGAGGTCCCCGTGGACGGACCGATGATCGAGGCCGTCGGCCTCCGCAAGCACTTCGGCGCCACCCAGGCGCTCGACGGCGTGAGCCTCAGCGCCGAGGCCGGCACGGTGCTCGGCGTGCTGGGCCCGAACGGCGCCGGCAAGACCACCACCGTGCGCGCCCTCACGACGCTCATGATCCCCGACGAGGGCCAGGCCCGCGTCGCCGGCATCGACGTCGTCCGGTCGCCCGACGCCGTGCGCCGCGTCATCGGCGTCACCGGGCAGAACGCCACCCTCGACGAGCTGCTCACCGGTCGCCAGAACCTCGTGATGGTCGGCGAGCTGTGCCGCCTCGGGCGGCGGGCTGCGGGCGTCCGCGCCGAGGAGCTGCTCGAGCGCTTCGAGCTCACCGACGCCGCCGACCGCACCGTCAAGACGTACTCCGGCGGCATGCGCCGCCGGCTCGACCTCGCCGCGAGCATCGTGGCCGACCCGCCGGTGCTGTTCCTCGACGAGCCGACCACGGGCCTCGACCCGTCGAGCCGGGCCCGGATGTGGCAGGTCGTGCGCGAGCTCGTGGCCGACGGCGCGACCGTCCTGCTCACCACCCAGTACCTCGACGAGGCCGACGAGCTGGCCGACCGCATCGTGGTCGTCGACCGCGGCCGGGTGATCGCTGAGGGCACGGCGGCGGAGCTCAAGTCCCGCATCGGCGGCGAGCGGCTCGTCGTCCGGCTCAGCGAGTCGCACCCCGAGGCCGCTGCGGTCCTGGTGCCGTTCGTGCAGGGCGAGGTGGCGCTCGACGAGTCCGACCGCCGCCTGTCGGCGACGATCCAGCCGGTCCCCGGGCTCGTCACCTCGCTCGTGCGGGCTTTCGACGACCGCGGCATCGCGGTCGACGACGTCCAGATCCACCACCCCTCGCTCGACGAGGTGTTCTTCACCCTCACCGGTCGTCCGCCCACCGAGGACGACGCCGACACCGCAGGAGCCGCCGCATGACCGCCACCCTGACCCCGACCGCGCCGGCCAGCCGGCCCGGGCCCACCGCTGCCGAGGACGGCGGCCGCCTCCGCCGGTGGATCGGCGACAGCTGGATCATGACCCGCCGCAACCTGGTCCACATCTCCCGGGAACCGATGCAGCTGTCGGACGTCACGGTGCAGCCGGTGCTGTTCACCGTGCTGTTCGTGTACATCTTCGGCGCCGCCATGGTGCTGCCCGGCGGCGCGAACGTGAAGGACTTCCTCGTGCCCGGCCTCCTGGCCCTGAACCTGACGACCTCGTCGGTCGGCACCGCGATCGGCCTGACCCAGGACCTCCACACCGGCGTGATCGAGCGATTCCGGACGCTCCCGATGAGCCCGGCGTCGGTGCTGACGGGGCGGTCCGTCTCCGACTTCCTCTCTGCGTCGGTGTGCACCGCCTTCGTCCTGCTCACCGGGCTCGTCGTCGGCTGGTCGCCGTCGACCGACCTGCTCCACGTCGCCGCCGGCATCGGCGTGGCGCTCCTGTTCGCCTACTCGCTGAGCTGGGTGTGCGCCTGCCTCGGGCTGCGCTCGGGCGACCCGGAGTCGGCCCAGGCCCTGGCGTTCCTGTTCGTGTTCCCGCTGGCGTTCGTCTCGAACGCCTTCGCCCCGACCCAGGCCATGCCGACGGTGCTGGCCACGATCGCGGAGTGGAACCCGGTGAGCGCGGTGACCGCCGCGGTGCGCGAGCTGTTCGGCAACCCGAACCCGTCGTCGCTGGTCGACGTCTGGCC
The DNA here is from genome assembly GCF_020715685.1 of Dermatobacter hominis. Lineage (GTDB taxonomy): Bacteria > Actinomycetota > Acidimicrobiia > Acidimicrobiales > Microtrichaceae > Dermatobacter > Dermatobacter hominis. Next base: position 4,020,557 of record NZ_CP085840.1, read on the forward strand.
GATGCAGCACCCGGTCCAGGCGACCCTGCTCTGGAGCGCCGTCATCCTCGCGGTGTGCGTGCCGCTGGCGACGCGGATGTACCGCAACCGGACCGCCGACTGACTGGCGCCTCCGGCGGCGGGACCGTCACACATCGGGGCTGTCACACATCGGGGCTGGCATCCGTCGGGAGGGCATGGACGATGCAGCGACCGAACCCCTCAGCAGCACTGACCTCCCCCTCCCCGGGGCCGCCGACGTCGTGGTCGTCGGCGGCGGGCTCGCCGGCCTGACCGCCGGCGTCGTCGCCGCCCGCAGCGGGGCCCGCACCGTCGTGCTCGACGCCCACGTGCCGGGCGGTCGGGCCGCGGTCCGCCGGGTGCCGCTCGAGGGCGTCGACGGCGAGGCGGTCTTCAACAGCGGTCCGCGGGCGCTCTACGTCGGCGGCGCCGGGCGGGCCGTGCTCGACCGGCTCGGGCTCACCCCCGCAGGGCGCAAGCCGCCGACGAAGGGGAGCGGCGCCCTGGTCGACGGCCGCCTCGACGTCCTGCCGACGGGACCCGGTTCGCTGCTGCGCACCGGGATCGTGTCGCGCTCGTCGAAGGCGAGGCTGACCTCGGTGCTCGGCCGCCTCGCGACCGGACGCGTGCCCGCCGGCCGGCCGGACGTGTCGAGCACCGGGTGGATCCACGAGCTCGTCGGGGAGCGCGACGACGTGGTCGCGACGGTCGAGGCGCTGTTCCGCGTGGCCACCTACACCGCCGACCTCGACTCGCTGTCGGCCGACGCCTCGGTGCCGCAGGTCGTGCACGCCACCAGCTCGGGGGTCCTCTACCTGGACGGCGGCTTCCAGCAGCTGGTGGACGGGCTGGCCGACCGGCTCCGCAGGGCCGGCGGCTCGCTGCACGGCCACGCGGCCGTCCGATCGGTCGAGCCGGGGGCCGGGGGCACGTGGACCGTCACGTGCGCCGACGGCCGAGCGGTCGTGGCGCGGGCGGTGGTGCTCGCCGGCGGCGGCCCGGCGGTGGCGGCGGGCCTTCTGGACCGGCCGGTCCTGGTCGACCGCGCCGGGCCCGAGGTCACGGCCGCCTGCCTGGAGCTGGCCGTCCGTGGCCCGGTGCCCACGCGCTTCGTGCTCGGCATCGACGAGCCCCTGTACCTGTCGGAGCACGCGCCCCCGGCCGACCTGGCGCCCGAGGGCGTCAACGTCGTCCACGTGGCGCGGTACGGGGCCACGTCGGCCGACGCCGATCGCACCCGGCTCGACGAGCTGGCCACGCTCGCCGGCATCCGGCCGGCCGACGTCGTGGCCCGCCGGTTCCTCGGCCGGATGGTCGTCCAGGCCGGGATGCCGACCGCTGCGGGCGGTGGGCTCGCGGGTCGGCCGCCGGTGGTCGTCGACGACCGCCCCGGCGTGCTGCTGGCCGGCGACTGGGTCGGTCCGGTCGGGCTCCTCGCCGATGCCGCCGTGGCCAGCGGCGAGTCGGCCGGTGCGCTGGCGGCGGCCCACGCCCGCACCGTGCGCCCGCTCGCTGGCACCCGTCCCGTTGCGGGAGCGGGGGCTACGGTCGGAGCGGAGCCACGATGAGCCACGACGAGCACCCCGACGCCCCCGGCCCGACCGCCGCGGCGGTCGAGGTCTTCGAGGCGGAGCGGGCCCGGCTGACCGGCCTCGCGTACCGCATGCTCGGGTCGCTCGCCGATGCCGAGGACGTGGTGTCCGAGGCCTGGGTCCGGTTCCAGCGCACCGACCCGTCGACGGTCGAGCGGCCCGCGGCGTGGCTCACGACCGTGACGTCGCGCCTGGCGATCGACCGCCTCCGGTCCCAGGCCAGCCGGCGCGAGGACTACGTGGGCCCGTGGCTGCCCGACCCCGTCGTGACCTCGGTGCCGGGCGCGGTCGGACCGGCGCCGTTCGAGGACCCGGCCGAGCGCGCCGAGCTCTCCGAGTCGCTCACCCTCGGGTTCCTCGTCGTGCTCGACCGGCTGGGGCCGGTGGAGCGGGCCGTGTTCCTGCTCGCCGACGTGTTCGGGGAGCCGTACGCGGAGATCTCCCGGGCCGTCGGACGCTCCGAGGAGGCCTGCCGTCAGATCGCGTCGCGCGCCCGTCGTCGGGTCCGCGAGGAGCGGGCCGACCGCAGCGCGGCCGACGAGCACCTGCTCGCCGGCCTCGTCGGTGCGCTCGCCGTCGGCGACGTGCAGGGCCTGCTCGACCTGCTCTCGCCCGACGTCGTGCTGACGAGCGACGGCGGACCCGACCGCCACGCCGCCCGACGTCCGGTGCTCGGCCCCGACAAGGTCATCCGGCTGCTGCTCAACCTGACCGGCCGGGTGCCCGAGGGCATCGCGATGGAGATCCAGCACGTGAACGCCGCGCCGGCCCTGGTCGTGCACCACCCCGACGGGCCGATCGTCGTGTCGGCCGACGCCAGCGACGACGGGCGCGTCGCCGCCATCCGCGTGCAGCTCAACCCTGAGAAGGTGGCGGCGCTCGACACCCCGTTCCCCGGCGTCTGAGCCGCCGGCGGGTCGCTCAGTACTTGAGCTCGGGCTCCGTGCCGGCCGGCAGGTTGATCGTCTTGTACTCGAGGAACTCCTCGAGGCCCTCCGGGCCCAGCTCCCGGCCGAGACCGGACTGCTTGTAGCCGCCGAACGGCGAACCGAACGCCATGCCGTACATGTTCACGCCGTAGGTGCCGGTGCGGACCCGGCGGGCGACGTCGAGCGCGGCGTCGACGTCGGCCCCCCACACCGACCCGGACAGGCCGTAGTCGGAGTCGTTCGCGATGCGCACCGCGTCGTCGACGTCGTCGTAGGAGATGACCGACACGACCGGTCCGAAGATCTCCTCCTGGGCGACGCGCATGTCGTTGGTGACGTCGACGAGCAGCGTCGGCTCGACGAACCAGCCCTGCTGGTCGGTCCCGGGACGGCCGCCGCCGACGGCGACGCGGGCGCCCTCGTCGGCCCCGACCTGGATGTAGCCCTCGACCCGATCGCGCTGCGCCTCGTTGATGAGCGGGCCCACGTTGGTGCCGAAGTCGGTCGGGTCGCCGACCACCTGCGCCGCCATCTTCTCGGTGAGCACGCCGACGATCTCGTCGTAGCGGGACTGCGGGGCGAGCACCCGGGTCTGGGCGACGCAGGCCTGGCCGTTGTTCATGATGCCGGCGGAGAGCAGCTCGTCGGCGATGCCGTCGATGTCGACGTCGTCGAGCAGGATCGCCGCCGACTTGCCACCGAGCTCCAGCGTGCAGCGCTTGAGCTGCTCGCCGCAGATGGCGCCGATCTTGCGACCGGCGGCGGTCGAGCCGGTGAACGACACCTTGTCGACGTCGGGGTGGCGGACGAGGTACTCGCTGACCTCGCGGTCGGCCGGCACGATGTTGAGCACGCCGGCCGGCACGCCGGCCTCCTGCGCCAGCTCGGCGAAGCGGAACGCCGACAGCGGCGTGTCGGGGGCCGGCTTGAGGACCATCGTCGAGCCGGACGCGAGCGTCGGCGCGAACTTCAGCATCGAGATGAAGAGGGGCACGTTCCAGGGGATGATGCCGGCGACGACGCCGACCGGCTCCTTGCGCACGATCGCTGGGCCCAGGATGTCCTGGCGCAGCTCCTCGAACTCGAACTCCTCGAGCACCTTGACGTAGGCGTCGAGCACCATGTTGGTGGCGCCGATCTGGCCGAAGTGCGAGAACAGGATCGTGGCGCCGACCTCGTCGGTCACCAGGTTGGCCAGCTCGTCGGAGGCCTCGAGCAGCTTGGCCTGCAGCGACCGCATGACCTCGAGGCGCTCGGCCTTCGTGGCACCGGCCCACGGGCCCGTCTCGAGCGCGGCCCGGGCGGCGGCGACCGCACGGTCCACGTCGGCCTTGGTGCCCTCGGGGACGCTCCCGATGACCTCGAGCGTCGCGGGGTTCACGACCTCGAAGCGATCGGAGCCGGCGGGATCCACCCACTCGCCCCCGATGTAGAGCTGCTTGTAGTCGGTCATCGATCGGTCCCCCTCGGACGGAAGTTCGGTCCGCGCAGCGTACCTGACCCCCCGTCAGATCGACGCCGCGGCGGACCGCCGGATGCCGACGCCTTCCGCCTCGGCGGCCCGGCGCAACTACCGTGCGCACGTGGCAGCGGGCACGGCGACACCGGTGGGCATCGGGGTGGTGGGCATCGAGCACCTGCACGTGTTCGAGCTGGTCGACGGGCTGGTCGCCGCGGGCTGCACGCCCGTGGCGCACGCGTCGGCCTCCGATTCGCTCGCGGACCTCTACGGCACCTGGCAGGCCTCCTCGGAGCCGGTCGGCGCGGAGGCGGTCCTGTCGGACCCGCGCGTCGACGTGGTCGTGCTGGCCGGCGTCCCCGCGGACCGGGCCGACGTCGCCGTCGCCGCCCTCGAGGCCGGCAAGGACGTGCTGTCGGCGAAGCCGGGCGTGACCACGGCGGCGCAGCTGGCACGCGTCCGCGGCGCGGCGACGGCATCGGGCCGGCGGTGGTGGGTGCTGTTCTCGGAGCGCTACGCCAACCCGGCGGTGCTGCGGGCCGTCGAGCTGGCGCGCACCGGCGCCATCGGGCGGGTCGTGCACGTCGAGGCGTCCGCACCCCACCGGCTCTCACCCGACGAGCGGCCCGCGTGGTTCTTCGACCGGGAGCGTGCCGGCGGCATCGTCGTCGACCTCGGCACCCACCAGGTCGACCACTTCCTCGCCGCCACCGGCGCCGACGCCGCGGACGTGCAGGTCGTGGCGTCGGCCGCCGGCTCGACGCGGGACTGGGGCGACGATCCGGCGCGAGCCGGGTTCGAGGACGTCGGTGAGCTGGTGCTGGCCGCGCCCGGCGTCCGGGGGCACCACCGGATCGACTTCCTCGAGCCCGACGGGTTCCCCACCTGGGGCGACACCCGCCTGGTCATCACCGGCACCGACGGCCGGCTCGAGGTGCGGATCGCGGTCGGCGACGACGGCCAGCACGAGCCGGCGGCGGTCTGGATCACCGACCACCGGGGCGTCCACCGCGACGACGAGGTCCCCGAGGCGACGTGGGCACGCGACCTGCTCGCGGACCGGGCCGACGGCGGCGAGCGGTTCATGGCGCGCGACCACGCGTTCGACGTCACGGCGCTGGCCCTGCAGGCCGCCGCGGCGGCGAGCGGCTGGGGGACGGCATGAGCGACCGGATGATCGACGGTGGGGACCGGGCCGAGGGCGCGACGCCGCCGTACGACCTGCTCCGGCCGGGCCGGCGCATCACGGGCATGTCCGCCGTGCTGCTGCCGTTCTCCGACCCCGACACGCCCGACGTCGACGGGTTCCTCGCCCACCTGGACCGCACGGTCGAGGCCGGGCTCGTCCCCGCCATCAACATGGACACCGGCTTCGGTCCGACGCTGACCGGCGAGGCGAGGGCGGAGCTGCTGCGCCTGGCGCGCGACGCGGTGGCGGGCGAGGTGGTCGCCGGCGCGCACGTCGCCGACCTGCCGGGCGACCCCTTCGACCCCGACGCCCTCCACGCCGAGGTCGACCGCCTGCAGGAGGCGGGAGCGACGCCGATCCTCTTCCCGTCCCACGGGTTGGCGGAGCTCGCCGACGACGAGGTGGTCGAGGCGTGGGCGCGGGTGGGGGAGCGCTGCGAGCGCTTCCTCGGCTTCGAGCTGTCGCCCGAGTTCCACCCCGCCGGGCGCATCCTCGGGCTCGACGCCTGCCGCGCCGTGCTCGACATTCCCACCTGCGTGGGGGCCAAGCACTCGTCGCTGTCGCGCGAGCCCGAGTGGGACCGGCTCCGGCTCCGCGACGAGCTCCGCCCCGACTTCCTCGTGCTGACCGGCAACGACCTCGCCGTCGACATGGTCTGCTACGGCAGCGACTACCTGCTCGGCATCACCACGTTCGCCCCCGACCTCTTCGCGGAGCGCGACCGCCGCTGGGCCGCCGGCGACCCAACGTTCCACCAGCTCAACGACGACCTGCAGTACCTCGGGCGCTTCGCCTTCCGCCGCCCGGTGCCGGCCTACAAGCACTCGGCCGCGCAGTTCCTCCGGCTGCGGGGCTGGATCGACGGCGACCAGACCCAGGCCGGCGCGCCCGAGCGCCCGGCGACCGACCTGCCGATCCTGGCCGAGATCGCCGACCGCCTCGGCGTGCTGCCGGCATGAGGGCCCGACGATGAGCGCACGCCGCCTCGAGCACCCGCAGATCAAGCAGTACGGGACGCCGGCCGAGCTCCGGGAGCGGCTGGCTGCGCTGGGCCTCGACCTGCCCGTCGACGACGTCATCGACCCGTCGGCCGACCTCGCGCAGCCCCTGGCGATCGCCGATGCCGCCCGCCCGCTCGTCGCCCCGAACCGGTTCGCCATCCTGCCGATGGAGGGCTGGGACGCCGAGCGCGACGGCGCGCCGAGCGACCTGGTGCGCCGCCGCTGGCGGCGGTTCGGTTCGTCGGGGGCCGGGCTCGTCTGGGGTGGCGAGGCCGCTGCGGTCCGCCACGACGGCCGCGCCAACCCGAACCAGCTGGTGATGGCCGACCACACGGCCGAGGACGTCGCCGGCCTGCGTACGGAGCTCGTCGAGGCCGCCGCCGAGGTCGGGGTCGCGCCGGTGGTCGGGCTGCAGCTCACGCACTCGGGTCGCTGGTCGCGGCCCGACGGCGAACCCGCGCCGCGCACGGCGCGGCTCGACCCGGTGCTCGACGAGCGCGTGGGCGCGGGCGAGCACACGCTGCTGTCCGACGGCGAGCTCGACGAGCTCGCCGCCACGTTCGTCCACGCCGCCGGCCTTGCGGCGGCGGCCGGCTTCGACTTCGTCGACGTCAAGGCGTGCCACGGCTACCTCGGCCACGAGCTGCTGATGGCCCGCGACCGCGAGGGGCGCTACGGCGGCGACCTCGAGGGCCGGACCCGCTTCCTGCGGACCGTCGTCGCCGGCATCCGCGACGAGCACCCGGCGCTCGGCATCGGCGTGCGGCTCAGCCTCTACGACCCGGGCCCGCTCCGCCCAGGACCCGACGGGGTCGTCGAGCCGGTCCCCGGAGCGATCGAGGGGTTCGGTCCGGTCGGCCCCGACGGCCGGCCCGACCTGACCGAGGCCGTCGAGGTCGTCCGCCTGCTGGCCGGTGCCGGCGTGCGCATGGTCTGCACGACGGCGTCGAGCCCGTACTGGGCGCCGGCGGTCCAGCGCCCTGCGTGGTTCCCCCCGTCGGACGGCGCGCTGCCGGCGCGGGACCCGCTCGTCGACACGGTCGTGATGCTGGCCGCGGCGCGGGACCTCCGGGCCGCGGCACCCGAGGGGACCGTGGTGGTCGGCACCGGCTTCACCTACCTGCAGCAGCACCTGCCCGAGGTCGGCCAGGCGCTGCTGCGCCAGGGCTGGGTCGACTCGGTGGGCCTCGGGCGGATGGTGCTCAGCTACCCCGAGCTGCCCGCCGACGTCCTCGCCGGCCGATCGCTGCAGCCGCGCAAGGTCTGCCGCACGTTCTCCGACTGCACCACGGCGCCGCGCAACGGCCTGGTGTCGGGGTGCTACCCGCTCGACCCCTTCTACAAGGAGCGCCCCGAGCGGGTGGAGCTGGCTGCGGTCAAGCGGCGCATGCGGGCCGGCTAGCCCGCGCCGTCGGGCACGGCGTCGGTCGTGCGGGCCGGGCTACTTGTAGCCGACCATGATCCGCTCGACCCACGAGGCGGGGGCGGCGTTCATCAGGGTGCCGAGGTCCCAGTAGTCCCACCAGCGCGTGACCTTGCCGTCCTCGTCGAACTGGTGGATCGACACGAAGGGCAGGACGACCTCGTCGCCGGTGTCCCACGTCCAGTGCTCGCGGTGCTCGGTCACGACCGTGTCGCCCTGCGCCGTGACGCTCCAACCGGGCACGTGCTCGTAGCCCGCGAGCGGCTCGAGCCCGAGGCGCAGCCGGGCGGCCACCTCGGCCGGGCCGAACGCGCCCTCCTCGGGGGCCGGCACGTCGCGGTAGTTGCCGTCCGGGGTGAACCACGCGCCGACGGCGGCGAAGTCGCGGCGGAACAGGTCGGCCCAGAACCGCTCGATCAGCTCGGCGTTGCGAGCGGCGCGATCGGCGGGCGCAGCGTCGTCGGTGGCGTCGGTCATGGCGCGGCACCCTAGCCACGGCGGCGGGGGAGCACCGTGGCGACCGGCGCCCGTGCGATGATCCGGTCGTGAGCGAGCAGCCCGACGGGAAGGGCGCGGTCCCGGCGCCCGACGCGGCGGGTGCGGGCGCGTCCGATGCGAGCGCACCGGACGGCACCGACGGGTCGGGCGGGCCCCGTCGGGTCCAGCGGACGAAGGACCGCATCGACGGCACGCGCGAGCGCGTCGGGATCGTCGTCGAGCGCGTCGTCGCGGCCCGGCCCGACACGCCGCTGATCGACACCGGCTTCGAGCTCTACGAGCGGGACTCCCGCATCGCGGGCGGCATGCTGGCGGGGGCGATCGCCTTCCGCCTCTTCCTGCTCGTCGTGCCGCTCCTGCTGATCCTGGTCGCCGGGCTGGGGTTCCTCCACGAGAGCGAGAGCGAGCGCGGCGCGTCGGATCAGCTCGGCTTCTCGCAGGCGCTCGTCGACACGATGTCGACCGTCGGCGCCAACGCCGCCCGGGGGCGCTGGATCACGCTGTGGGTCGGGCTCGTCGCCACGGTCTTCGCGGTCCGCACGCTGATCAAGTCGCTGCGGATCGTGCACAACCTCGCGTGGGGCACCTCGCGCAAGCCCTCGGCCAACCGCCCGCTCGACGTGCTGGTCGGCGTCGGCGTCGTCGCCCTGGTCATCGCCATGATGGCCGCCGCCCAGTGGGCGCGGGCCCGGACGCCCGGCGGCGGGATCCTCGCCTCGGTCGTGATCGGCGTGGTGGCGACGGGGATCTACCTCGTCGTCGAGCTGCTGCTGCCGCGCGCCGAGGGCACGTCGTGGCTCGGGCTCGTGCCCGGCGCGGTGCTGGTCGGCGCCGGCACCCAGGCGCTCCACGCAGCCACGGTCTTCTACTTCGCAGGGCGGGTGTCGCGGATGTCGGAGACCTACGGGCCCCTGGGCGTGGCGATCGTCGTGCTGCTCTGGCTCTACATCCTGGGCCGCCTCATCGTCGGCGCCGCCGTCCTCAACGCCGGGCTGACCGATCGCCGGACACGCGGCGTGGCCACGTGGTCACCGATCGACATGTCCCTGTTCCGGGGTCGATGAGGCGGTTCGTACATTTTCGTACCGCCCGTCAGAAAAATGTTGAACGGGTCCTTGATTTCGAGGACGGTTCGCGGCGAGAGTGACCCTCGTCTCGTTCAGGGAGATCGAGGTGGTCGGCCCGCTCCAGCGGACCGGCAGCGGTGAATCGGGGGTTGTGGGTGATGATGAGGTTCCGCATCTACTTCGTCGCGCTCTTGGGAGCGTTGGCGCTGGCAGCGGGGGCGTGCACGCCGCCGACGACGGGGGGTGGGGGCAACCTCTCGCCGACCGCCGTGGCGGCCGCCAACCCGACGTCGGGCCAGGCGCCGTTGCTCGTCCAGTTCTCCTCGGCGGGCTCGGGTGACACCGACGGCTTCGTCGACGACATCGTCTGGGACTTCGGCGACGGCGCGACATCGGCCGCCCCCAACCCCGTGCACACCTACGTGACCGGCGGCGCCTTCACCGTGACGCTGACCGTCACCGACAACGGCGGCGCCACGGCGAGCGACACGTTGCTCGTCAACGTCGAGCCGCCCGACAACTACCCGCCGACCGCGATCATCGGGGCCAACGCCACCACCGGCAAGGCGCCCCTCTCGGTCACCTTCGACTCGAGCGGCTCGACCGACGTGGACGGCGCGATCGTCAGCCGCGAGTGGGACTTCGGCGACGGCTCGCCGACGTCGCCCGACGTGGCGCCCACGCACGCGTACGCGGCCCCCGGCCTCTACTCCGCGGCGCTGACGGTGACCGACGACGCCGGTGAGTCCAACACCGACACCCTCGTGATCTCGGTTGCGGCCAACCAGCCCCCGACGGCGGTCGCCGCGGGCACGGGCACGACCGGCAAGGTGCCGGTGACGGTGGCCTTCTCCTCTGAGGGCACCGACGACGCCGACGGCACCGTCGTCTCGCTCGACTGGGACTTCGGCGACGGCTCGCCGCACTCCTCCGTCGCCTCGCCGATCCACACGTACACGACGCCGGGCACCTACACGGCGACGCTGACGGCGACCGACGACAACGGCGACACCGACACGGCGACCGTCGAGGTCACCGTCAACGCCAACCAGGCCCCGACCGCGGTGGCCAACGCCACGCCCGACAGCGGCAAGGCGCCGCTCGGCGTGATCTTCTCCTCCGCCGGCTCGGTCGACAACGACGGTTCGATCGTCGCCTACGACTGGGACTTCGGCGACGGCACGCCGAACGACACCTCGGCGAACCCGTCGCACCTCTACTCGGCGCAGGGCACCTACACGGCGACGTTGACCGTCACCGACGACGACGGCGCTACCAACACGGCGTCGGTGGTCGTGACCGTGGCCGCCCCGAACGTGGCGCCGACCGTGGTCGCCGTGGCCGACCCGGCCTTCGGCAAGGCGCCGCTCGAGGTCGACTTCTCCTCGGCCGGCACGACCGACGCCGATGGCACGATCACCTCGTACTCGTGGACCTTCGGCGACGGCTCGCCGGCCACGTCGGACGAGAACCCGACGCACACCTACACGACGCCGGGTTCGTACACGGCGACGCTGACGGTGACCGACAACGACGGTGCGACCACGACGCAGCCCGTCACGGTCGACGTGCTCGCCAACGTGGCGCCGACGGCCCAGGCCACCGGCACCCCGCTGACCGGCAAGGAGCCCCTCGAGGTCGCCTTCGACGCCACCGGCTCGACCGACCCCGACGGCACGATCGTGTCGTACGAGTGGGACTTCGGTGACGGCGAGAACGGCACCGGGGCCACGCCGACGCACACCTACGAGCTCCCGGGTTCGTACACGGCGACCGTCACGGTCACCGACGACAACGGCGACACCGACGCGACGTCGGTGAACATCGTGGTCAACCCGAACCAGGCCCCGACGGCGGTCGCCAACGCGACCTCGTCGACCTCGGGCAACGCGCCGCTCACGGTGACCTTCGACGGCACCAACTCGAGCGACCCGGACGGGACCTACACCCTCAGCTGGGACTTCGGCGACGGCTCCGACGTCGAGACCGGTGACACGCCGACCCACACGTTCACCGACGTCGGGACCTACACGGTCACGCTCACGGTGACCGACGACAACGGCGCCACCGACACCGACACGATCACGATCACCGCCGAGGACCTGGTCCTGCGGGTCCGTGACGGCGGCAACGACGCCGGCACCGGCTCGGTCGACGATCCGTTCGACTCGATCGGCGCGGCGCTCACCGCCGCCGTCGCCCGGGGCAAGGTCCGGATCGACGTGGCCGGCGGCGCCTACGACGGGTTCTCCGTCGTCGGCGGGATCGACGTCTACGGCGGCTACGACCAGAGCTTCGAGCTCGGTGGCGGCGACGGGGCGACCGAGGCGGTCGTCACCGGGGCCGCCGGCTCCGCCGGCGTCATCGCCGACGGCCAGGCCACGCCGACCATCATCGACGGCATCACGATCCAGGGCGGGGGCGGCGTCAACGCCACCGGCGTCCTGGCGACGAACGGTTCGGTGCTGACGCTCGACGACGTCGAGGTCGACTCCGGCGCCGCCAGCGGTGCCGGCTCGAGCGCCTACGGCCTCCGGGCCCTCAGCGGCTCGAACGTGACCGTCCTGAACTCCGACATCACGGCCCAGGACGGCGCCCAGGGCGCCGGCGGCTCGCAGGGCGGCAACGGGAGCGGCGGCGCCAACGGCATCGCCTCCACCGGCAACCCGATCATCGGCGTCGCACCCGGCGGCGTGAGCGCCGGCGGGACCGGCCTGGCCCGCTCGGGCAAGGGCGCCGACGGGGCCCAGAACATCCTGGGCACCGCCAACGGCAAGGTCGGTGAGAAGGGCGGCAACACCGGCAACGCCGGCGACGGTGGCGGCCTCGGCGGCATCGCCGGCGTCAACGCCGCTCGCGGCGGCGGTGGCGGTGGCGGCGGCACCTCCAACGAGGCGGCCGGCGGCGCCGGCTCGGCCGGAGGGACCGCCTTCGGTGCCCTCGGCGACACCTTCGTCGGCGTCAACGCAGGCACCGGCGGTGCCGGTGGCATCGGCGCCGGTGGTGGCGGCGGTGGCAGCGGCTGGGCCAACGCCACCCGCTCCGGCGCCGGCGGCTCCGGCGGTGTCGGTGGCGGCGGTGGCGCCGGCGGTACCGGCGGCAGCGCCGGTGGCGGCTCGTTCGCCCTCTACTCCAACAACGCGACCATCACCGCTGACAACACCACGCTGACCACCGGCCTCGGCGGAACCGGTGGCACCGGTGGCACCGGTGGCACCGGTGGCAAGGGCGGCAACGGCGGTCCCGGCATGTCGGTCGGCGGCGTCGGCGGTGGCGGTGGCGGCGGCGGTGCCGCTGGCGGCCGCGGCGGCTCCGGCGGCGGCGGTGGTGCCGGCGGTCCGTCGATCGCGGCCTTCCACAACGGCTCCGGCACGCTGAGCGTCACCAACCAGACCAGCACCACCGGCGGCGGCGGTGCCGGCGGTGCGGGCGGCGCAGCAGGTGCCGGTGGTGCCGGTGGGACCGGCGGTGCCTTCGGCACGGGTGCCACCAACGGCGGCGCCGGCGTCAACGGCTCGACGGGCCAGCTCGGCAACGTCGGGTCCACCGGGAGCACCGGCGTGGCCTTCACCACGTGGGACAACGGGGTCACCGGCTGAGGGCCGGTGACGTGAGACCGGCCGGGGGTGCGGCGATCCCGCACCCCCGGCCCGGTCCGAGTTCGAAGCTCCCGCCGTCACCGGCGGGGAGCGGGCAGTGGAGATCGAAGCAGTGCGGAACGGGGATCAGGAGATGGGTGCGATGACCAGGAACGGGACGGGGCCCGGAGGGGCCCGGAGGAAGAGGGGGACGCCGGCGCTGGTCGCGCTCGTGGCTGCGGCGCTCGTCGCCGCGGTGCTGGCGATCATGCCGTTCGGCGCCGACGCGCAACCGGTGTCGAACCCGGGGCCGTTCAACATGAAGATCACCGGCGGCAACATGGCGATCAAGGAGACGTCGTTCGATCTGACGGCCAAGCCGCTGCCGGCGTGCTCCGACGCCGATGACAACGACGACGACGGGGCGACGGACTTCCCGGCGGACCCGCAGTGCACCGCCGCCAACGACAACAGCGAGCTCGCCTCGGGCTACCAGCCCAAGGAGGACACGACGATCGCGGGCACGATCACCGCGTCGGGCGCCGTCAGCGTGCCGCAGAGCGGCGTCTACTTCCCGCCGGCCTACCTCGAGGCATCGGGTGCGGTCATCACCGCGACCATCCAGCCGACGGCCGCGGCCACCGGCAACCTCAACCCGCTGACCGGTGTGGCCAACGTCAACGTCTCGGTCCGGGTCAAGCTGGAGGGCAGCCCCTCGGGCATCAGCCTCGGCAGCTCCTGCTACATCGGGCCGATCTCGCTGGCCCTGACGACCGGCACGACGAACCCGCCGGCGCCGAACACGCCGATCACCGGCGTGCCCTACGACGCCTCGACCGGCGTCGCCACGATGGTCAACAACTCGTTCAGCGTCCCGGGCGCCAGCGGCTGCGGCCCGCTCGGCCTCGCCAACGGCGAGCTCAACAGCCAGCTCGGCCTTCCGGCCGCGTCGGGCACCAACACGGCGGTCCTCATCGGCAGCGTCAACCCGATCATCGGCAAGGGCGTCAAGGCCGACTTCACCCCGTCGGTCACGACCGGCAGCGCGCCGCTGACCGTGAACTTCAACGGCACGACCTCGACCGCCGCCAAGACGATCACCAGCTACGCCTGGGACTTCGGCAACGGCCAGACCGGCACGGGCTCCACGGCCTTCACCACCTACAGCACGCCGGGGACCTACAACGCCAAGCTGACGATCACCGACAGCGACGGCGACGTCGACTCCAAGACCGTGCCGATCACCGTCAACGAGCCGCCGAACGCGCCGCCGATCGCGGCCATCGGCACCTCGGGCTCGTCCGGCAACGCGCCGTTCACCGTGAACTTCACCGGCAGCGGCTCGTCCGACCCCGACGGGACGATCTCCAGCTACGCCTGGGACTTCGGCAACGGCCAGACGGCCACCACGGCCGATGCCTCGACCACCTACAACTCGGCGGGCACGTACAACGCCACGCTGACGGTGACGGACAACAAGGGCGCGACCAACACGGCGACCCAGGTCATCACCGTGGCGCCGAAGCCCAACGTCCCCCCGACCGCCGTGGCCAACGTGGTCTCGATCGTCGGCACGGTCCCGATGACCGTCAACCTCTCGGGCGCGAGCTCGAGCGACTCGGACGGCACGATCTCGAGCTACGCATGGGACTTCGGCAACGGCCAGACGGCCACCGGCGTGACCACGCAGGTCACGTACACCACCGCCGGCACCTACACGGTCACGCTCGTCGTGACCGACAGCCAGGGCGGTACGGGCACCCAGACGGTGAACATCGACGTCTCGGAGAACCCGAACATCGCTCCGACGGCGGTGGCCGCGGCCACCCCGACGTCGGGCACCGCGCCGCTGTCCGTGAGCTTCGACGGCAGCGAGAGCTCCGACCTCGACGGCACGATCGTCAGCTACAGCTGGAACTTCGGCAACGGCCAGAGCGGCTCCGGGGTGACCGCGTCGGCGAGCTACACGATCCCCGGCACCTACGACGCCGTCCTGACGATCACCGACAACAGGGGGGCGACGAGCACGGCGCACACGACCGTCCTCGTCAACCGGCCGCCGAACCAGGCGCCGCTCGCGCAGGCCTCGGCCACGCCGTCGACCGGCACGGCACCGCTCCTGGTGCAGCTGAGCAGCGCCGGCTCGAGCGATGCCGACGGCGCCATCGTCAGCTACGCCTGGAACTTCGGTGACGGCCAGAACGGCACCGGGCCCTCCCCGACGCACGCCTACACCGCAGCGGGGACCTACACGGCGACGCTCACCGTCACCGACAACCAGGGGGCCACGGCGCTGAAGAGCACGACGATCACGGTCGTCGCACCGAACCAGCTGCCCACGGCGGTCATCCAGGCCTCGCCGACGGCCGGTCCCGCGCCGCTGCTGGTCAACCTCAACGGCGCCTCGTCGACCGATCCCGACGGCTCGATCGTCCAGTACACCTGGGACCTCGGCAACGGCCAGACGGCGACGGGGCCCACCACCTCGACGACCTACTCGGCGGCCGGCACCTACACCGTGAAGCTGACGGTGAAGGACGACAAGGGCGCCCAGCGCTCGGCCACCCAGGCCATCGTCGTGAGCGGTGCCAACGCCAAGCCCGTGCCGGCGCTGCTGGCGCTGCCCACCTCGGGCGTCGCACCGCTGCTGGTCACGGTCAACGCGACCGGTTCGGTCGATCCCGACGGCTCGATCGTGAGCTACCAGTGGGACTTCGGCAACGGTCAGACCGCCAACGGGCTGCTCAGCCAGGTCACCTACACCACGGCCGGCACCTACACGATCACCCTCACGGTGAAGGACAACAAGAACGCCACCTCCACGGCGACCGAGACCATCGTGGTCGACCCGCCCCAGACGGTGACCGACCGGGTCCGGATCCAGTTCAACGGCGCTCGCAACTACGCCTACGAGGGCCGGACGACCACGGGCAACCTCTACATCAACCGTGACGAGTTCGGCATCTCGAAGGTCGGCGGCAGCGCCGGCTACGTCGGCCCGGGCGGGTCCTCGGGCACGATCACCGTGGACCTGAACCGGTTCCTCTGGTTCAACTCCTTCCTCGGGACCGTGACGGTCAACGACTCGCAGAACGGGATCGGCAACCTGTCGTCGCAGGTCGTGTTCACGGCGCTGTCCAGCCCGTCGGCCAACTCCGCCCGACTGTCCGGGACCTGGTACCTGGGCGGCCAGTGGTGGGACCCGGCCTCGGCGTACGGCTTCGCCTTCACCATCGACGACAGGGCCTGAGCCGGGCCACCGGCCCCGGCAGCAGAGGAGGCAGCGACGTGTCCTTCCACCGTGCGAGGACGATCATCGCCGTGGCGCTCGCCGCGGTCGCGCTCGGCGCGACCGCGGCGTGCACGCCGCCGGCCGACGGCGGAGGCGGCGCGACGACCACGTCGACGACCACGACCGTCCCGGGCGGCAGCTCCGCGGTGACCAAGGTCGTCTCGGGGCGCCAGCACACCTGTGCGCTGCGGGCCAACGGCACCGTGCGGTGCTGGGGCAACAACAGCTTCGGCCAGCTCGGCAACGGCAGCTTCACGTCGTCCTCGAGCCCCGTCTCGGTGGTCGGCCTGACCGGCGCCACGTCGCTCGCCGCGGGTGGGTTCCACACGTGCGCGACCAAGTCGGACACGACGGTCGTGTGCTGGGGCAACAACGCCGACGGCCAGCTCGGTGACGGCAGCTGGACCTCGACGAGCACGCCCGTCACCGTCTACAACCTCACCGGCGCGACGTCGGTCGCCGTCGGCGGCTCGCACACCTGTGCGCTGAAGAGCACCGGCACGGTCGTGTGCTGGGGCGACAACTTCAGCGGCCAGCTCGGCACCGGCTCGACCACCTCGGCCGCGACACCGCGCAGCGTGGCCGGCCTCACCGGCGCCACCGCGGTCGCAGCCGGTGACGCGCACTCCTGCGCCCTCCGCAGCACGGGCGGGGTCTCGTGCTGGGGCGCCAACGTGAACGGCCAGGTCGGCAACGGCACGTTCATCACCGCCACCGTGGCCGGCGCGGTGGTCAACCTGCCGAACGCCACCAGCGTCGTCGCGGGCGGCGGCTTCAGCTGCGCCACCCGCAGCGGCGGGCTCGGGCCGGTGTGCTGGGGCGAGAACCTCTACGGCCAGCTCGGAAACGCACAGGTGCTCCCGCCCCCTCCCCAGGAGGGTGACCCGCCGCCCCCGCCGCTGAAGGAGAACACGCCGCAGGTCGTCGTCGACCTGGCGGCCGTGAGCTCGATCGGTCGGGGCTCGGACCACGCCTGCGCCGTCGCGGCCGGCGGCTCGGTCTGGTGCTGGGGTCGCGACGAGGCCTCGCAGCTCGGCGACGCCGGCACCGACGCCAGCTCGTCGCCGGTCGCGGTCGGTGCGATGGTCGGCGCCACCGCGGTCACCGGGGGCGAGGCGCACACCTGCGTGCTGCGCAGCACCGGCGCCGTCCAGTGCTGGGGCGCCAACACCTACGGGCAGCTGGGCACGGGCAACACGAACCCGTCGCAGGTCCCCACCAACGTCGTCGGCCTCTGACCCTCGCTCGTGCCCGTGCGGTGCACCACCGGTCCGGTGGCGCCCCGCACGGCACGACGGTCAGGCCGAGATCGACACGCGATCGCCGGGGTCGCCCGAACGTGTGCGGGGGGCGGCCCGTGGCGGGCGTGATCGGCGCGTGTTCGTCGGTGCCGCTCGTTCGTGTGCAGGGCTGGCCCGTGGCGGGCGTGATCCACACACGTTCTTCGGTGCCGCTCGTTCGTGTGCGGGGCTGGCCCGTGGCGGGCGTGATCCACACACGTTCTTCGGTGCCGCTCGTTCGTGTGCGGGGCTGGCCCGTGGCGGGCGTGATACACGCACGTTCGCCGGGCAGGCCGGGTGGCCGTCCCTCCCTCAGGCCGGGTGGCCGTCCCTCCCTCAGGCCGGGTGGCCGTCCCTCCCTCAGGCCGGGTGGCCGTCCCTCCCTCAGGCCGGGTGGCCGTCCCTCCCTCAGGCCGGGTGGCCGTCCCTCCCTCAGGCCGGGTGGCCGGGATCCACCACGCCGAACGCGTCCTGCAGCCCGTACGCAGGCAGGGCCGCCCTCGGCGCCTCGCCGCCCTCCGGGTCGAGCACGACGGCGACGTGGTCGCCGCAGTCGTAGCGGCCGAACACCCGGCCGCCGAACCAGTCGAGCCCGTCGATGACCGGGGCCCCGCCGGGCCCGTCCCGCACGGCCAGTCCGACGAACTTGTCGACGCCGCCGTCGGGCAGGTCGTCGGCCGTCTCGCCGCCGAACCGCCGGGCCAGGTCGTCATCGCCCTTCCGCAGCACGTGGACCACGAGGTGCTCTGCCGCCATGGCCGGGCCGAAGGTGTGGTTGAGGCGCGACACCAGCACGGCGAAGCGGGGCGGCCGGATGCTCACCTGCGTCGCGAACCCCACCAGGCAGCCGACCGGCTCGCCGTCGGCGCCCCGCGCCGTCACGACGTACATCGGCGGATCGACCGACCCCATCAGCGCGTGGAACGAGCCGCTCACCTCGACGCTCCGGCCAGCCGGCCGACGAGGTCGACGGTCCGGTCGAGCTCCTCGGTCGTGTTCAGGTAGTGCACCGAGGCCCGCACCATCTCGTCGATGCCGCGCTCGCCGAGGTCGATGCGGGCGAACGAGGCGCTCGTCGTCCACACCTGCACCGCGTCGGCCGCGAGGGCGCGCCGCACCTCGGCGGGTGCCACGCCGTCGACGGTGAACGTGACGATCCCGCAGCGGCGCACGCCGCGGTCGTGCACGGCGACGCCCGGCAGCGCCGACAGGCCGGCGCGGAGGTGCTCGGCGAGCGACCCGACGCGGTCGCCGATCGCCGCCAGGCCCAGGTCGAGCGCGTAGTCGACGGCGGCACCCAGCCCGAGCAGCCCGGCGACGCTCCGCTCGAAGCGCTCGAACCGGGCCGCGCCCCCGGGCAGCCGGGAGGTCGTCGGACCGGTCCACTCGGCGCCGGCCGAGCCGAGCGGGGCCAGCCGGTCCGCCAGGTCGGCACGGGCCCAGAGGAAGCCGGTGCCGCGCGGTGCCCGGAGGTACTTCCGTCCCGTCGCGGTCAGCAGGTCGCAGCCGAGCGCAGCGACGTCGAGCGGCAGCTGCCCCGCCGACTGGCAGGCGTCGAGGAGGAACGTCACGCCCGCCTCCCGGCACCGCCGCCCCACCTCCTCGGCCGGGTTCACGAGACCGCCCTGCGTGGGCACGTGGCTGAGCGCCACCATCCGCACCGACGGGTCCTCGAGGTGGCGCCCGAGCGCCTCGACGTCGATCTGCCCGAACTCGTCGTC